>NZ_JBITWR010000006.1:0-528665 GCF_044544025.1 Streptomyces sp. NPDC055243
GGGGCCGGGGGGGGGGGGGGGGGGGGGGGGGGGGCCCCCGGGGGCGCGGGCGCCCGGGCCGCACCCGGCGCCCCGGGCGGGGCCGTGGGGGGGCCCCCCCCCCCGGCCGGCGGGGGGGCCCCCCCTCCGTGTTTTGCTTTGCGTTCGGTGTTGACGTAAACATCGACCACATTTACGGTCCCTCAACAGACATCAACATGAAACAACAATTGAGGATGTCGGAGAGCACGACCGCTCGCGTCCACCCCCACCTTCGAAGAAGGGACCTTCGATGTTCCGACGCGCCCGCAGACCCTTACTGGCCGCCATCCTGAGCATGCTGTGGCTGGTCGCCGCCGGCTTCCCGGCACATGCCGCGCCGGTCACCGTCACCAACGGGACCCAGTTCACGGACACCACGGGAGCCGGGGTCCACGCCCACGGCGGCGGAGCCGTCAAGGTGGGTGAGTTCTACTACTGGTTCGGCGAGAACCGTCACGCGGACAACACGTTCAAGGCCGTCTCGGTCTACCGCTCCTCCGACCTGAAGACGTGGGAGTTCAGGAAGAACGTCCTGACGCAGGACAGCGACCCGGAGCTCTCCGTCGCCAACATCGAGCGCCCCAAGGTCATCTACAACAGCGAGACCCGCAAGTTCGTCATGTGGATGCACAAGGAGAACGGCAAGGACTACACCGAGTCCCGCACCGCCGTCGCCGTCTCCGACACGGTCGACGGCGACTACAGCTGGAAGGGCAGCTTCCGGCCGCCGAGCGGGACCACGTCCCGTGACATGACGCTGTTCAAGGACGACGACGGCACGGCGTACCAGATCTCGTCCGGCAGCGAGAACGCCGACCTCTTCATCTACCGGCTGACCGACGACTACACGGCCTTCGACAAGGAGGTCGCCAACCCCTGGCCGGGCCACCACCGGGAGTCCCCGGCACTGTTCAAGCGGGACGGGGTCTACTTCATGCTGACCTCGGGAACCAGCGGCTGGTACCCCAACCAGCAGCGGTACGCGACCGCCGACAGCATCACCGGCCCCTGGTCTCAGATGAAGGAGGTCGGCGACGCGACCGCGTACGGCTCCCAGACCGCGTACGTCCTTCCGGTACAGGGCACTTCGGGCACCTCCTACCTCTACATGGGCGACCGCTGGGGCAACTCCATGGGCGGCACGGTCAACGACTCCCAGTACGTCTGGGCGCCGCTGGCCTTCCCGACCAGGACCACCATGAGCCTGCCGTGGTACCCGCAGATCTCCGTCGACACGGCTGCCGGAACCGTCCGAGGAGTGGGCGGCGGACCCCACTACAGCCTCGCCGCCCGGCACAGCGGCAAGTGCCTGGACGTCTCCGACGACTCCTCCGCCGACGGCGCGGCCGTCGTGCAGTACGCGTGCGACGGCGGCCTCGACCAGCAGTGGCGCCTGGAGGAGGCGGGCGACGGATACGTACGGGTCCTGGCGCAGCACAGCGGCAAGTGCCTGGACGTGGCGGACGAGTCCACCGGGGACGGGGCCTTCGTGAACCAGTACCGATGCGGTTCCGGAGCGCATCAGCAGTGGCGCTTCGAGGACCGGGGAGGCGACACCTACCGGCTGGTCTCCCGGCACAGCGGCAAGTGCCTCGACGTGGCGGACGAGTCCACCGGGGACGGGGCCCGGCTCGTGCAATGGACCTGTGGCAACGGTGCGAACCAGCAGTTCCAGCGGTCTGCGGTGTGAGCAGCGTGAGTTCGGGTCTGTGGCCGGTGGTCAGTACCCGACGGTGAAGCGGGTGCGGTGGTGCTTGGGGCGTTCGGCCTCGTCCAGGAGCGCCACCGCCAGGTCCTCCATGGAGATGGCGGAGTTCCCCTCGGCGTCGACGATCAGTTCGTCGGCGCCGAGCCGGTAGGTGCCGGTGCGGACGCCCGGTTCGAGCAGGGCGGACGGGCTCACGTACGTCCAGTCGACGTCGGTGCCGGCGGTGCGGACGGCGTCGAACTGGGCGTTGGAGGCGAGGGCGATGTGACGCCAGGCGGTGGGGACGTAGGCGGGATCATCGATGGCGAGGACGCCTTGCCCGCCCGGCACGGTGAGACTCCCGGCCCCGCCGACGATCAGCAGGCGTACGCCGGTCTTGTCCAGCCCCGCGAGCAACGCCCGGCTGATGGCGGCGTGTTCGGGCTCGCGGCCGGGGGCGGGTCTGGTGGCGTTCACCACGAGGTCCTGCCCGGAGCTCAACTCGGCTACCTGCTGAGGGACTCCGGCGTCGCCGGTGCGGTGGACGGCGGCGGGGTGCAGGGCGGGGAACCGTGCGGCGTCGCGGACGACGGCGGTGACTTCGTGGCCGCGGGCGAGAGCTTCGGTGACGACGCGGCTGCCGACGTTTCCGGCTGCGCCGAGGACGGTGATGCGCATGGGACCTGCTCCTTGTGCGGGACGGATGGCGCGGGGAGGGAGAGGGGAGCGGGAGGGGCTACGGGTGTCGTCGTGCGGGGCGGCCTTGCCCGACCAGCACGCTCGCGACGACGAGGAGCAGCCCGCCCACCTGCCAGAGGGTGAGGGTCTGCCCCAGGAGGAGCAGTCCGGCGAGGGTGGCGACGACGGGGTTGGTGAGCCCGAGGAACGACACGGACGATGCGGGGAGCCGCTCGATGCCGCGGAACCAGAGGGCGTACGCGATGGCGGTGCCGATGATGCCGAGGTAGGCGTATCCGGCGAGGTTGGCGCCGGTGAGGTGACCCGGCAGCCCTTCGAAGGAGAGCGCGATGGGGGCCAACACGATCCCACCGGCGGTGAGTTGCCACCCGGTGAGGGCGAGCAGCGAGACACCCTCCGGCCGCCCCCAGCGCTTGCTGAGCACGACGGCGAGGGCCATGAGGGTGGTGGCGATCAGCATGGCGGCGATCCCCACGGGGTCTACGGACGCGCTGCCGCGCAGGACGAGCAGCCCGACGCCGACGACGCCTACCAGCCCGGCGAGCAACGTACGACGGGTGGGCCGCACCTTCAGAACCCCGATCCCGAAGCCGGCGACGACGAGCGGCATGACGGCGCTGACGGTGGAGGCGACGCCGCCGGGCAGGTGGTAGGCCCCGAAGAACAGCAGGGGGAAGAAGGCCCCGAAGTTGAGCAGTCCGAGCACCCCCGCCTTCCACCACCAGTCACCGCTGGGCAGCCGCCGGGTGAGGGCGAGCAGGATGAGCCCGGCGGGCAACGCGCGCAGGGCCGCGGCGAGGAGGGGGCGGTCCGGGGGCAGGAGTTCGGTGGTGGTGACGTAGGTGGTGCCCCAGGTGGCGGGGCCGATGGCGGCGAGGGCCGCGGCGGCGAGAGCGCGGTTTCGCGGTGCTTGACCGGGGCGGTGTGCGCTGCGGGTCTCGTGTGCCGCGGTGTTTGCCTGAGCCTGCGGGCTGCTGATGGACATGGTGTGCTCCCCCTAGGTTCCCCTGAACGCTATTATTCTCAACGTTGAGATAAATATGAACCCTGGGTCTGCGAACGTCAAGTATCTGAACGTTGAGATACTCGACGTTCGCGAACCCGGGGCCTTGAGAGGAGTGCGGGAATGGCTGACCCCGAGGTGGTGGCCGACGCCATCGACGAGCTGCGCGGCCAGTGGCACCGGGAGCGTCCGGACATGGACGCGGCGGGCCTGGACGCGATGGCCCTGGTGGGCCGCATCAAACGGGCGGACCACCTGCTGAGCAAGGGGATGAAGCCGGTCTTCGCCGAACACGGCCTGGAGTTCGCGGAGTTCGACGTCCTCGCCACGCTGCGGAGGGTGGGTGCCCCGCACGAACTGACGGCGGGCGGCCTCCTGAAGAGCGCGATGGTGACGTCGGGCGCCATCACCAACCGCCTCGACAAGCTGGAACGCAAGGGCTTGATCGAACGCCACCCGGACCCGTCCGATCGCCGGGCGATCAAGGTCCGCCTGACGGAGGCGGGTCTGGGGTTGGTCGACCGCGCGGTCGTCGACCACGTGGCGAACGAGGAGCGAATGCTGGGCTCTCTGTCGGCGGAGGACCGCGAGGCCCTGGACGGGGCATTGCGGAGGCTGTTGGTTTCGCTGGGGGATACGCATCTGGGCTGAGCCCTGCCGCAGTTGCCCAGGGGGCCCGGTGGCTTCGCGGATTCAAAGGGCGAAGAGGAGCCGTGGCTCGTGCCTGTTGGTGAGGGTCGAGCTGCGCTGAGCGATGGATCTGCGCCAACGGCAGCGTTGCGCGGACGCTATGCCCGCCTATGCCCCCCCGCAGGGCGGGACGCCGCCCACCCTGCTCGCGGCGGCCACCCTCACTGCTGCCGCGGTCCTCTCGCTTTCTGCTTGCGGAGGGGGCGATGGCGACTCCAAGGAGAACAACAAGATCACGGGTGCGGAGTCCGGCGAGAAGAGAGAGTCGCCGACCCCGACAGCATCCGACGACGGTATCGAACGCCGGGGGCCACCTCGGCTGCCTCCTGCTGGTGATGCTGCGCTCTGTGGCGGTCAGATATTGACGCGTGGGGCGGTCTTGAGGGTGCGTATCAGGGCGTGGAGGCGGTCCGGGGTTGTCGTGAGGATGGTGTCTGGGGTGTCGCTTTCGCGGAGGTGGATTGTGCCGTCCGGGGCTGCGGCTATGTAGACGCAGGAGGAGGCTTCCTGGCTATGGGTCGACTTCTGCCAGCGCAGTTCCGACACTTTGGGCTCCTTCAGATGTCGCGGGCCAGCCGCATGATGTGGTCCCGGGACTTGCCCGGTGCCAGCGCGGCAGCTTCCATGCGGTCCAGGACCAGACGGTAGCGCTCCAACTGCGCCGGCGAATCGATGAGTTCGCCGCCGTGATCGGTATCGATTTGTACGGTGTCGAGTTGCTGGACCGGGCCGTGGAAGTAGTCGATGCCCTGACCGGACGTGTGGAAGGGGCCACTGTCGAACGTGATCACGGCGATGGCTACATGCTCCGCCTCGCTCATCGCGGCCAGGTGATCGAGCTGGTCCCGCGCGGTGGCCCGGTCGCCGAATCGCATACGTAGTGCGGCCTCGTGGATGATCGCGGTGTACGGCGGAGGGTGCTCGCGGTGCAGGACTTCCTGGCGCTTGATGCGGTGCGAGACGCGGTGCTCGATCTCGTGCGGCTTCAGGGGTGGCACGGTCTGGTTGAAGAGGGCTCGTGCGTGGGCCGGAGTCTGAAGCAGTCCGGGAATGTTGATGATCTGCGCCACTCGTAGCGCGACGGCGTGGTGCTCGACCTCGGTGAGGTCGAGCATCCGATGAGAGTGGACCTCGCGGTATTCCTCCCACCATCCGCGCCTGCGGTCGCCTGTCATGGAGGCAAGTGCGTCCACCAGAGCCTCGTCGGCGCAGTCGTAGTGGCGAGCCAGCGTGCGTACGCGCTCGCCGCTGACTCCGTAGCGTCCGGCCTCGATGTTGCTGATGCGCGACTGAGTGGCACCCAACAGCGCGGCTGCCTCGGTGGCTGACAGATCCGCGCGTTCGCGCAGCCTGCGGAGTTCCGTTCCGAGGCGTCGGCGGCGGGCGGTCGGCGGCGGGCTCGTCGACGGCATCAGCGTGCTCCTTGCTCGTACGCGTACTGCAGAGGTAACTCACACGAGTTAACTAGGGCTACAGTCCCTGCTTTCCATGGAATGTAGTCCATGAAGGTGGCTACGGTGTGTCTCACGCCACTCAAGTTCCTTGTCCCGTAAGGCGGAAGCGCACCGCGCCGCACGGCTGCGGCATTGCCACCGCTCATCCGGATCGGCACGTCGAGTGGGACAACCCCCCTCCCTGGGAGGCCTCATGGTCACCGTAGCCCCACCCCAAGGCTGGTCCTACGCCCTTCATCTGCCCCACGATCCAAGAGCGCCCCGCGTTGCCCGCATGACCTTGCGGGCCGCCCTCTCCGGGCACGGCATGTTGGAACTCCTCGATGTCGCCGAGCTGTTGACGTCCGAGATGATCACCAATGCCTATCGGCACACGAAGGGCCCCGCCTCGCTGCGGCTGCGGTCCGTGCGGGACGGGCGGCTTCGTGTCGGGGTGTGGGACACCAGCCCCTATATCCCTGCTCCCTTCGACAAGCCGCCCGGTGCCTTCGGTGCGCCTGCGCCTGTGTCCACGGACTCCGACAGTGGGCGGGGGCTCTTTCTCGTACGGCAGTGCGCCGACTCGTGGGGCGGGTGGCCGCTCGGGGATCAGCTGTTCGGGAGCGCGGGGAAACTGCTGTGGTTCGAGGTGGAGGTGCCTGCGGGGTGCGGGGTCGGTGTGGCTGTCTGAGGGAGGGCGGTGGCGGCGGGCAATCTTGGGCCCCCGCACGGCTTCGGCCGTCGTATGCGGGGCTTGTGCCTTGGACAGCCCGTGGTGGATGTTGGGGACTGGGCGGGGGCAGGGGGTCTCCGCCGGGCTCTGCGAGGAGTCGAGTCGGACAGCGAGGGGACCCGCACTCATGAGCCAGCCTCCCGGCCAGCCGCCGCAGGACGGATCACAAGACGGACCGCAGGGCGGATCACAGGGCGGACCGCAGGGCGGATTCGGGCCACCGCAGCAGCCTCAGCCGCCCATACCGGGGCCACCCGCTGGGCCTTACGGCGCCCCGCCGACCCCTCCGCAGCCGCCCGCCGATGGGCAGAATCCGTACACGCAGGACCCGTACACGCAGGACCCCTACGCGACGCAGGGACCGCCTCCCGCCCAGCCCCCGCAGGGCCAGCCTCAGCAAAGCGGCCCCTACGGCCAGCCCCCGCAGAGCGGCCCCTACGGTCAGCCGCCCCAGGGCCCGTACGGGACCGCGCCCCAAGCCCCGTACGGAGCAACCCCCTTCGGCCAGCCCGACCCCCAGTACGCCGGCTACCCACCGCCCCCTCCGCCCGGCGGCGGCAGCGGCAGCGGAGGCAAGAACAAGGTCGCCCTCATCGTCGGCTCCGTCGTCGTGGCCGCCGCCCTCGTCGGCGGTGGGATCTTCCTCGCCACCAGTGGCGACAGTGACGACGACCAGAAGCCCAAGGCCGACAAGAGCGTGTCCGCCAGCCCCTCCGCCTCCGACGACCCCTCCGAAGAGGTGCCCTCCGCGGAGCCCTCGGCAGACCCCACCACCGACGACCCCCTCGACGAGCCGACCGAGGACGAGACGGAACGGCCCGCCGGTGACACCGGGTACCAAGGCCAGTGGCAGAACGACGAGGCCAAGACCCTCACCATCGGCGCCAAGCTCACCTCCGGACAGGGCAAGGGCAAGCACTCCGTCTCGTACATCGACGCCGGCGGCGACGGGCTCTGCATGGGGCTCGGGCAGGCGCAGGGCGGCACCGGCTTCCGCATCGCGCTCAAGTGCGGCACCGGCGACGACGAGAAGTACATCTCCGCCGACCTCACCCAGGCCGACGACGAAGTGACCCTCAAGTGGGACAAGGGCGGCGGCACCGACGTCCTCCCGTGGGTCAACGCCGCCTGACCCAGCCGCCCGCCAGAGCCCCTCACCGCCCGCCCCACCGCCAGGTGAGAGCAACGTTCCCCGCCGGTCACCGCGTGCCACAGGGCTGAAACCCGGCCTCCCTACCTTCGGGTCATCAGCCGCAAGCCGTGGAGATGAGGCCTGTCATGTGGATCCAGCGGTGGGACCCGGAGGACGAGAGGTTCTGGAACGAGGAGGGAGGCGAGCGCGTCGCCCGGCGGAACCTGGTGTTCTCGATCCTCTCGGAGCACATCGGGTTCTCCATCTGGACCCTGTGGTCCGTGATGGTGCTCTTCATGGGGCCCGAGTACGGGATCGACCCCGCCGGGAAGTTCTTCCTGGTGTCCATGGCCACCCTGGTGGGAGCCGTCGCCCGCGTCCCCTACACCTTCGCCGTCGCCCGCTTCGGCGGGCGCAACTGGACGATCATCGCGGCCGGCGCGCTCCTCGTGCCCACCATCGCGGCCTTCACCGTGATGGAGCCCGGCACCTCCTACACCACCTTCATGCTCTGCGCCCTCCTCACCGGCGTCGGCGGCGGCAACTTCGCCTCCAGCATGACCAACATCAACTCCTTCTTCCCGCTGCGGAAGAAGGGGTGGGCCCTTGGGCTCAATGCCGGTGGCGGCAACATCGGCGTACCCGTCGTCCAGCTCGCCGGGCTCGCGGTCATCGGGGCCGGGGGCGGGCCCCGCGTGCTCCTGGGGATCTACATCCCCCTCATCTTCGTCTCCGCCCTCTGCGCCGCCCTCTTCATGGACAACCTCGCCACCGTGAAGAACGACACCGGCGCCGCGAAGGAGGCCGTCCGGGACGCCCACACCTGGATCATGGCCTTCCTGTACGTCGGGACCTTCGGGTCCTTCATCGGCTACAGCTTCGCCTTCGGGCTCGTCCTGCAGACCCAGTTCGGGCGTACTCCGCTCCAGGCCGCCGCCGTCACCTTCATCGGGCCGCTGCTCGGCTCGCTCATCCGGCCCGTCGGCGGGCGGCTCGCCGACCGGTTCGGCGGGGCCCGCATCACGCTGTGGAACTTCGTCGGGATGGGCGCGGCCACCGCTGTCGTGGTCGTCGCCTCCATGCGCGAGTCGCTCGCCCTCTTCGTCGGCGCCTTCATCGCCCTCTTCGTGCTCACCGGGCTCGGCAACGGGTCCACGTACAAGATGATCCCCGGCATCTTCCAGGCCAAGGCCCTCCAGAAGGGGCTCCAGGGAGAAGCCGCCGCGGCCTACGGGCGGCGGCTCTCCGGTGCCTCGATGGGGCTCATCGGCGCCGTCGGCGCGCTCGGCGGGCTCGGGATCAACCTCGCCTTCCGGCAGTCCTTCCAGACCGTGGGGTCCGGGACCGGCGCCTTCCTGGCCTTCCTCGCCTTCTACGCGGCGTGCTTCTGCGTCACCTGGGCCGTATACCTTCGCCGCCCCGCGCCCGCCCCGGACTCCGGGCAGAGCGCCGACGCGGAGACGAAGCCCCAGCTCACGTACGCGGAGGTCTGAGAGAGAGGCGGTCGTAGCCTGGTGTTACACGTACGACATCGTGGTGATCCGGGGTTGTCACGGGCTGTTGGCAAGCTCGTCCAACCCCGGACCACCCATCACGCAGTACTAGCGGGACGAGAGCAGCTGCCATGCACGCGACCCCTCAGAACGGTCAGCAGAAGAACGGTCACCAGAAGAACGGCCACGCACCCCTCGCCGGATTCACCGTCGGCGTCACCGCCGCCCGGCGCGCCGACGAGCTCGGAGCGCTGCTCCAGCGGCGCGGCGCCACCGTCCTGCACGCTCCCGCCCTGCGCATCGTCCCGCTCGCCGACGACAGCGAACTCCTCTCCGCCACCAAGGAGCTCATCGACCACGCGCCCGACATCGTGGTCGCCACCACCGCCATCGGGTTCCGCGGCTGGATCGAGGCCGCCGACGGCTGGGGCTTCGGCGAGGCGCTGCTCCATTGTCTGCGGGGCGTGGAGCTGCTCGCCCGCGGGCCCAAGGTCAAAGGCGCCATCCGCGCCGCCGGGCTCACCGAGAAGTGGTCGCCCGCATCCGAGTCCATGGCGGAGGTGCTCGACCGGCTGCTCGAAGAAGGCGTCGAGGGCAAGCGCGTCGCGCTCCAGCTGCACGGCGAACCGCTGCCCGGCTTCATCGAGTCGCTGCGCGCCGGGGGAGCGGACGTCGTCGGCGTGCCCGTCTACCGGTGGATGCCGCCCGAGGACCTCGCCCCCGTCGACCGGCTCCTTGACGCCACCGTCGCGCGCGCCGTCGACGCCCTGACCTTCACCAGCGCGCCCGCCGCCGCGTCCTTCCTGGCCCGCGCCGAGGACCGCGGCATGTCGATCGAGCTCTTCGCCGCCCTTCAGCACGACGTCCTGTCCGCCTGCGTGGGCCCGGTCACCGCGCTGCCGCTGCAGGCCCGCGGCGTCGAGACGGTGCAGCCCGAACGCTTCCGGCTCGGCCCCCTCGTGCAGACCCTGTGCCAGGAACTGCCCTCCCGCGCCCGTACGTTGCCCATAGCGGGCCACCGCGTCGAGATCCGCGGTCACGCCGTCCTGGTCGACGACGAGCTGCGGCCCGTGCCGCCCGCGGGCATGTCGCTGCTTCGGGCGCTCGCGCGGCGCCCGGGGTGGGTGGTCTCCCGCGCCGAACTGCTGCGCGCGCTGCCCGGCTCGGGGCGCGACGAGCACGCCGTGGAGACGGCGATGGCCCGGCTGCGTACGGCACTTGGCGCGCCCAAGCTCGTCCAGACGGTCGTCAAGCGGGGCTACCGGCTCGCGCTTGATCCGGCAGCCGGGTCCAAGTACGCCGACTGACGGGCCCCGTTGCCCCGGCCGAGGAGCACGAGGGCCCGCGCGAGCAGGCCGATCGCGACGGTGGAGACCAGGGCGCGTACGACGTTCCAGGCCAGCCACGCGTCCTCGAACTGCTCGCGCACGGCGGCCGGATCGGCGATCTTCGCCGGGTCGCCCGCGTCCGCCAGCTCCTCGTTCAGGGGCACGTTCACGACCGACGTGACCGCGAAGGCCACGAGGTAGAGGACGAGCGCCGCGAGCACCCACCGGTACGAGCTCGTGCCGCGCAGCTGCCACGCGGAGACCGCCGTGAGGACCAGCGCCCCGAAGAAGCTCGCGAAGAAGACCGGGTTGTTGAACGCGTCGTTCATGTTCTGCATGACCTCGATGAAGACGCGGTCGTCGCTGCGGCCCAGGCCGGGCATGACGCCGCAGGAGAAGATGTAGAAGGTTCCGGAGATCAGGCCCATGGCGACGACGGCCGCCCCCAGTACGGCCCCGGCGCTGCCCTGCCTCCGCTGGTTCGTCACTCGGTTCTCTCTCATGGGACCGAGTCAACCGGCCGGACGGGCGCCCGACCATGGTTCCGAAGCGCGCCCCCATAAGCATGCGTCTCACGCCTGCACGGTGGCAGGGGTTCCGCACCCGCCCGAGGCGAGGCACTGTAAGGGGGAGCACTCACCGGTAACCCCACAAGGCGGTGACAGGCGCATGGCACTGGGCATGGACCCGGCCACGTACGAGCTGCGATTCGACTCCGGGCGGAGCTGTCTGGATCTCGTGGCGACGAACCATCCCGTGGAACGGCTCGACTCCGTGGACCGGCTGCGTGCCTGGCTCGCGGGCGCCGGGCTCATCCCGGATCACACCGCCCTGCCGGGGGCGGGACCGGTCTGGCTCGTGGCCTTCCGCGAACTGCGGGGCCACATCGGCCAGTTGGTCCTCGCCGAACTCGAAGGGCGGTCCGCGGACACCGCGTTGGCCAGGGTCAACGTCCTCGCCGCGACGCCGCCGCCGGCCCCGCGCGCCGTCCGGCACCCCGACGGCAGCCTGGTCCGCGCCCTGGACGGCCACCCCCGGTGCGCGGCCCTGCTCGCCGCCGTCGCCCGTGACGCCGTCGACCTGCTCACCGACCCCGCGGCGCGCGCCCTGCTGCGCCAGTGCGAGGGCGACAACTGCCCCATCGTGTACCTGGACACGTCCCGCGGGCGCCGCCGCCGCTGGTGCTCCAGTGAGGTGTGCGGCAACCGTGAGCGGGTGGCCAGACACCGGCGGCGGGCGGCGCTCGCGCGGGCCTGAAGCGGGCCCGGCGCCGCCCCGGCGGGAAGCCGCGGAAAAACTCGTGTGATCTCCGTTGAACACAGCTCCGGTCACCTACGTAAGTCCGGGTGAACAGCCGACAGGGCTACGACAGCCGACAGGGCGAAGCCCGACGAAGAGCGGACACCGGAGGCAGACGTGCGCAAGGATTCCGCCGTGGCCGATGAGCGCCCGCAGGAACGCCCGCACCGACATCGCCTGGTCCCCCGACGCAACGGACCGGACGAGGAGTTGATGCGCGCCCTCTACCGCGAGCACGCGGGTCCACTTCTGGCCTATGTGCTCCGCCTTGTGGCGGGCGACCGGCAGCGCGCCGAAGATGTCGTACAGGAAACGCTCATCCGTGCCTGGAAGAACGCCGGTCAGCTCAATCGTGCGACCGGTTCGGTACGCCCCTGGCTGGTGACGGTCGCCCGGCGCATCGTCATCGACGGCCACCGCAGTCGGCAGGCCCGGCCGCAGGAGGTCGATCCGTCGCCGCTGGAGGTCATCCCCGCGGAGGACGAGATCGATAAGGCGCTGTGGCTGATGACTCTCTCGGACGCGCTCGACGACCTGACTCCCGCGCACCGGGAGGTACTTGTCGAGACCTACTTCAAAGGGCGTACGGTCAATGAGGCGGCCGAGACGTTGGGTATACCCAGTGGGACGGTGCGTTCGCGGGTCTTCTACGCGCTTCGCTCGATGAAGCTTGCGCTCGAGGAGCGGGGGGTGACGGCATGAACGAGTCCTACGGACATGACGCGCGTGGCCATGCGGAGGCCGGCGACGTGCACGAGACCGTCGGCGCCTACGCCCTCGGCATCCTCGACGACGCGGAGGCGACGGCCTTCGAGGCCCATCTGGCGGGCTGCGCCTACTGCGCGCACCAGCTGGAGGAGTTCTCCGGCATGGAGCCGATGCTGGCCGCGCTCGCGGACTTCCCGGGCGCGCGCGGTGTGCGTCCCGTACCGGAGATCGGCGAGCAGCTCGCCGCGCGGCCGAGCCCGCGCCTGGCGGACCGGCTGGTGGACGAGGTCTCCGTGAAGCGCGCACAGAAGCGCCGGCGCGGCATGTACATGGTGGCCGCCGCGGCGGCACTGATCGTCGGCGGGCCGCTGACGGTCCTCGCGGTGAGCGACGACGGCGGTACGACGGACGTGGCGGGCGAGCCGCACCCCACGAGCCCCGCCGAGGACGCCTTCTTCAACCACATGGACGACAAGATCAAGGCCACGGACCCGAAGACCAAGGTCAGCGCCACGGTCGGCACGGAGAAGAAGGCCTGGGGCACGCACGCGGTCCTGGAGCTGAAGAACGTGAAGGGCCCGCTCAAGTGCTCCCTGGTCGCGGTCGGCAAGGACGGCGAGAAGGAGACGGTGACCACCTGGTCCGTCCCGAAGTGGGGTTACGGCATCGAGGACAGCCCGAACAAATGGGCGCGCAGTCCGCTGTACGTCCACGGGGGCGCCGCGATGGACCGCAACGACATCGACCACTTCGAGGTGACCACGTTCGACGGTGATCGCCTGGTGGAGGTGGACGCGTAAGACAAGTGCACACAGGGGTCCCCTTTCGCGTACGGTAGACGGCTGCTCAATAGGGCAGCTGCACGTCCGGAAAGGGGCCTCGGTGGCCGACGTACGCGACCGTGAGATCAGCGTCGAACAAGAACATCTCGACCAGGTCTACCGGCGTCTCGAGGAGAAGATCCACGAGGCCGAGTTCCTCATGACCGACGCGGCCAAGCGCTCCCAGGTCGGCACGCCTGGTGCGCTCGCCGAGCGGGACGCGCAGGTGTTCCGCGCGGGAGTACATCTCAACCGGCTCAACAGCGAGTTCGAGGACTTCCTCTTCGGACGGATCGACCTGCTGCTGGGCAAGGACGGCAAGAAGGGCCCGGACGGGGCCTACACATCGGTCGAACCGGCCGAGGACGCGGTGAGCGAGAACAACACCGCCGAGATCGCCGAGACCCTGCACATCGGCCGCATCGGCGTCCTGGACGCGGACTACTCCCCGCTGGTGATCGACTGGCGGGCCCCGGCCGCGGCGCCCTTCTACCGTTCGACGCCGGTCGACCCGGGCCGTGTCGTGCGCCGCCGGGTCATCCGCTCCAAGGGCCGCAAGGTCCTGGGCGTCGAGGACGACCTGATGCGCCCGGAGCTCACGGCGACCCTGGACGGCGAGAGCCTGCCGGTCATCGGCGACGGCGCCCTGATGGCGGCGCTCGGCCAGGCCCGCAGCCACACGATGCGGGACATCGTGGCGTCGATCCAGGCCGAACAGGACATGGTGATCCGGGCCCCCGCCGCCTCGGTGACGTACGTCGAGGGCGGACCCGGCACCGGCAAGACCGCCGTGGCCCTGCACCGCGCGGCCTACCTGCTCTACCAGGACCGCAGGCGGTACGCGGGCGGCATCCTCATCGTCTCCCCGACCCCGCTGCTCGTCGCCTACACCGAGGGCGTGCTGCCCTCGCTGGGCGAGGAGGGGCAGGTCGCGATCCGCGCGGTGGGTGCGCTGGCCGACGACGCGGCGGGCGCGGTGGAGGCCACGGTCTACGACTCTCCCGCGGTGGCGCGGGTCAAGGGCTCGTCCCGGATGCTGCACGTCCTGCGCAAGGCCGCGCGGGGCGCGCTGGAGAGCGGCACCGCCGCGGTGCGGGCCGCCTCGCAGGAGGGCCAGCTGTCCTTCGGCGAGGAGGAGGACGAGGACGCGCCCCAGGCCCCCGCACCGACGCCCACACGGCTGCGTGTGGTCGCCTTCGGGCGCCGCCTGGAGCTGGAGGCCGACGCGCTGGGCCGCATCCGCCGCAACGCGCTCAGCGGCACGGCTCCCGTCAACCTGCTGCGCCCGCGCGCCCGGAAGCTTCTCCTGGACGCCCTGTGGTCGCAGTCCGGCTCCGCGGGCCGGCACAGCGACCCGGAGCTCGCCGCCGAGCTGCGCTCGTCGTTCGACGAGGACATCACATCCGAGGACGACTTCATCCGCTTCCTGGACGCCTGGTGGCCCGAACTCACCCCGCGCGCCGTGCTCTCGGCGATGGGCGACGAGCGCCGCCTGGGCCGCTGGGCGCGCCGCGTCCTGAACCCGGGCGAGGTCCGCAAGGTCGCCCGCTCCCTCAAGCGCGACGCCCTGTCCGTGCACGACGTGGCGCTCATCGACGAGCTCCAGTCGATCCTCGGTACGCCGCCCAGGCCCCGCAAGAAGAAGGACCTGGACCCCCTCGACCTGCTCACCGGGCTCGACGAACTGATGCCGCAGCGCGAGGAGTCCCAGCGCGAGCGCGCCGAGCGGCTCGCGGCGGAGCGCACCGAGTACGCGCACGTCATCGTGGACGAGGCGCAGGACCTGACCCCCATGCAGTGGCGCATGGTCGGCCGCAGGGGCCGGCACGCCACGTGGACGATCGTCGGCGACCCCGCGCAGTCCTCCTGGTCCGACCCGGACGAGGCGGCCGCCGCCCGCGACGAGGCGCTCGGCTCCCGCCCGCGCCGCCGCTTCACCCTCACCGTCAACTACCGCAACCCGGCCGAGATCGCCGATCTCGCCGCCAAGGTGCTCGCGCTCGCGATGCCGGGCTCCGAGTCGCCGTCGGCCGTCCGGTCCACGGGAGTCGAGCCCCGCTTCGCCGTCGTCCGCGACAAGGACCTCGGCGCCTCGGCGCGCGAGGAGGCGGCGCGGCTGCTCGACCAGGTGGACGGCACCGTCGGCGTCGTCGTGGCGATGAACCGCCGCGAGCAGGCGGCCCGCTGGCTGGAGGGACTGGGCGACCGCGTGGTGGCCCTCGGCAGCCTGGAGGCCAAGGGCCTGGAGTACGACGCCACGGTGGTCGTGTCGCCCGCGGAGATCGCGGACGAGTCGCCCGCGGGCCTGCGGGTCCTGTACGTGGCGCTGACCAGGGCGACGCAGCAGCTGACGGTCCTGTCCGGCGAGCGCGACGACCCGGACGGGGAAGGGGTGCCGGACCTGCTCCGCGAATGACTTTGCGGGACGGGAATTGCCTTGCGGGGATCGTTTGTTACCGTTGATGTGGCACCGGCTCGATCCAAGCCCCCGGGCCCAACCTTCGTCGCTACGAGCGACCACTTGCCGCGAGGCGAGCATGGCGGGTCGGTGTCATTAACGTAGGGAGAGGCCCTCGTCACCACGTGACGAGGGCCTCTTTCCGTTTCCCCCCTACCGAGGGCCTTCAACTTCTCGTATGGTGGAAACAAGTTTCCGAAAAAGCGGTGAACGAAACGTTCGCAATCCGAGGCGGCTACCACGTACTGAGTGGTAGGTGCGACGATCGGACGGCAAGAGCAACACGGTGAAAGCAGAGGAAGTCGGCCATGGCAACGGCGCCCAGCGTCTCCTACTCGAACACGGTCCGGTTGGAGGTGCCCGCGAGCGGCACCGCGGTCTCCCAGATCACCACGGCCGTCGAGTCCCACGGAGGCTCGGTGACCGGCCTCGACGTCACGGCTTCCGGGCATGAGGCGCTCCGGATCGACGTCACGATCGCGGCGACCTCCACGACGCACGGCGACGAGATCGTCGCGCAGCTGCGCACCATCGAGGGCGTCACCGTCGGCAAGGTCTCCGACCGTACGTTCCTGATGCACCTCGGCGGCAAGATCGAGATGGCGTCCAAGCACCCCATCCGCAACCGCGACGACCTCTCCATGATCTACACCCCGGGCGTGGCCCGCGTGTGCATGGCGATCGCCGAGAACCCCGAGGACGCGCGCCGCCTCACCATCAAGCGCAACTCCGTTGCGGTCGTAACGGACGGCTCGGCCGTCCTGGGGCTCGGGAACATCGGCCCGAAGGCCGCGCTGCCCGTCATGGAGGGCAAGGCGGCCCTCTTCAAGCGCTTCGCGGGGATCGACGCCTGGCCGCTGTGCCTGGACACCCAGGACACGGACGCGATCGTCGAGATCGTGAAGGCGATCGCCCCCGGCTTCGCGGGCATCAACCTCGAGGACATCTCGGCGCCGCGCTGCTTCGAGATCGAGGCGCGCCTGCGCGAGGCCCTCGACATCCCCGTCTTCCACGACGACCAGCACGGCACCGCGATCGTCGTGCTCGCCGCGCTGACCAACGCACTTCGCGTGGTGGGCAAGGGCATTGGTGACGTACGGGTCGTCATGTCCGGTGCGGGCGCGGCCGGTACGGCCATCCTCAAACTGCTCATCGCGGCGGGCGTCAAGCACGCCGTCGTCGCCGACATCCACGGTGTCGTGCACGCGGACCGCGAGGACCTCGTGGACGCCGCGCCCGACTCGCCGCTGCGCTGGATCGCCGACAACACCAACCCCGAGGGCGCCCGCGGCACCCTCAAGGAAGCGGTCGTCGGCGCCGACGTCTTCATCGGCGTGTCGGCTCCGAACGTGCTGAACGCCGACGACGTCGCGGCCATGGCCGAAGGCGCCATCGTGTTCGCGCTCGCGAACCCGGACCCCGAGGTCGACCCCGCGATCGCCCGCCAGACGGCGGCAGTTGTGGCCACCGGCCGCTCGGACTTCCCGAACCAGATCAACAACGTCCTGGTCTTCCCCGGCGTCTTCCGCGGTCTGCTCGACGCCCAGTCGCGCACCGTCAACACGGAGATGATGCTGGCGGCGGCGGGCGCCCTCGCGGACGTCGTCGCCGAGGACGAGCTCAACCCGAACTACATCATCCCCAGCGTCTTCAACGACAAGGTCGCGGGCGCGGTCGCCGATGCGGTGCGCACCGCGGCGAAGGCGGCTGGGGTGGCTGTGACAGGCGCCACGGCCCAGTAGTACGGCGCGTCGCGGAACGCAGGGGTCCTCAAGGCCCTCTAGGGTGGCGTGGAAGCGCGCCCCCGACTGCCACCTTCAGGGGGCGGTGAAGCTTTTCGTGTGACCCCCCGGGGCCCCGGATTGGCTTTCCCGCCGCAGGTGGGGGCAGGATGCCTTTCTGGGCGCGAGGGTCCGGATGACGGACCCGGGTCCGGGGCCTGACCGAGGACCCTGGCAGCATCGGCTTCGCTGTGCCCATCATGCGGCTCCGCCGCGTGGCACGCCTCAACGGCAAGAAGAACACGGGAGTACAAACATGAACCGCAGTGAGCTGGTGGCCGCGCTGGCCGACCGTGCCGAGGTGACCCGCAAGGACGCCGACGCCGTGCTGGCCGCGTTCGCCGAGACCGTCGGCGAGATCGTTGCCAAGGGCGACGAGAAGGTCACCATCCCCGGCTTCCTGACCTTCGAGCGCACCCACCGTGCCGCTCGCACCGCCCGGAACCCGCAGACCGGCGAGCCGATCAACATCCCGGCCGGCTACAGCGTCAAGGTTTCGGCGGGCTCCAAGCTCAAGGAAGCCGCCAAGGGCAAGTAGCCTCAGGCAGTACATAGAAGGGGCGGTCACCCACCGGGTGACCGCCCCTTCTGCATGCCGTGAGGCCGCGTCAGCCGAGCGTGGCCCTGCCGGGCAGCTCCACCTTCGCGCCGAGTTCCACGAGCTTGTCCATGAAGTTCTCGTAGCCGCGGTTGATCAGGTCGATGCCGTGGACGCGGGACGTCCCCTGCGCCGCAAGAGCCGCGATCAGGTACGAGAAGCCGCCGCGCAGGTCGGGGATGACCAGATCGGCGCCCTGGAGCTTCGTGGGGCCGCTGACGACCGCCGAGTGGAGGAAGTTGCGCTGGCCGAACCGGCAGTGCGAGCCGCCCAGGCACTCCCGGTAGAGCTGGATGTGTGCGCCCATCTGGTTGAGCGCGGAGGTGAATCCGAGCCGGGACTCGTAGACCGTCTCGTGGACGATGGAGAGGCCCGCCGCCTGCGTCAGGGCGACGACCAGGGGCTGCTGCCAGTCCGTCTGGAAGCCGGGGTGCACGTCCGTCTCCAGGGCGATCGCGTTGAGCGAGCCGCCCGGGTGCCAGAAGCGGATGCCCTCGTCGTCGATCTCGAAGGCACCGCCCACCTTCCGGTAGGTGTTCAGGAACGTCATCATCGAGCGCTGCTGGGCGCCGCGGACGTAGATGTTGCCCTCGGTCGCCAGGGCCGCGGAAGCCCAGGAGGCGGCCTCCAGGCGGTCCGAGAGAGCGTGGTGGTTGTAGCCGCCCAGGCTGTCGACACCGGTGACCCTTATGGTCCGGTCGGTGTCCATCGCGATGATCGCGCCCATCTTCTGCAGGACGCAGATGAGGTCTTCGATCTCAGGTTCGACGGCGGCGTTCGAGAGCTCGGTGACGCCCTCGGCCAGCACGGCCGTCAGGAGGACCTGCTCGGTCGCGCCCACGGACGGGTACGGCAGCTGGATCTTCGTGCCGCGCAGTCGCTGCGGGGCCTCCAGATACTGGCCGCCCTCGCGCTTCTCGATGGTGGCGCCGAACTGGCGGAGCACCTCGAAGTGGAAGTCGATCGGCCGGCCGCCGATGTCGCAGCCGCCGAGGCCGGGGATGAAGGCGTGGCCCAGGCGGTGCAGGAGCGGCCCGCAGAAGAGGATCGGGATCCGCGAGGAGCCCGCGTGCGCGTCGATGTCCGCGACGTTGGCGCTCTCCACGTGCGAGGGGTCCATGACCAGCTCGCCCGGCTCCTCACCGGGGCGGACCGTGACGCCATGCAGCTGCAGGAGTCCGCGTACGACGCGGACGTCGCGGATGTCGGGGACATTGCGCAGCCTGCTCGGAGCGCTGCCGAGCAGCGCGGCGACCATGGCCTTGGGCACGAGGTTCTTCGCGCCGCGGACACGGATCTCGCCCTCCAGCGGGGTTCCGCCGTGGACAAGCAGTACATCGTCGGTGACGGTCATGAATCTCGCGTTCCGATTGGATGGACGGGTGGACCAAAGGGCAAGCGTAATGGGCGTGTACCCCCCTTCCGTAAGGCCAAGGGGGCGCGAAACACGTCAGGAGTTCGTGACAACACGAACCGTTCGGAACCGGACACTCCGGGTCACCGGCGAAAGTGTGCGCTCCAGACGCGCCAGTGCGCCCCTGAGCTGCATTCACTCCTGTACGGGCATTGCCTCCCCCCGCGGGGCAAAGATGCGGGATCATGTCGTTCATGACCGAGGTGTCCTCGCTCACAGGGCGGCTGCTCGTGGCCACGCCTGCCCTGGCGGACCCGAACTTCGACCGCGCGGTGGTGCTGCTCCTCGACCACGACGAGGAGGGCTCGCTCGGCGTGGTCCTCAACCGGCCCACACCGGTGGACGTCGCGGACATCCTGGACGGCTGGGGCGATCTGGCCGGCGCGCCGGGAGTCGTCTTCCAGGGCGGTCCCGTCTCGCTGGACTCGGCGCTGGGCGTGGCGGTGATCCCCGGGGAGGAGGACTCCACGTCCTCGGCGTCCTCGGCGTCCTCGGCCCCCGGCTCCCGGCCGCGGCCGGGCCGAGGCGAGCCGATCGGCTGGCGCCGCGTGCACGGCGCGATCGGCCTGGTCGACCTGGACACACCCCCCGAACTCCTGGCCCCCGCGCTCGGCTCGCTGCGGATCTTCGCCGGGTACGCGGGCTGGGGCCCGGGCCAGCTGGAGGACGAGCTCGTCGAGGGTGCCTGGTACGTGGTCGAGTCCGAGCCGGGAGACGTGTCGTCCCCGGACCCGGAGCGGCTGTGGCGCGCGGTGCTGCGGCGGCAGCGGAGCGAACTGGCGATGGTGGCGACGTATCCGGACGACGCGTCGCTCAACTGACCCGGATGTGTACGGCCCGCCCCCGTCCGGACGATGCCCGGAACCGGCGGGCGTAGGTACCCTTGGATGCCATGAGCACTCTTGAGCCCGAGCCCGAGCGCGGGGCAGGTACGGGGACCCTCGTTGAGCCGACGCCGCAGGTGTCGAGCGGTGACGGTGACCACGAGCGCTTCGCGCACTATGTCCAGAAGGACAAGATCATGGCGAGCGCGCTCGACGGTACGCCCGTCGTCGCGCTCTGCGGCAAGGTGTGGGTGCCGGGTCGTGACCCGAAGAAGTACCCCGTCTGCCCCATGTGCAAGGAGATCTACGAGTCCATGAGCGCCGGTGGCGACAAGGACAAGGGCGGCAAGGACGGCAAGGGCGGCGGCAAGAAGTAGCCTCCCGGCCCGCTCCATGACCCTCTTCGCGGCGGGGCGTTGCGTGTACCGCAACGCCCCTTTTGCGTTGTGCAACCGCGTGGCAACCTCGCCGCATGACCTTTGAGCAACTGATCCCGGCACCCGCACGTGCACAGGGACCGCACACCGAAGGCTTTCTCCTCGACCCCTCCACCGTGCTCCGCGCGGCACCCGGCACCGAGTCCACCGAACGCTGGCTGCGCTCCACCCTCGGCGCCGCGCTCGGCCTGCCCCTGGGCCCCGGCGAGGGCAACGCCGTATCGCTGGAGATCGACGGCTCCCTCGCGCCCGAGGCGTACCGGCTCTCCGTGGGGGAGCGCGGCATCGAGATCGCCGGCGGCGCCGCCCCCGGCGTCTTCTGGGGTGCGCAGACCCTGCGTCAGCTCATCGGGCCCGAGGCCTTCCGCCGGGCGCCCCTGCGGCCGGGGGTTCCGGTCGCCGTCCCGGGGTGCCTGATCGAGGACAGCCCCCGCTTCCGGTGGCGCGGCATGATGCTCGACGTGGCCCGGCACTTCATGCCCAAGGACGGCGTCCTGCGCTACCTGGACCTCCTCGCCGCCCACAAGCTGAACGTCTTCCACTTCCACCTCACCGACGACCAGGGCTGGCGCATCGAGATCAAGCGCCACCCGAAGCTGACGGAGGCCGGTTCGTGGCGGCCGCGTTCGAAGTGGGGCCATCGCGCGTCCGAGCTGTGGAACGACACCCCGCACGGCGGCTTCTACACGCAGGACGACATCCGCGAGATCGTCGCGTACGCCCATGAGCGGCACATCGCCGTCGTACCCGAGATCGACATCCCCGGGCACTCGCAGGCCGCCATCTCGGCCTATCCGGAGCTCGGCAACACCGATGTCGTCGACACCGCGTCGCTCGGCGTCTGGGACACCTGGGGCGTCAACCCCAATGTCCTCGCCCCGACCGAGAACACCCTCCGCTTCTTCGAGGGGGTGTTCGAGGAAGTCCTCGAGCTCTTTCCCTCCACCTTCATCCACGTCGGCGGCGACGAGTGTCCCAAGGGCCAGTGGAAGGAGTCGCCCGCCGCGCAGGCCCGCATCAAGGAGCTGGGGGTCGGCGACGAGGACGGTCTCCAGAGCTGGTTCATCCGGCACTTCGACACCTGGCTGACCGCGCGCGGGCGCCGCCTCATCGGCTGGGACGAGATCCTGGAGGGCGGCCTCGCGGAGGGCGCCACCGTCTCCTCCTGGCGCGGGTACGGCGGCGGGATCGCGGCGGCCAAGGCCGGGCACGACGTCGTCATGTGTCCCGAGCAGCAGGTGTACTTGGACCACCGGCAGCACGGCGGCCCCGACGAGCCCGCGCCCATCGGCTTCGTCCGCACCCTGGAGGACGTCTACCGCTTCGAGCCGCTGCCGCCCCAGCTCACCGCCGACGAGGCCCGGCACGTGCTCGGCACCCAGGCGAACGTCTGGACCGAGGTGATGGAGTACCACGGACGTGTGGACTACCAGGTGTTCCCGCGCCTCGCCGCCTTCGCCGAGGTCGCCTGGAGTCCGCTCCCGGCGCCCGCCGAGCGCGACTTCGCCGACTTCGAGCGGCGAATGAACCCGCACTACGCGCGACTTGACGCGCTCGGCGTCGACTACCGCCCGCCGGGCGGCCCGTTGCCGTGGCAGAAGCGCCCAGGAGTGCTCGGACGCCCGATCGACGGGGCGCCCCCGAACGTGTGAGGCGCACCCGATAGTCCGTGTGTCGGGCTGCCCTCGCTGGGAGCGTGGGCAGCCGGACGAAAGCCGTACAAGGCTCACCGAAGAGTGGCAATTCCCGCTGACCGCCGAGGGCGTGTGAAAACGGCACATCCTCCAGGTCTGCGGACGAATGGCTCCTAGCGGACCCCCGCGCCGGGGGCCGGGGAAGATGTGCCAGAGTTGCCACGTCCGGGCTGTGAGCACGTACCGTACGGCGGAACAGGCGTAACGGTGAGAACGGCGAGAAAGCCGCCGGGCATCGGGAAGGGGCAGCCGGTTTTGACCACGCACGCACCGCAGGCGGCGCAGACCGCGCAGACGGCGACGCTGCCTGGGACGTTGGACGAGGCCGTCGAGGCACTCGCCGCGATGCCCGCCGCCGTGCCCGTAGCCGGCGGCACCGACCTCATGGCCGCCGTCAACGCGGGCCTCCTGCGCCCCTCCGCGCTCGTCGGCCTCGGCCGCATCAGCGAGATCCGCGGCTGGCAGTACCAGGACGGCCACGCGCTGCTCGGCGCCGGCCTCACCCACGCACGCGTCGGGCGGCCCGACTTCGCCGCCCTGTTCCCCGCGCTCGCCGCGGCCGCGCGCGCCGCGGGCCCCCCGCAGATCCGTAACGCGGGCACCCTGGGCGGCAACATCGCCACGGCGGGCCCGACCGGCGACACCCTGCCCGTCCTCGCCGCCCTGGAAGCCGTCCTCATCATCGCGGGCCCCGGCGGCGCGCGCCGCGAGGTCCCCGTCTCGCACCTGCTCGCGGGGATGGACATGCTCCGCCCCGGCGAGCTCATCGGCTTCGTACGGCTGCCGCTCCTGCACGCCCCGCAGGTCTTCCTGAAGGCGACGGGACGCACCGGCCCCGGCCGCGCCACCGCGTCCGTCGCGCTCGTCCTCGACCCCGCGCGGCGCGGCGTGCGCTGCGCGGTCGGCGCCGTCGCCCCGATGCCGCTGCGGCCCCTGGAGGCCGAGGAGTGGGTCGCGTCGCTGATCGACTGGGACGGCGAGCGGACGATCGTCCCGGAGGCGCTCACCGCCTTCGGTGAGTACGTGGCCGCCGCGTGCATCCCCGACCACCCTCCGGCGGAGGACGGCTCCCCGCAGCCGCTGCCGCCCGCCGTACTGCACCTGCGGCGCACCGTCGCCGCGCTGGCCCGACGAGCACTGGGGAGGGCACTGTCGTGAGTGACGACCGACACGATGGGAACGCCGCCAACGGCGGCTGGCAGCCGCATCCACAGGGCGAGTACGACTCGGACGCCACGGCCTTCGTGCAGCTGCCGGAAGGCGCCCTGGACTCCTTCGACCACTCGCCGCTCGCCGCGCCCGGCCACGGTTACGTGCCGCCGCAGATAACGGTCACCCCGACGACCGCCGACGCGACGGACCCGGCGGCCACGGGCGTCTGGGCCATGCCGCCCGAGGTGACCGGCATGGGCACCGGCGTCCAGAACGTGCAGTGGCCCGCCGCGGGCGGATTGCCCGAGCCGGCCGCTCAGCCGTCGCATCAGTCGGCCGGTCACGACGTCCAGGAGCACGCGTACGACCCCCGGGCCACCGGGCAGTGGAGCTTCCACGAGGCGGAGGGGCACGCACCCGCCGCCCCTGCCCCGGCGGATGTCACGGGGCAGTGGTCGATTCCGGTCGCCAATGGTGATCTTCCGGACGAATCGGGTGAGTTCACCGCGTCCTCGCTCGCCGCGCAGTGGGGCGGTACGCCGCCCGCGACGCTGCCGGGCGGCGCGGCGGCACCCTGGGCGACCGGTGGCGCGGGCGCGGGTGCGCCGTGGTCGGAGCAGGCGCAGCAGCCGCATGCCGAGCCGTATCCGCACGTAGAGCCGCACCTGCACCCGCATTCGCACCCGCAGCAGCATGTCGAGCCGCAGCACCACGAGCCAGTGGTGCCCCCGGAGCCCTTCGTCCCTGAGCCCCCGGTCGCTCCTGAGATGCATGTGGTGCCCGAGGAGCCCATGGCGCCCGAGGTACCTGAGGCGCCCGAGGTACCTGAGGCGCTAGCGGAGCCGACGCCCGAGCCCGAGCCCGAAGCCGAGGTCGAGGTCGAGGCCGAGGCCGCAGTCGAGACCGAAGCGGAAGTCGAAGCCGAGGCCGACGCCGAAGCAGAGGCCGAAGCAGAGGCCGAAGCAGAGGCCGAAACGGACGCCGACGGCGAGACCGACCCCGAGGAGGCGGTCACCGCCGCCGCCCCCTCCGACGAACACCCCCTCTGCTCCTACGTCCTGCGCGTCAATGGAGCCGACCGCCCCGTCACCGACGCCTGGATCGGCGAGTCCCTGCTCTACGTCCTGCGCGAGCGCCTCGGCCTCGCGGGCGCCAAGGACGGCTGCTCGCAGGGCGAGTGCGGTGCCTGCAACGTCCAGGTGGACGGCCGGCTCGTCGCCTCCTGCCTGGTGCCCGCCGCCACGGCCGCCGGAAGCGAGGTGCGCACCGTCGAGGGCCTCGCCGTCGACGGCAGACCCTCCGACGTGCAGCGGGCGCTCGCCGCCTGCGGAGCCGTCCAGTGCGGCTTCTGCGTACCGGGCATGGCGATGACCCTGCACGACCTTCTCGAGGGCAACCCCGCCCCGTCCGACCTGGAGACCCGGCGCGCCCTGTGCGGCAACCTGTGCCGCTGCTCCGGCTACCGCGGTGTGCTCGACGCCGTGCAGGAAGTGGTCGCCGAGCGCGAGGCGTCCGCGGCCGCCGCCGAGCCGTCGGCGCAGGGCGACCACCCGGGCGAGCCGCGCATTCCGCACCAGGCGGGACCCGGCGCCGGAGGGGTCAACCCGGCGGCGCGGGACGGATCGTACGAAGGACCCTACGGCCAGGACGGAGGCCAGGCGTGAGCAACGAAGCCGCGGCGACGGCGAACACCGCGACCGCAGTGGAGCCGCAGCCGGGCCCGGAGCCCCTGCCGCACGGCATCGGTGCCTCGTTGCCGTCCGCCGAGGCCCGCGCCAAGACGGAGGGCACGTTCCCCTACGCGTCCGACCTCTGGGCGGAGGGGCTGCTCTGGGCGGCCGTCCTGCGCTCGCCGCACGCGCACGCGCGCATCGTCTCCATCGACACCTCCCAGGCGCGCGAGATGCCGGGCGTGCGGTCCGTCGTCACGCACGAGGACGTGCCCGGCGACGCGCTGCACGGCCGCAAGACCGCGGACCGCCCGGTCTTCGCGTCCGACGTCGTACGCCACCACGGCGAGGCCATCGCGGCCGTGGCCGCCGACCACCCCGACACGGCACGGATGGCCGCCGCGGCCATCTTCGTCGAGTACGAGCTGCTGGAGCCGGTCACCGACCCGGAGAAGGCGTTCGCGGCCGAACCCCTGCACCCCGACGGCAACTTGATCCGGCACATCCCGCTGCGGCACGGCGACCCGGAGGCGGCGGGCGAGCTCGTCGTCGAGGGGCTCTACCGCATCGGCCGCCAGGACCCGGCGCCGATCGGCGCGGAGGCGGGGCTCGCGGTGCCGCGTCCCGACGGGGGCGTGGAGCTGTACATCGCCTCCACCGACCCGCACACCGACCGTGACATGGCCGCGGCCTGCTACGGCATCGACCCGGGCATCGTGAAGGTCGTCGTCACCGGAGTCCCCGGCGCGACCGCCGACCGCGAGGACGCCAGCTTCCACCTCCCGCTCGGCCTGCTCGCGCTGACCACCGGCTGCCCGGTGAAGCTCACCGCGACCCGCGAGGAGTCCTTCCTGGGCCACGCGCACCGCCATCCGACGCTGCTGCGCTACCGCCATCACGCGGACGCCGAGGGCAAGTTGGTGAAGGTGGAGGCGCAGGTCCTGCTCGACGCGGGCGCCTACGCGGACACCTCGTCGGACGCGCTCGCCGCGGCCGTCTCCTTCGCCTGCGGTCCCTACGTCGTCCCGAACGCCTTCATCGAGGGCTGGGCGGTCCGCACGAACAACCCGCCATCCGGACACGTCCGGGGCGAGGGCGCCATGCAGGTGTGCGCGGCCTACGAAGCCCAAATGGACAAGATCGCAAAGAAGTTGGGCATCGACCCGGCGGAGCTGCGGCTGCGCAACGCGATGGCCACGGGCGACATCCTGCCCACCGGACAGACGGTGACGTGCCCGGCCCCGGTGGCCGAACTCCTCGGCGCCGTACGGGACTTCCCGCTGCCCGAGCTGCCCAAGGACACCCCCGAGGACGAGTGGCTGCTGCCCGGAGGACCCGAGGGCGCGGGCGAACCGGCCGCGGTGCGCCGAGGCGTCGGCTACGGCCTCGGCATGGTCCAACTCCTGGGCGCGGAAGGCACGGACGAGGTCTCCACCGCCACGGTGAAGGTCCACGACGGCATCGCGACGGTCATCTGCGCGGCGGTGGAGACCGGCCAGGGCTTCTCCACGCTCGCCCGCCAGATCGTCCAGGAGACGCTCGGCATCGACGACGTGCGCGTGGCCCCCGTCGACACGGACCAGCCCCCGGCGGGACCGAGCTGCCACGGCCGCCACACCTGGGTGTCGGGCGGCGCGGTGGAGCGCGCGGCGAAGATGGTGCGCACGCAGCTTCTCCAGCCGCTGGCCCACAAGTTCGGGATGTCCACCGAGCTGCTCCAGATCACCGACGGCAAGATCACCTCGTACGACGGGGTGTTGAGCACGACCGTCACGGAGGCGATGGACGGCAAGGAGCTCTGGGCCACGGCCCAGTGCCGCCCGCACCCGACGGAGCCCCTCGACGAGGCGGGCCAGGGTGATGCCTTCGTGGGCATGGCGTTCTGCGCGATCCGCGCGGTCGTGGACGTGGACATCGAGATCGGTTCGGTACGGGTGGTGGAGCTCGCGGTCGCCCAGGACGTGGGCCGCATCCTGAACCCGACCCAGCTCAAGGTGCGTATCGAGGCGGGCGTCACGCAGGGCGTCGGCGCGGCCCTCACGGAGAACCTCCGCACGCCGCGCGGCTTGGTCCGCCACCCCGACCTCACGGGCTACGCGCTCCCGACCGCCCTGGACACCCCCGACATCCGCATCGTGAAGCTGGTGGAGGAGCGGGACGTGGTGGCGCCCTTCGGCGCGAAGGCGGCGAGCGCGGTGCCGGTCGTGACGACTCCGGCGGCGGTGGCGTCGGCGGTGCGCGCGGCGACCGGACGGCCGGTGAACAGGCTGCCGATCCGCCCCCAGGCGGCGGTGGCGACATGACGGCCGCGCCGCTCGGCGGGGTCGTCGTCATCACCGGGATCATGGCCTCGGGCAAGTCCACGGTGGCGCAGGCCCTGGCCGAACGCCTGCCGCGCGCGGCGCACGTGCGCGGTGACGTCTTCCGCCGGATGATCGTGTCGGGCGGCCAGGAGTACGAGCCGGGTGCCTCGGACGAGGCGGCGGCCCAACTCCGCCTGCGGTACGGCCTGTCGGCGTCCACCGCCGACGCGTACGCGGCCGCGGGCTTCGTCGCGGTGGTCCAGGACGTCATCCTGGGCGAGGAGTTGAAGACGTACGTGGACCTGCTGCGGACGCGGCCGGTGCACGTGGTCGTCCTGGCCCCGAGCCCAAAGTCCGTGGCCGCACGGGAGGCCGGACGCGGCAAGACCGGCTACGGCGCGTGGACGGTCGAGGACCTGGACACGGGCCTGCGGGAGACCACACCCCGGATCGGCCTGTGGCTGGACAGCTCGGACCTGACGGTCGAGGAGACCGTGGACGCGATTCTGGAGCGGTTGGAGGAGGCGCGGGTCTAGGCCGGCCGGCTCCCGCGCACGCGGCCACTGCTCGCGGCGGGTGCCGGGCCCGCCGACGTCGCAGGGGAAGCCGGCTTCGCCGACCAGGCGCCCTTCAGGCGCTGGTTCCCGCGTGGGTGTGGCGCCACGCCCGACGGCTTCCGGCGGGCCGCCCCGCAGGGGACCGTCCTCGATCGCTGTGAGGCCGTGGCGGGAATCGAACCCGCGTTACTGGCTTTGCAGGCCAGCCCCTAAGCCACTCGGGCACACGGCCGAGTTGAACTCGACTCCTTGAACGTAGGCGCCCGCCACCGCCCGATCAAGGAATCCGCCGCCCCCGCAACGGGACTGCCACACCGCGTTCATGAACGCGGCGAGAGGTCGTACGACCAAGGGACCAGGGGCGAGCCGCCTCAGGACAGGGGTCACCGCCTGCCACGCCCCTTACGCTGGCCAGCATGAGCGCCCTGGAACCTCGCGACGCCGAAGTCGCAGCCGCCCCGATAGCCCCGCCGTCCGAGCTCAAGGGCGGAATCCTGCGCGCCCCCTATCGCGCGCTCAGCCTCGGCATCGTCTCCGTGGTCCTGCTCATCGCCTTCGAGGCGACCGCCGTCGGGACCGCGATGCCGGTGGCCGCCCGTGAGCTGGACGGGGTGTCCCTCTACGCCTTCGCCTTCTCCGCGTACTTCACCACCAGCCTCTTCGGCATGGTGCTCTCCGGGCAGTGGGCCGACCGGCGCGGGCCGCTCGGGCCGCTGGCCACCGGGATCGCCGCCTTCGCGGCGGGGCTGCTGCTCTCCGGGACCGCCGGGGCCATGTGGATGTTCATCCTGGGCCGTGCCGTGCAGGGGCTCGGCGGCGGTCTCGTCATCGTCGCGCTGTACGTCGTCGTCAGCCGCGCCTACCCGGAGCACCTGCGCCCGTCCATCCTCGCGGCGTTCGCGGCCAGCTGGGTCGTGCCGTCCGTGGTGGGGCCGCTGGTCTCCGGGACCGTCACCGAGCACCTGGGGTGGCGCTGGGTCTTCGTCGGGATACCGGTTCTGGTCGTGGCGCCGCTCGCCATCGCGCTGCCCGCGATCCGGCGCACCGCTTCCGGGCCCGTGGACCCCTCCGCGCCCGTCGAGGCCTTCGACCGGCGGCGCGTCCGGCTCGCGCTCGGGATCTCGCTGGGGGCCGGGCTGCTCCAGTACGCCGGTCAGGATCTGCGGTGGCTCTCGCTCCTCCCGGCGGCCGTCGGCGCCGCCGTCCTCGTGCCCGCGGTTCTGGGGCTGCTGCCGCGCGGGACCTACCGGGCCGTCCGGGGGCTGCCCTCCGTCGTGCTGCTGCGGGGGATCGCCGCCGGGTCCTTCATCGCCGCCGAGTCGTTCGTGCCGCTGATGCTGGTCACCCAGCGGGGACTCAGCCCGACCATGGCGGGGCTCTCGCTCGCCGTGGGCGGTGCGACCTGGGCGCTCGGTTCCTACGTACAGTCGCGGCCCCGCATGGAGCCCCACCGCGGCAAGCTGATGCTGGTCGGCATGGTGCTCGTCGCCGCCTCCATCGCGGCGGCGCCCACCGTCCTGATCGAGGCCGTGCCGGTGTGGACCGTCGCCGTCGCCTGGGCCTTCGGCTGCTTCGGCATGGGCATGGTCATCGCATCCACGAGCGTGCTGCTCCTGCGCCTCTCGCCCCCGAAGGACGCGGGCGCGAACTCCGCCGCCCTGCAGATATCCGACGGCCTCTCCAACGCCCTGCTCCTGGCCGTCGGCGGCGCCGCCTTCGCCGCACTCGGCGGCGGCATGGTCGGCGCGACGCACGGCGCGGGCGGGGCGAGCGGCTCGCATCCGGGGGCCTTCGTCGCCGTGTTCCTGCCGATGGCGGCTGTCGCCCTGGTGGGGGCGTGGGTGGGGACGCGGCTGAAGGAACGTACGGAGTGAGGGGATGGTGTGAGACCGGTCGCACCCGTCTCACGCCCCGTGCCGTTCTCCGCGGCGCGTCAACCCGCACCGGTAGGGTGGCCCGGTTGTCGTACGTACCCGAGCCGTCAAATACCGGAGACCGTGACTACCACCGCCGCCAACTCCGCATCCCACCACCTCTCTCCCGCCTTCCCCGGCCGCGCCCCCTGGGGCACCGCCAACAAGCTGCGTGCCTGGCAGCAGGGGGCGATGGAGCGGTACCTCCAGGAGCAGCCGCGTGACTTCCTGGCCGTCGCGACACCTGGCGCAGGCAAGACGACGTTCGCGCTGACGCTGGCCTCCTGGCTGCTGCACCACCATGTCGTGCAGCAGGTGACGGTGGTCGCGCCGACCGAGCACCTGAAGAAGCAGTGGGCGGAGGCAGCGGCCAAGATAGGGATCAAGCTGGACCCGGAGTACAGCGCGGGGCCGCTCAGCAAGGAGTACCAGGGCATCGCCATCACGTACGCCGGTGTCGGCGTGCGGCCCATGCTGCACCGCAACCGCGTGGAGCAGCGCAAGACCCTGGTGATCCTCGACGAGATCCACCACGCCGGTGACTCGAAGTCGTGGGGCGAGGCATGCCTGGAGGCCTTCGAGCCCGCCACCCGGCGGCTCGCGCTCACCGGTACGCCCTTCCGGTCCGACACCAACCCGATCCCCTTCGTCGCGTACGAGGAAGGGAACGACGGCATCCGGCGGTCCGCCGCCGACTACACGTACGGATACGGGAGCGCGCTGGGCGACGGCGTCGTCCGTCCCGTCATCTTCCTCTCCTACTCCGGCAACATGCGGTGGCGCACCAAGGCCGGCGACGAGATCGCCGCGCGGCTCGGCGAGCCGATGACCAAGGACGCCATCTCGCAGGCCTGGCGCACCGCGCTCGACGCACGCGGCGAGTGGATGCCGAACGTCCTGAAGGCCGCCGACAAGCGCCTCACCGAGGTCAGGAAGGCCATCCCGGATGCGGGCGGGCTCGTGATCGCCTCGGACCAGGACTCCGCCCGCTCGTACGCCAAGCTGATCCGCGAGCTCACCGGGGAGAAGGCCACCGTCGTCCTCTCCGACGACACCGGCGCGTCCAAGCGGATCGACGACTTCACCGCGAGCAACGACCGGTGGATGGTCGCGGTCCGGATGGTGTCCGAGGGCGTCGACGTGCCGCGCCTCGCGGTGGGTGTGTACGCCACCACGATCTCGACGCCGCTCTTCTTCGCGCAGGCCGTGGGCCGTTTCGTGCGTTCCCGGCGGCGCGGCGAGACCGCGTCGGTCTTCCTGCCCACCGTCCCCGACCTCCTCGGCCACGCCAACGAGATGGAGGTCGAGCGCGACCACGTCCTCGACAAGCCGAAGAAGGAAGGCGAAGAGGACCCCTACGCCGAGTCCGAGAAGGAGATGGACGAGGCGAACAAGGAGGAGGACGAGGACACCGGCGAGCAGGAGCAGTTCTCCTTCGAGGCGCTGGAGTCCGACGCCGTCTTCGACCGCGTCCTCTTCGACGGCGCCGAGTTCGGCATGCAGGCCCACCCGGGGAGCGAGGAGGAGCAGGACTATCTCGGCATCCCCGGGCTCCTGGAACCCGACCAGGTGCAGATGCTGCTCCAGAAGCGGCAGGCCCGGCAGATCGCGCACAGCAAGAAGCGGCCCGACGAGGAGGCCGACCTCCTCGAACTGCCCGCCGAGCGGCGGCCGGTGGTCTCCCACAAGGAGATGCTCGAACTGCGCAAGCAGCTCAACACGATGGTCGGCGCGTACTCCCATCAGAGCGGGAAGCCGCACGGCGTGATCCACACCGAGCTGCGGCGCACCTGCGGCGGGCCGCCCAGCGCGGAGGCCACCGGCGGGCAACTGCGGCAGCGGATCGCGAAGGTCGGCGAGTGGGCCACCCGCATGAAGTAGGGCGGGTCCCTTCCGGCGGGTTCCACCCGGCGGTCACCCCGGCAGTCCCTACCGGCGGTCCCTACCGGCGCTCCCTCCCGACGGTCCCTTTCCGGCGGCGCTTCGCGCTGCGGGGGAGGAGCGGTGCGTTCCAAGTGCGGATTCCCTGTGCGGGAGTCGTGCGCAGTCCCGTCGGCGTGCCCCGCGTATGGGGCATTGCGCCCCTAACAACCGCTCTCGTGCCCGGATTCTGGACGGAGTCTTCCGCTGAGCGGGACGGCCTCGCTAATGTCCCCGCAACGTACACGCCCCGTGGCAGCGCCGCCGCGGAGCGCAGCCGGAGTTCCGACCGGCGGCCTCTGACGCGCGTCGCCCACGGGACCGGCGACGCAACCGCCGCGTAAAGGGGCCGTCGACCCTCACCTAAGGAGTGGGCGTCGTGACCGCGGAGACTTCCCAGACGCTCGACCGAGGACTGCGTGTCCTCAAGCTGTTGGCCGACACCGATCACGGGCTCACCGTCACCGAGCTGTCGAACAAGCTCGGTGTGAACCGCACCGTGGTGTACCGCCTGCTCGCCACTCTTGAGCAGCACGCCCTGGTCCGCCGCGACCTGGGCGGCCGGGCCAGGGTGGGCCTCGGCGTGCTCCGCCTCGGCCGCCAGGTGCACCCGCTGGTGCGCGAGGCCGCGCTGCCCGCTCTTCGCTCCCTCGCCGAGGACATAGGGGCGACGGCGCATCTGACGCTGGTCGACGGCACCGAGGCCCTCGCCGTCGCCGTCGTGGAGCCGACCTGGACGGACTACCACGTGGCGTACCGCACCGGCTTCCGGCACCCGCTCGACCGGGGCGCCGCGGGCCGCGCGATCCTCGCCGCCCGGCAGGGGCTCGCCACCGACCCCGGCTACGCGCTGACGCACGGCGAGCTGGAGGCCGGCGCGAGCGGGGCCGCCGCGCCGCTGGTCGGCGTGACCGGGATCGAGGGCAGCGTGGGCGTGGTCATGCTGTCGGACTCCGTGCCGGAGCGGGTGGGGCCGCGGGTGGTGGACGCGGCCCGCGAGGTCGCCGACGCACTGCGCTGAGGCCGCGCGGGCGAGCGGGGCCCTCCTGGGCGCCGCCGATCACCGGCTTCGCCGAGTTCGTCCTCGATCTCCCCCAAGCTCTCAAGGAGCAGGGGGGTCCCCACGACGGGCTTGTCTGTTCCCTCGCACGTTAGATTGATCCCCGTGTTCTCCCTCTCACGTCTCACGCGCCCCAAGGCCCTCGCCGTCTGTGCCGCCCCCGTGGCTGCCCTGCTCGCCGTCGCGGGCCTCGCGCCGTTGCCGTTCGCCGTGGCCCAGCCGGGGTCGACGGCGAACGTACTCGGCGAGAGCGAGGGCAAGCGGGTCATCACGATCACCGGTGCGCCCACCCGTGAGACGAGCGGGCAGCTGCGGATGACGACGATCGTGGCCACGGGGCCCGACATGGACGTGAGCCTGGGCGACGTGCTGGACGGCTGGTTCCGTACGGACCGTTCCGTGATGCCCAAGGACTCGGTGTACCCCACGGGCGACAACGTGAAGGAAGTCGAGAAGCACAACCTCGGCGACATGAAGAAGTCGCAGGACACGGCCGCGCGGGCCGCGCTCTCCTACCTCGACGCGAACGGCGTGGACGGCACCGACAAGGTGAAGGTCAAGGTCGACCTCGGCAAGGTCGGAGGCCCCAGCGCGGGCCTCTTCCTCTCGCTCGGCGTCATCGACCTGATCGACGGCAACGGCAGCGGCGGTGATCTGACCGGCGGCCGGAAGATCGCGGGCACCGGCACGATCTCCGACGACGGCAAGGTCGGCCCGGTCGGCGGCGTCTCGATGAAGACGCAGGCCGCGAAGCGGGACGGCGCGAGCGTCTTTTTGGTCCCGAAGGCCGAGTGCTCGGACGCTCAGGCGGAGCTGCCGAAGGGCCTGCGGCTGATTCCGGTCACGACACTGAAGGGAACGGTCGAGTCGCTGCGGGCGCTCGACAAGGGCGGGAAGGTTCCGAGCTGCTGACCAGGCGCAGGCCGAACTCGACCATGGTCCAGCCCAGTTGAGCACGCAGCCGGGGTCGGCGTTGCCGTAAGGGGGCCGCTCGCCTCAGCTCGGCGGCGCGGGCGTGGTGCAGCAGCAGGTGTACGTCGGAGTGCATGGCGGAGACCTCTCACTCGGTGGAGTGCGTCGGGAAGGCGTGGGTGTGCAGGCGCACCCTGGCGGAGTCCGGGGTGCCCGGGTCCACCGCCAACGGGCGGTAGCTCTCGATGAGTTCACTGATCTTGCCGACCAGTTCGGCGGTGAGCGCGGGCGTCAGGCGCAGGGTGTAGTCGCTGAGGTCGGAGCTCTCCGTCCACTCCTTGGACCAGTCGTGCTGCGTGCCGATCCAGGTGGAGACCTCCGATGCGTGGAAGGCCGCCACCTCGTGGAGATAGACGGCGATCGCGCCGCGCAGGGCCGGGTCCGGGTCGGCCATGAGCGACTCGTCGAGGCGCGTGCCCTGGTGCGTCGACCGCCACCAGCGCTCGCGTCCCTTGCCCCGCTCGGGCGCGTCCTCGACGAAGCCGTGCGCGGCGAGCTGGCGCAGGTGGTAACTGGTCGCGCCGCTGGACTCGCCGAGCCGGTCCGCCAGTTGGGAGGCGGTGGCCGGGCCCTCCTTCCGCAGGGAGGTGAGCAGTTGGATGCGCAGGGGGTGGGCCAGGCCCCGCAGGGAGCGCGGGGTGAGGGTGTGGATCTTGCGGCTCTCGGGGTCTGTCGTGCCGTCCGTCATGTGTGTGAGCGTAGACATGCAAAGACTCCGTTGCAACCCATTCTTTGCAACGGAGTCTTTGTAACTTGCCGAGTGCCCGAGGAGCCGTACCTAGCCCTCCTTCACGAAGCCCTCCTGGACCAGCCAGTCCAGGGCCACCTCGTGCGGGTCCTGGCCCTCCACGTCCACCTTGGAGTTCAGGTCCTGGGCCACCGTGTTGTCCAGCTTCTTCGTGATGGGGTCCAGGACCTCCGCGATCTCCGGGTGCTCCTTCAGCGCCTTGCTGTTGATCTCGGGGGAGACGTTGTAGTTGGGGAAGAAGTGCTTGTCGTCCTCCATGACCGACAGCTTCATCGCCTTGATGCGGCCGTCGGTGGTGAAGACCTCGCCGAACACGCACGACCCCTTGGAGACCTGGGTGTAGATGATCCCGGTGTCCATCTTGGTGATGCTGGAGTTGGGGATCTTCATCCCGTACTCCTTCTGCATGCCCGGCAGACCGTCCTCGCGAGAGGAGAACTCGCTCTCCACGCACAGCGTGACCGCGCCCGGGTCCTTCTTCGACAGGGCCGCCACGTCCGAGAGGGTCTTCGGCTTGTACTTGGCCTCGTTCTTCTGGTTGATCGCCAGCGCGTAGGTGTTGTTGAGCTCGGCGGGCGGCAGCCACGTGACGCCGTTCTTCGCGTCCGCCTTGCGCACCGCCTCCCACTGCTTCTGGGGGTCGTCGATGGGCTCGGAGTTGCCGAGGTACGTGATCCAGGCGGTGCCCGTGTACTCGTACATGGCGTCCGCGTCGCCGCCCTTGACGGCCTCGCGGGCGCCGATCGAGCCCTGGATGCCCGTCCGGTCGAGGACGTCCGCGCCGGCCGCCTCGAAGGCGATGCCCATGATCGCACCGAGGATCAGCTGCTCGGTGAATTCCTTGGACGTGACGGTCAGGTCGGCGCCCTTCAGGGGGAGCCCCTTGCCGATCGTGCCCGGCTTGACGTCGTCCACCATCGGGCTGCCGCTGGTGAGGCCGCAGCCCACGAGCAGGGCACCGCCCACCACGCCGACGGCCGCCGTACGCAACGTGATCCTCATGAGCCGGCCTCCAACCCGCGTGGACGAAGGACCAGTTCGGCCAGCGACGCCAGCCAGTCCACGAGCAGCGCGAGTGCGATCGTCAGGATCGAGCCGAGCATGAGCACCGGCATCCGCTGGTTGGTGATCCCGGTGGTGATGAGGTCGCCGAGCCCGCCGCCACCGCCGAAGGTGGCGAGCGTCGCCGTGCCGACGTTCAGGACGAGCGCGGTGCGCACGCCCGCGAGGATCAGCGGTACGGCCAGCGGGAGTTCGACCTTGCCGAGCACGCCCCACGACGACATGCCGATGCCGCGCGCGGCTTCGAGCAGGGTCGGGTCGTTGGCGTTCAGCCCCGCGATCGTGTTGGAGAGGACCGGCAGGACGGCGTAGATGATGATGCCGATCAGGGCCGCCTTCTCGCCGATGCCGATCCAGATCACCAGGAGGGCCAGGAGGCCGATCGCCGGGGTCGCCTGGCCGATGTTGGCCAGGGCCATCGCGGGGGGAGCGCCCTTGCGGAGCTTCTTGCGGGTCAGCAGGATGCCCAGCGGGATCGCGATGATCAGCACGAAGAAGGTGGAGATCACCGTCAGTTCGATGTGCTGGCGGAGCCTGAGCCACACATTGCCGTCCGCCAGGGCGTTCTCGGAGATCGGGTCCAGGTCGGCCTGCTGGAACCACCACCAGGTGAGCAGCAGGACGAGCGCGAGGAACGCGGGCAGGATGACGAGTTTCTGCCAGCCGATCCGCCGCACCCGGCCCGCGTCCACCGCCGAGGGCGGTGGCTCCTGCTCGGCCTCGCCCGTGTCGCGGAAGAGGTGGCCCTTGACCTCGTGCTCGCCCTCGGGCCGGGGGTCGGGCCCGTCGGGGGGCGCCGGTTTGTGCTCGGGGATCCGGGGGTTGCTCCCGGGGATGCCGCTCACGCCTTCGCCGCCCCTCCGTCGCCCTCCTGCTCGTGGTGGGTCAACAGGGCCCGCTGTTCCTGGAGTTCGTGCTGGTGCTCCACGGCGTCGAGCCGGTCGGCCTCCAGCATCTCGTGCACGGAGTTCATCAGCGTCTGCATGTCCACGACGCCGGTGAACTCGCCGCGCCGCCCGGTGACCGCGACCCGCCCCGCGTTGTCCGTGAGGACCGCTTCGAGCGCGTCGCGCAGCGTGGCGTCGCGGGTGACCGTGTCGTGCACGAGGGTGCCCGCGCGGGCCAGCGAACCCTCGGCGCGCATCAGGTCGCCGCGCCGCAGCCACTTGTAGGGGCGGCGGCGCTTGTCGAGGAGCAGCAGTTCGTTCGTGCCGCTGTCCCGCAGTTTGTCGAAGATGTCCTGGAGCGGGTCGTCGACGGTCACCGTCGCGAAGTCGGCGATCTCCACATCCCGTACGCGGGTGAGGTTGAGCCGCTTGAGAGCCGCGCCCGCGCCCACGAAACCGGAGACGAAGTCGTCGGCGGGGTTGGTGAGGATGGCCTCCGGGGTGTCGAACTGCGCGATGTGCGAGCGCTCCCGCAGGACCGCGATGCGGTCGCCGAGCTTGATGGCCTCGTCGAAGTCGTGCGTGACGAAGACGATCGTCTTGTGCAGCTCGTGCTGGAGCCGGATCAGCTCGTCCTGGAGGTGGTCGCGGGTGATCGGGTCGACCGCGCCGAACGGCTCGTCCATCAGCAGCACGGGCGGGTCGGCCGCCAACGCCCGTGCCACGCCGACGCGTTGCTGCTGGCCGCCGGAGAGCTGTCGCGGATAGCGGTCGTGGAACTCGGCCGGGTCGAGCCCGACCAGGTCGAGCATCTCCTCCACCCGGGACTTGATCTTCGACCTCCCCCAGCCGATCATCTTCGGCACCAGGGCGATGTTCTGCGCGACCGTCATGTGCGGGAAGAGCCCGGACGACTGGATCGCGTACCCGATCTTGCGGCGCAGCTTCACCGGGTCCATGTCGGTGACGTCCTCGCCGCCGATGCGGATGCGGCCGCTGGTCGGCTCGATGAGCCGGTTGATCATCTTCAGCGTGGTCGACTTACCGCAGCCCGATGGCCCGACGAGGATGACGATCTCGCCCGCCTTGATCTCCATGCTGACGCTGTCCACCGCGGGGTCGCCGCTGCCCGCGTACCGCTTGGTGAGGTTCTCCAGCTCGATCGTCGCGCCCGTGGTGGCGTTCGGGGCCGCCGCGCCCTCGGCTGTCGCGCCGTCGTCTGTGTTGGTCGCGGTGGTCTCAGACACGGATACCCCTCGAAATGGTCAGGCGGCCGATCAGTACGTACGCGGCGTCGAAGAGCAGCGCCAGGATGATGATCCCGAGCGTGCCCGCGAGCACCTGGTTGAGCGCGTTCTTGCTGCCGAGCGAGCCGATGCCGCGGAAGATCTCGTTGCCGAGGCCGGGGCCCGACGCGTACGCGGCGATGGCCGCGATGCCCATCAGCATCTGCGTGGAGACGCGGATGCCGGTCAGGATCGGCGGCCAGGCGATCGGCAGTTCCACCTTCACCAGCCGGGCGGCGCGCGACATCCCGATGCCCTTCGCCGCGTCGACCAGCGAGGGATCGACGCCGCGCAGGCCGACGATGGCGTTGCGCACGATGGGGAGCAGGCCGTAGAGGGTCAGCGCGATGACCGTCGGCGCGACCCCGAGGCCGACGACGGGGATCAGCAGACCGATCATGGCGAGCGAGGGGATGGTCAGGATGGTGGAGGTCGCGGTCGTGGCCAGATTGCCCGCCCATTCGCTGCGGTACGTGACGACGCCGATCAGTACTCCGATGACGGTCGCCACGACCATGCACTGGAAGACTGCGCTGGCGTGCTGGTACGCGTCCGTCAGCAACTGCTGGTGGCGGTTGCCGAGGTAGTCCCAGAAGTTCACTGAACTGCTCACCTCGTCCAGGCGCGGTTCAGACGGCGCCGGGAGTCTCCCGGCGCCCGCGTGCTGCGTACGTCGTGGGGCCGTGCTGCGGTGTGTCTGTTCGTCCGTCTGATTCCTTACCTACCCGCATCAGGTGTCCTCTGACGCCTGTTCGACCAGCGGGATGATCCGCAGCGGAACAGGGTTCTCCATGACGATCGCCGTGGAGGCCCGGACGATGCCATCAAAACCCACCACACGGTCGATCACACGTTGGAGATCCGCGTTCGAACGGGCCACCAGGCGGCAGAGCATGTCGCCGTGGCCGGTGATGGTGTGCAGTTCGAGCACCTCGGCGACGGTCGCCAAATGGGCCCGTACGTCGGCGCCCTGGCCCTGTTTGATCTCCAGCGTGGCGAAGGCGGTGACGGGGTAGCCCAGGGCGGCCGGGTCGACCTCCGGGCCGAAGCCGCGGATGACTCCGTTCGACTGAAGGCGGTCCATCCGGGCCTGCACGGTCCCGCGCGCCACGCCGAGACGGCGGGACGCCTCCAGGACGCCGATGCGGGGCTCGCGGGCGAGCAGCACGATGAGCCTGCCGTCCAGATGATCGATCGTCATGGTGTGCTCTTCTCCGCTCCGGGGGTGGTCATCATGTACAGATAGCCCGCTGATCCGCGACTACCACTGGGCAGATTGCCCACTGAATACGCAAACTATTGCGCACCTTGCGATACGGCGGGAGCCTGCGGACATGGCAGCTACCGCGAACACTCAGCCCACGTCGGCCATCTCTGGCACCCCCCACACCGCGCGCGAGGCCGATCCCTTCCCGGTCAAGGGAATGGACGCGGTCGTCTTCGCCGTGGGCAACGCCAAGCAGGCGGCGCACTACTACTCCACGGCCTTCGGCATGAAACTCGTGGCGTACGCGGGCCCGGAGACGGGCACTCGCGAGACCGCCTCGTACGTCCTCACCAACGGCGGGGCCCGCTTCGTCCTCACCTCCGTCATCAAGGCGTCGACCGACTGGGGCCACTTCATCGAGGGCCACGTCGCCGAGCACGGCGACGGTGTCGTCGACCTCGCCATCGAGGTGCCGGACGCGCGCGCCGCGTACGCGTACGCCGTCGAGCACGGCGCCCGCGGCCTCACCGAGCCGTACGAGGTCAAGGACGAGAACGGCACGGTCGTCCTCGCCGCCATCGCGACGTACGGCAAGACCCGCCACACGCTCGTCGACCGCAGCGGCTACGACGGCCCCTACCTGCCCGGCTACACCGCCGCGTCGCCGATCGTCGAGCCGCCCGCCAAGCGGACCTTCCAGGCGATCGACCACTGTGTCGGCAACGTCGAGCTCGGCAAGATGAACGAGTGGGTCGCCTTCTACAACAAGGTCATGGGCTTCACGAACATGAAGGAGTTCGTGGGCGACGACATCGCGACGGAGTACAGCGCGCTGATGTCGAAGGTGGTGGCCGACGGAACGCTGAAGGTGAAGTTCCCCATCAACGAGCCGGCCATCGCCAAGAAGAAGTCCCAGATCGACGAGTACCTCGAGTTCTACGGCGGCGCGGGCGTCCAGCACATCGCGCTCGCCACGAACGACATCGTGGAGACCGTGCGCACGATGCGCGCGGCGGGCGTCCAGTTCCTCGACACCCCCGACTCGTACTACGACACCCTCGGCGAGTGGGCGGGCGAGACGCGCGTGCCCGTCGACACCCTGCGCGAGCTGAAGATCCTGGTCGACCGCGACGAGGACGGCTACCTCCTGCAGATCTTCACCAAGCCGGTCCAGGACCGCCCGACGGTCTTCTTCGAGATGATCGAGCGGCACGGCTCGATGGGCTTCGGAAAGGGCAACTTCAAGGCCCTGTTCGAGGCGATCGAGCGGGAGCAGGAGAAGCGCGGCAATCTCTAGGGCAGCCCGGAGGGTTGCTGGCTAGAGTGCGGGGATGGCCAGGATCAACGACGTCGGCGGGATGACGGGCTTCGGGCCCATCGACACCACCGACGACACGGAGCCCTTCCACGCGGACTGGGAGGCGCGGGTGTTCGCGCTCAACAGTGCGCTGGTGCGCGAAGGCGTCTACAACCTGGACGAGTTCAGGGACGCCGTGGAGACGATGCCGCCGGGGGAGTACCTGGCGGCGTCGTACTACGAGCGGTGGTTCTACGCGATCCGGCTGCTGCTCGACCGCAAGGGCGTGGTGGCGGCGGGGGAGCTGGACGGTGAGCCGGATGCCTGACCGTTTCGCGCCGGGCGCCCGCGTGACGACCGTGCACCACGATCCGGTGCACCACACCCGCCTGCCGCGGTACGCCCGGGGCAAGCGGGGCGTGGTGGTCGAGCCGGAGGGCCACCACCCGCTGGCGGACGTCCGCTCGCAGGGGCGGGGGGACGCGCCGGTGGAGCAGGTGTACGCGGTGCGGTTCGCCGCGCGGGAGCTGTGGGGCGAGGGGGACCACGGGGTGGTGCTCGACCTGTGGGAGAGCTACTTGGAAGCGGAGGGCGACTGATGTCCGGTACGCACGCAGATGCACTGATCTCCCGTCAAGTGCGGCGCCTGGAAACCCTGTTGGAGGAGCGCGGGGTGGTCGTGGGCGCAGTCCTGGACGAGGCCTTGGACGCGTTCCTCGCCGGCTCGTCCCCGCTGAACGGGGCGCGGGTGGTGGCGCGGGCGTGGACGGACCCGGCGTTCAAGGAGCGGCTCCTGGCGGACGGTACGTCGGCGGTGGCGGAGCTGGGCCTCGCCGCGGGCGGCGTCCAGCCGCAGCGCCTGAGGGTGGTGGAGAACACCGCCGACACCCACAACGTGGTCGTCTGCACGCTCTGCTCCTGCTATCCGGTACGGCTGCTCGGCCCGTCCCCCAGCTGGTACAAGAGCGAGGCGTACCGCTCGCGGGTGGTGCGTGAACCGAGGGCGGTGCTGGCGGAGTTCGGCTTCGAGGTGCCTCCGGAAACCTCGATCACGGTCTGGGACTCCACCGCGGAGACCCGCTACATGGTCCTGCCGCTCCGCCCCCCGACCACGGCCTCCCTCCCAGAGCATTCCCTCACCGACCTGATCACCCGCAACGCCCTGATCGGCACGGCCCCGCTGTAACCGCGGGTGCGGACTGCGGACGGCCCCTGTCCCGCCGCTGCGCGGCGGATGCTCCCCGCCCACCCACCCGATCACCCCGCGGCACGGACGTGCACGGGGTGGGTCAGCTTTGGGTCGAGGGAGGCTCGCTGGGGGTTGGCTTTGGTGTGGGGGTGGGCTGCGTGCCGGGGTCGGCCGGGGGTCCTGCCGGGGCCGGGGCGTACATCTGGGCCGGGCCGCCCTCCGGGGGGTCGCCCAGGGCCTCCAGGGCCTCCCGGGCGTCCGGGGCCAGCAGGGGCGAGAAGTAGGGGTTGATCCGCAGCGCCTCGCCGATGTGGCGCCGCGCCGCGCCGTACCTGCCGAGCTCCCGCTCGATCTCGCCCCGGTGGTAGGCGAAGGCCGCACTCCGCGGGCCCTTCTCCGTCGCCCGCTTCGCGTACTTCAGGGCCTCCTCGCTCTCACCGGCCCGGTGCAGCGCCCAGCCCAGCGCATCCGCCACCTCCGGACTGCCGTGCCGCTCGAACTCCTTCCGCAGGCGCTCCACCGCCGCCTCCGCGTCCCCGTGATCCGCCTCGAAGAGGCCCAGAATCCGCTCGTCGTTGACGCCGTTGACCCTCTCCTGCTTCACCCGGGCCCGCAGCACGTCGTACTGCGCGCGGGCGGCCGGGGCCAGCCGCAGCGACTCGTACAACTCGCCCAGCGCCAGGGCGTACTCCGGTGCGGGCTGTCTGACCAGCGCGTTCCGGTAGAAGAGGAGAGCCTCCGAGGTGCGGCCCAGGGCCGCCAGCGCGCGGCCCTTCCCGGCCAGGGAAGGGTGGTGGTCGGGGTCCGAGAGCAGCGCCGCGTCGTAGTAGCGCAGCGACTCCGTCGGCTCGCCCCGCTCCCATGACAGCTCACCCACCCGGTACAGGCACGCAGCCTTCTCCGCGGGCCCCTCCGCCAGCGCCGCCGCGTCCATCAGCTTCGACGCCGCGTCCTCGCGCCAGCCCCGGTCCCGGTAGACCTGCCCGGAGCGAGCCATCACGGAGGTGCCCGAGTTCAGCTCCTGGAGCGTCTCCAGGGCCCTGCCCACCCCCTTCGCGTCACCCAGACCGCTGTACGCGTCGATGAGCGCCGGATACGTCGACCACCGCTTCGGAGACAGCTTGACCGCGCTCTCGGCCCACTTCTTCGCCCCGCGGTAGTCGTGCCGCGCGTTCGCGAGGACCGCCATGCCCGTCAGGGCCTGCACGTTCCTCTCCGGCCGCGTCTTCAGGGACGTACGCAGCGCCTCCTCCGCCCTGGGGTAGTACGCGGAGTCCGCGGTCCGGAGCCCACGCTCGACGTAGGCGGCCCCGAGCACCGCCCACGACTCGTCGTCCCCGGGATGCCTGCGCACATGCGCCTCCCGCTCCCCGATCAGCACCGTGAGGTCCGGCAGCGCCGCGGGAGCCCCGGCCCCCGCCGCCGCCATCGCCCGCCCGGCGGGACCGAGCGCGGGCGGCGCCGCCTTCCCGCCCGAGCCGGGCCGCAGCACCAGGACCCCGCCGAGCACCACACACCCGGCGACCGAGGCGATCAGCACCCGCCGCACCACCGGCGAGCGGCGCGGGCGCCGCGGCGACTCGCTCCAGACGGCGGGCGCGGGCGGCGGACGCCGTTCCTTCTGGGTCACGGACTCGGACCCGGTCTCGATCTCCATGGCGCTCACTGTGCGTCAATACGAAGAGCACATCCCGGCATGCGGACGGGGCGTCGCACACGGGTTCACACCGATGGCCCCGGGTGCGAGGCTGTGATCATGAGCCGCACACTCATCGAACTCCTCCACGAGGGCCAGGACGGCCTCCCCGCCGAGGCCGTCCTCACCGACCCCGACATCACGTCCTCGTACGCGAACGACATGGCGAGCTTCTGCGACGCGGGCACCCCGGCCGTCGTCGTCCTGCCGCGCACCGTCGAGCAGGTCCAGCACGTCATGCGCACGGCGACCGAGCTCCGCGTCCCGGTGGTCCCGCAGGGCGCCCGCACGGGCCTCTCGGGCGGCGCGAACGCCAGCGAGGGCTGCATCGTGCTCTCCCTGGTCAAGATGGACCGCATCCTGGAGATCAACCCCGTCGACCGGATCGCGGTCGTCGAACCCGGCGTCGTCAACGCCACGCTCTCCCGGGCCGTGAACGAACAAGGTCTCTACTACCCGCCGGACCCGTCCAGTTGGGAGACCTGCACCATCGGCGGGAACATCGGCACCGCATCGGGCGGCCTGTGCTGCGTGAAGTACGGCGTGACGGCGGAGTACGTCCTCGGCCTCGACGTCGTCCTCGCCGACGGACGGCTCATGAGCACCGGACGGCGCACGGCCAAGGGCGTCGCGGGCTACGACCTCACGCGCCTCTTCGTCGGCTCCGAGGGCAGCCTCGGCATCGTCGTGCGCGCGACCCTCGCCCTGAAGCCGCAGCCGCCCCAACAGCTCGTCCTGGCAGCTGAGTTCGGCTCCGCCAAGGCCGCCTGCGACGCCGTATGCAAGATCATGGAGGGCGGGCACGTCCCCTCGCTCCTGGAACTCATGGACCGTACGACCATCAGGGCCGTGAACGCCCTGGCCCACATGGGCCTGCCGGAGACCACCGAAGCGCTGCTCCTCGCGGCCTTCGACACCCTGGACCCCGCCGCGGACCTCGCGGCCGTCGGCGCGCTCTGCGAGGCCGCGGGCGCCACCCAGGTGGTCCCGGCCGAGGACGCGGCGGAGTCCGAACTACTCCTCCAGGCACGGCGGTTGTCGCTCACCGCTCTCGAAGCGGTCAAGGGCACGACGATGATCGACGACGTGTGCGTGCCGCGCTCGAAGCTCGCGGAGATGCTCGAAGGCGTCGACCGCATCGCCGATAAGTACAGCCTCACGATCGGGGTCTGCGCACACGCGGGCGACGGCAACACGCACCCCACCGTCTGCTTCGACGCCGCGGACGCCGACGAGGGCCGCCGCGCCCGTGAGTCCTTCGACGAGATCATGGCCCTGGGTCTGGAACTCGGCGGCACGATCACCGGCGAGCACGGCGTGGGCGTCCTGAAGAAGGAGTGGCTGGCGCGCGAGATCGGCCCGGTGGGCGTGGAGATGCAGCGCGCCATCAAGGCGGCGTTCGACCCGCTCTCCCTCCTCAACCCCGGCAAGCTGTTCTGACTCCGGTCCTGTTCTGCGTACGTCGCCCCCGTGGCGGCGGAGCTCACTCACCGTCCTTGGACTCGTCCGAGGGCCAGGGGTCGCGCAGCCAGAGCTCGTCGACACGGCCCGTGGTCGGTGTGAGCAGCTCGGCGAGGCCGTCGTCGATGCCGAGCCGCTCAGTCTCGGAGCCCGGAGGGACCACCCGCAGCGTGCGCTCGAGCCAGGCGGACACGGCGGGCGCCGGCGCCTCGAGGAGGGCGTCACCGTCGGGTGAACTCAGCGCCATCAGGACGACGCTGCGCCCGTCGACCTTGGTCGGCCAGACCCGGACGTCGCCGTGCCCACAGGGCCTGAACACGCCCTCGACCAGGAGTTCGCGGGCGAACGTCCAGTTCACGGGGTGTTCGGAGCCGATGTGGAAGGCGATGTGGACGGCGAAGGGGTCGTCGGTGCGGTAGGTGAGGCGGGCCGGGACGGGGATGGCGCGTTCCGGCGAGAGGACGAGTTTGAGCTCAAGCTCGCGTTCCACCACGGTGTGCATGTCGGTGCTTCCCTTCCTTGTTCGGGGCCCTGGAGCGGGCCCGTGCAAGGAGAGAGCGCGGTGGGCGCGGAGCATTACGCGGGTTCCGGAAAGTTTTTCCGTACGGAGTCGATACGTGGTTGAACTGTGCCCGGAAAGTGGTCTGTAGGGCAGGAGACGCACAGGGGGGCGCAGAGGTCTGATAGATGTGGAACATCTAAAAGACCCCCGAGCAGATACGGGACGACGGACATGAGCGCCCCAACTCCGGCCCCAGGCGACGACAGGCCCCGCGAAGGCTACTACCCCGATCCGTCCATTCCCGGATATGTCCGGTACTGGAACGGAGCGGCCTGGGTGCCCGGGACCAGCCGTCCCGCCCCGACCGACGGCGAATCGCTCCCCGCGCCTCCGGGGGCGGCCCCCGCGTCCGCCTCCGCGGCGGAGGAGACCGGGCCGCACTTCTTCGACGAGGAGCCCATGCCGTCGTCGTCCATGTCGGCGCCCGAGGCGGCGGCCGGTGCGGACGACCTCGGCGCCTCGCAGCATGGGAGCAGGCCCGAGCCCGCCTCCGCGTGGCAGGCGGACGCGGCTCGGCAGACGGGGCTCGGCGGCGAGCAGGAGCGCCGGATTTCCTGGGGCGGGCCCGAGCAGCGCAACGCCTCGGGGGTCCGGGACCCGCGGGACCCGCGCGTGCCGGTGCCGAGCGAATCGGCCGCCGAATCCGCGTCTCCCTCTGCTCCCTCTGCCTCCGCGTCTCCCTCCGCCTCTGCTCCCGCTCCCGCGGAAGCTTCCTCTCCGCCGGAGACGAACGGGCCCGGCACGGTGCAGATCCGGGCGATCAAGCCGGGCGGGGCGGGCAACGGGACGGGCAAGCCCGCTGCCGGTACGCCGCCGAAGGACCAGCAGCCCCCGGCCGAGGGCACGGTGACGTTCCGCAGGCCCGCGGGCCCGGTGCGGCCCACCGCCGCCGCGCCCGCCACCGAAGGCACCATGGCGATCCGGGCGCTCCGCCCGAAGTCGTCCGCCGCCGGTACGGCGGCACGGACCCCGGCGCCCCCGCAGGCCGCCGTACCACCCCAGGCCGCCGCTCACGCGCCCGCGCCCGCCCCCGCGGCGGCACCTGCGCCCGCGCCCGCGCCTGCCCCCGCGCAGCCCACCGTCCCGCAGCAGGGCGGTGCGCCGGGCGGCGCGGCATCGCCCGTGACCTCGGGGCCCGGTGGCGGATCGCCCTCGTGGGCGCAGCAGGTGCACCAGCTCGCCGAGGGGGACGGGCAGCAGCAGCCCGTCGTGCCGTGGAAGCCGGTGGCCAGCGACCCGTTCCTCGCCATGGCGCAGAACCAGGCCGCGGGGCGGCCCGCGGGGCTCGGCAGGCGGTTCGCCGCGCGGCTCATCGACACGGTCGTTCTCGTGGCCGTGACCGGGGCCGCGGCCCTGCCGCTCGGCACGAAGGCCGCCGATCACGTCGACAGCAAGATCGACGCGGCGAAGATGTCCGGCGAGAAGGTCACCGTGTGGCTGCTCGACGGCACCACGGCGGGGTACCTCGGGATGGTCCTTGCCGTGCTGCTCCTCTTCGGCGTCCTCTACGAGGTGCTGCCCACGGCCAAGTGGGGGCGGACGCTGGGCAAGAAGGTGCTCGGACTCCAGGTGCGGGACATGGAGGAGCACGAGGCGCCGACGTTCGGGGTGGCGCTGAAGCGCTGGCTCGTCTATGTGGTGCCGGGGGTCCTGGTGATCGGGGTCGTCGGCGTCCTGTGGTGCGTCTTCGACCGCCCGTGGCGCCAGTGCTGGCACGACAAGGCTGCGGGAACGTTTGTGGCGGGCTAGTTCTGGCCCCTGGGCATCGGGCGCCGTTGATCCGCGGCTTCGCCGAGTTCGTCCTCAAGGGCCGGACGGGCTGAGACCCTGCGGTCGCGTTCGAGGGCACCCTTAACCCAGACAGCCGCTCCCCAAATGCGCCCCCGGCGCACTCGCGGTCGACTCGGCCCATGAGTACCGAACCGCCGCAATACCCGCCGCCCCCCGACGACAACGACCCCTTCAGGAAGCAGCCCCCGCCGGACAGCGGCGGCGGCTCGCCCTACGGCACACCGCCCCCGCCCCCGCCCTATGGAGGGGGAGGGGGCCCCTACGGCGCGGGCGGAGGCGGAGGCGGCGATCCCTACGGCGGAGCCGGTGACCCCCTCGCCGGCATGCCGCCCCTGGCGGAGAGCGGCAAGCGCGTACTCGCCCGCATCCTCGACATGATCCTCGTCGGCGTGGTCGTCTGGCTGCTCTCCTGGGCCTTCGGCACGAACGAGTTCGACGTCGACCCGGACGAGGTCCAGTACGGCAAGAGCTTCGGGCAGTCCCTGCTCGCCGCCGTGCTCTACATCGCGTACGACAGCTTCATGATCTCCAGGACGGGCCAGACCCTGGGCAAGAAGTGGCTGGGGCTGCGGGTCGCGAACCTCAACGACGGGGCGACCCCGACGCTCCAGACCGCGCTCGTCCGCGCGGCCGTCCTCTGGCTGCCGTTCGCCTTCTGCTGCGCCTGCATCTGGACAGCCATCTGCGGCGGCTGGAGCTTCTTCGACAAGCCCTACAAGCAGGGCCTGCACGACAAGGCGGCCAAGACGGTGGTGGTCAGCACCGGCTGACGGCGGCAGACCGCTGCGGCGGCAGCGACAGCGGCGTATCGGGCGGGTCCGTGAGGTCTACGGGCCCGCCGGCTCGCGTACGGAATCGGCGAGGACCGGCGCGGCGGCGCGCTGGGCCGGAACGCGCTGCTCCGTGGTCCGGGCGGCGGGCGCTGTCGGTGTGGCCGGTGCGGCCACGGGTTTTGGCTGGGGGACCGTCATCGCCACCAGTAAGCCGAGGCCGAGCGCGGCGGCGGCTATCACCGCTACACCGATGCCCGAACTCGTCTGGGAGAGCAGCAGCATGGCCAGCGTCGAGAAGACGACGGTCAGCGTGCCGTAGGTGATCTGCGCGGAGGTGGGACGAGGCAGCGGCATGGGACGAGGCATGGCGTAATCCGTCCTCGGGACAGCGGATGCGGGGGTGGTCGAGCCCAATGTGAAGCTGTATACGAATCAAAGGATGCTCGGCTGCGGCGACTTGAGAAGTGTCGCCTCGCGTTGGAACGCACCGTCGATTGACTCTAATCCGCTCCATGCCCGACGGGAACGGGCAGTAAGCGTGACCTAACCCACGGTGCGGCAGCACAGGGGGCGCACGGGTTCATGACGTCCATCAAGTGGACGGTTCGACGCGCCTGTTGACCATGGCCACGGGCGGGCGCGCGCGTCCGGATAGCGGAGCCGCGAGCCTGCATAGTGTACTTGGCCTGTTCAAGTCAAGGTCTGTCTTTTCTTCCGTATCTCCGGTCCAATGTCGTCACTTGTGACGCGTATCGCGCGCGGACCTCCTCCGACCGGGACCTCGGCCCGCCTTCGCGCGGACGCGGGGGAGGACAGCATCAAGTGACAGTCAGAAGACGGACGTTCAGAGCCACCGCGGCTGCCGTGGCGATGGCCGCGGCAGCCGCCACGTTCTCGGCAGCCACCGCATCGGCCGAGGACAGTGGGCCCACCGGAGCTCCCGCCATCGACCGGCAGGACCCGAGCAGGGTCAAGGCGCAGGTCGACCACGACCTCGACGGGCCCTTCAGCAAGCAGCAGGCCCAGCAGCGCCAGGCGGCCCTTCAGCAGGTCGTCGAGGGCGACGCGAAGGTGCAGAAGCGCGGCGGCTCCCAGGTCGTGAAGCTCGACGACAAGAAGTACGTCGAGCTGGGCCGGGAGAAGACCGACAAGATCTTCACGATCCTGGTGGAGTTCGGGGACAAGGTGGACGACACCACCATGTTCGACCCCGACGGCCCGGAAGGACCCGAGGCGCCGATCAAGAAGTACGGCGGCAAGCCCGGCCCGGCGCACAACAAGATAGCCGAGCCGGACCGTGCGAAGGACAACAGCACGGCCTGGCAGAAGGACTACAACCGGAAGCACTTCCAGGACCTCTACTTCGGTGAGGGCAAGGACGCCAAGGGCAAGACCAAGCACTCCCTGAAGACCTACTACGAGAAGACCTCCTCGGGCCGGTACTCGGTCGACGGAGAGGTCTCCGACTGGGTCAAGGTCGACTACAACGAGGCGCGGTACGGCTCCAACTACTGCGGCGACACCAACTGCGCCAACGTCTGGGACGCGGTGAAGGACGGCGTCACCGCCTGGACCAAGGACCAGAAGGCCCAGGGCCGCACGGACGCCCAGATCAAGGCGGACCTCGCCAAGTACGACCTCTGGGACCGCTACGACTTCGACGGCGACGGCAACTTCAACGAGCCGGACGGCTACATCGACCACTTCCAGATCGTCCACGCGGGCGAGGACGAGTCGGCCGGCGGCGGCGCCGAGGGCACCAACGCCCTGTGGGCGCACCGCTGGTACGCGTACGGCAGCGACGCGGGCAAGACCGGTCCCGGCGAGAACAAGGCGGGCGGCACGCAGATCGGCGACTCGGGCATCTGGGTCGGCGACTACACGATGCAGCCGGAGAACGGCGGCCTCGGCGTCTTCGCCCACGAGTACGGCCACGACCTGGGCCTGCCCGACCTGTACGACACCTCGGGCAAGGGCGAGAACTCGGTCGGCTTCTGGTCGCTGATGTCGGCCGGTTCCTGGCTCGGCACCGGCAAGGACGCCATCGGTGACCTGCCCGGCGACATGACCGCCTGGGACAAGTTCCAGCTGGGCTGGCTCGACTACGCCAAGGCCAAGGCCGCGACGACGTCCGAGCACAAGCTGGGCGTCTCCGAGTACAACACCCGGCACCGCCAGGCGCTCGTCGTCGACCTCCCGAAGAAGCCCGTCACCACCACGGTCACCAAGCCCACCCAGGGCTCCAAGCAGTGGTGGAGCGACCAGGGCGACGACCTCAAGAACACCCTGACGCGCTCGGTCGACCTGACCGGCAAGTCCAAGTCCGAGCTCACGCTGGACGGTTGGTGGGACATCGAGGCCAACTACGACTACCTCTACACCGAGGTGTCGACGGACGGCGGCGCCAACTGGGTGCCCGTGGACGGCACCGCGGACGGCAAGCCCATCACGCGCGATGCCGGTGACAAGCCCGCGTTGACCGGTGCTTCGGGTGCGTACAAGAAGCTCGCGTTCCCGCTCGACGCGTACGCCGGCAAGAAGATCGACGTCCGTTTCCGTTACTCGACGGACGGCGGCGCGGGCGGCAAGGGCTTCGCGGCCGACGCCCTCGCGGTCACCGCGGACGGCGCCAAGGTCTTCGAGGACGGCGCCGAGGGCGACGACAACGGCTGGACGGCGAAGGGCTTTTCGCGCATCGGCGAGTCCTTCACCAAGAACTACGACCAGTACTACCTCGCCGAGAACCGGCAGTACGTGTCGTACGACAAGACCCTGAAGGTCGGCCCGTACAACTTCGGCTTCTCGAAGTCCCGTCCGGACTGGGTGGAGCACTACGCGTACCAGACCGGCCTGATGGTCTGGCAGTGGGACACCTCGCAGAAGGACAACAACACCAGCGCGCACCCCGGCCAGGGCCTGATCCTGCCGGTGGACGCGCACGCCAAGCCGCTCAAGTGGGCGGACGGCACGCTCCTGCGCAACAAGATCCAGCCGTTCGACGCGCCCTTCAGCAAGTACGCGACGGACAAGTTCACGCTCCACAACGCGGACGTGGCGCTGAAGATCAAGTCCCAGAAGGGCGTCCCGGTCTTCGACGACCACAAGGGCACCTACTGGTACAAGGAGAACGGCACGGGAAGTGTCAAGGTCACTGACACCAACACTCAGATCAAGATCATCAAGCAGCCGAAGGATGGCTCCTCGATCACGGTCCAGGTGGGTCCCTCGAAGAAGTAATTAGCGTTTTCGCAGGTCAAGCCATGATCGGCCGTCGCCCCCTAGCGGGCGGCGGCCGATCGTGTTTAGGTGCGTCCTGTGGATTTCTTATTGACACGGGGTCCGGCTGTTCCGGTTTCGGGCCCCGTGCGACGTCTCACGGGGGTGTGACCAGCCATGTCCGCAGGAGGTTTCAGCAAGCTGCCGAACGGCAGCGTGGTGGTGGCCTTGACGCTGCCGAGCCCTTCCCTGGGCGGCGGCAACGTCCGGATGATCGTCCACGCGGTGAACCGTGCGAGGGCGCTGACGCGCCTGCGGAACCTGGGCATGCGCGCCGTCTATCTGCGGGGCAACGCGGAGCCGCCGACGCCGGACGAGATCACGGCGGTCCTTCATCACCCGGACGGGCTCATATGGCGTACGGCGCCGGACGCCGCCGCCGAGCTCTGGCATCCGATCCGGGCCCTGAAGCGGCAGGCGCTCCAGGGGCAGAGACCGTCCGATCTGCCCCTGCGGGCCGGTGGGGGCTGATCGCGCCCACCCGGCGGAGCCGCACATTTCACGGTCCCGCGCCCCTGACGGGGCACTGGACCTAGACGACCGGCTTGCCCGTCAGCTCCACCCCGGCAGCCTTGAGCTCCTCCAGGGCCCGCTCGGTCGTCTCCTTGGAGACACCCGCGGTCAGGTCGAGCAGGACCACCGTGCCGAACCCCTCACGCACCGCGTCCAGGGCCGTGGCGCGTACGCAGTGGTCCGTGGCGATGCCCACCACGTCCACGTCGGTGATCTTCCGCTCCCGCAGCCAGTCCGCCAGCGAGACGCCGTTCTCGTCGGCCCCCTCGAAGCCGCTGTAGGCGGCCGTGTGGGCCCCCTTGTCGAAGACCGCGTCGATCGCCCCGGACGCGACGACCGGCGCGAAGTTCGGGTGGAACCCGATGCCCTCCGTCCCCGCCACGCAGTGCGGGGGCCAGGAGCGGGCGTAGTCCGGGTGGTCCGAGAAGTGGTCGCCCGGGTCGATGTGGTGATCGCGGGTGGCCACCACGTGCCGGTAGCCCGCGGGTGCCTGGCCGATCAGCTCGGTGATCGCGGCGGCCACGTCGGAGCCCCCGGCGACCGCGAGGCTGCCGCCTTCACAGAAGTCGTTCTGTACATCGACGACGATCAGAGCGCGGCGCATCGGGTGTCCTTCGGCTCGGCAAGACTCGTAGGCGGTGGGAGGAGGGAGGGGGACTCGGCCGGATGAACCGAGCGTAGAGACTCCGTCTGCGATACGGGAGAGGGCGTTCGAACGCCCTGCCCTCCGCTCCGGCGCACAATCAGCTGATTCAGATGTATTCCGTCGGAATGACGGCCTCGCCCTTGGACAGCTGCGTGGCCGACAGCGGAAGCCGCTCCCGCGCCGCCGCGTGCCGGTCGCGCACGGTGTCGAGCGGCTCGCGCGCCACCACCTCACCGCCCTTGACCAGCTCGACCAGGAGCTGGTGGTCGGCGAGCTCCACCGGCACCGCACCCGTGCCGATCACCTCGGCCTCGGCCACCCCGTGCTCGTCGGGCCGCCGCGCGGCCCACTTGCGACCGCCCACCGAGGACTTGGCGCCGAGCGACTTCTTGGCCACCGGCTCCAGCGGAGCCTTCGTGTCGGCCGAATGGGCGCGGGCCACCAGCTTGTAGACCATCGAACAGGTCGGGTGCCCGGACCCGGTGACGAGCTGCGTGCCCACGCCGTACGCGTCCACGGGCGCCGCGGCCAGCGAGGCGATGGCGTACTCGTCCAGGTCGGAGGTCACGACGATCTTCGTCTTCGTCGCGCCGAGCTCGTCCAGCTGCTGGCGCACCCGGTGCGCGACCAGGAGCAGGTCGCCGGAGTCGATGCGCACGGCGCCGAGCTCGGGCCCGGCGACCTCGACGGCGGTGCGGACGGCCTCGGTCACGTCGTACGTGTCGACGAGCAGGGTCGTGCCGGGGCCCAGGGAGTCGACCTGGGCCTGGAAGGCGTCGCGTTCGTTGTCGTGCAGCAGGGTGAAGGCGTGGGCCGACGTGCCGACCGTGGGGATGTCGTAGCGGAAGCCGGCCGCCAGGTCGGACGTGGTGGCGAAGCCGCCGACGTAGGCGGCGCGCGACGCGGCGACGGCCGCCAGCTCGTGCGTACGCCGTGCGCCCATCTCGATCAGCGGGCGCTCACCGGCGGCCGAGGCCATCCGGGACGCCGCGGCCGCGATCGCCGAGTCGTGGTTGAGGATGGAGAGGATCACCGTCTCCAGGAGCACGCACTGGGCGAAGGAGCCCTCGACGCGCAGGATCGGCGAGCCGGGGAAGTAGACCTCGCCCTCCGGGTAGCCCCAGATGTCGCCGCTGAAGCGGTACGAGGAGAGCCACTGGAGGGTCGCCTCGTCGACCACGCGGCGCTCGCGCAGGAAGCCGATGACGTCGGCGTCGAAGCGGAAGTTCTCCACGGCGTCCAGGACCCGGCCGGTTCCGGCCACCACGCCGTAGCGGCGCCCCTCGGGCAGTCTGCGGGTGAAGACCTCGAAGACGGAGCGCCGATCGGCGGTGCCGGCCTTCAGGGCGGCCTGCAGCATCGTGAGCTCGTAGTGATCCGTGAAGAGCGCTGTCGACGGAACATCCACCGGCAGCCCAAGGTCCGCTGTGTTCATACGAAGGATGCTACCCCGCATCTCGTCACTCTGACGATTTCGTGAGTCCATTTGTGCGAGGGCCCCCTGCGAGTGGCAGCATGGGACAAGTGAGTACGGCTCCCGCAGAGATCACCCGCCCCGAATCGGACGAAGAGACCTTCGCCGTTCCGGAGCCGGACGTCCCATGGATCACGCTGGTCCACAACGACCCGGTCAATTTGATGAGTTACGTGACCTATGTGTTCCAGTCCTACTTCGGGTACTCGAAGGAGAAGGCCACGAAGCTCATGATGGACGTGCATCACAAGGGCCGTGCCGTCGTCTCCACCGGCTCCCGCGAGGAGATGGAGCGCGACGTACAGGCCATGCACGGGTACGGGCTGTGGGCCACCCTCCAGCAGGACCGGAAGTAGCGACGCATCTGATGCCAGGACAATTCGAAGCCATTCCCGGGGGCGGCGCGGCCGTCGCGCTCGACGAGGTCGAGATCTCGATCATCCGGTCCCTCGCCGTGCAGCTCCTGGAGCTGATCGGGCCGGGCCCGGCCGAGGACGCCTCCGACGACCCGCTCGCGGAGCTGTTCGCGGAGGGCCCCAGCGAGCCGCCCACCGACCCGGTCCTCCAGCGGCTGCTGCCGGACGCGTACGGCGGTCCGGGCAGCGAGAAGGCCGACGAGGAGGAAGTGCGGGCGTATTCCTCGGAGTTCCGGCGCTTCACCGAGAACGACCTGCGGGCCAAGAAGCGCGACGACGCCCTGGTGGTGATCCGCTGCCTCGACGCCATGACGTCCAGGGGCGAGGGCGGCGCCGTCCTGAAGCTGTCCGCCGACGAGTCGCGGCACTGGCTCGGCGCGCTCAACGACCTGCGTCTCGCGATCGGCGCGCGCCTGGAAGTGACCGACGAGGACGACACGGACGTGCTCTACCAGCTGCCGGACTCCGATCCGCGCAAGCCGATGGTGATGGCCTATCTCTGGCTGGGCGGTCTGCAGGAGACCTTGGTCGGCACGCTCATCGACTGAGGCTGAGGGCCGAGGGCTGACGGCGAGGGCTGAATGTCACAGCAAAGTCGTTGTATGTAGCAGCGGTTACCTCGCGTTCGCTCAGCGGACGCTCAAATCCGGATAACGATCGTGTCACTTCATTGCCCGTGTTTGACGCGTCAGGGGAATTTTGTCCGGTTCTTCTCGTGGTGTGGGCCACACGCGGATGAACCGATCACTATTGCGACCGTGATAAATCTTCACGACCACTCGGTGACGCCACCCATGTCACCGGTGGCGCTCGGGCCGGCAGACCGCCGGTAGCACTCCATCCATATCCGGGGGGATCAGGACCTGATCCGTGGCCATGACGCAGACTGCGGGCTCACGGATCTAGCGTGGAGAAAGGCGTCACCATGACCTCAGTGCAGGTCGAAGAGCATCACGACGGCAATGAGGCCGACGGCGCGGGCGGTTCGCCCGGCTCGTCAGGCGAGGGTTATCAGCGCGGGCTAGGTGCCCGGCAGATCCAGATGATCGCGATCGGCGGTGCCATCGGCACCGGCCTGTTCCTCGGCGCGGGCAAGGCCATCCACAAGGCCGGTCCGAGCCTCATCCTGGCGTACGCCATCGCCGGCCTCGTCATCTTCTTCATCATGCGGGCCCTGGGCGAGCTGCTCATGTACCGCGCCGTGTCGGGCTCCTTCTCGGAGTACGCGCGTGAATTCATCAGCCCGTTCTTCGGGTACGTGACCGGCTGGACGTACTGGCTCTTCTGGGTCGTGACCGGCATCACGGAAGTCACGGCGGCGGCCCAGTACATGCAGTACTGGACGCACGGCTCCATTCCACAATGGGCCTACGCGCTGATCTTCACGGTCATCCTGTACGGCGCCAACCTGATCTCCGTGAAGCTCTTCGGCGAGCTCGAGTTCTGGTTCTCGATGGTCAAGGTCACCGCGATCATCGGCATGATCCTCATCTGCGCCGGCGTCCTCACCATCGGCTTCTCCGACGCCGGTGACACCGCGTCCGTGTCCCACCTGTGGGACCAGGGCGGCTTCTTCCCGAACGGCATCGGCTCCACGCTGATGACGCTGCAGATCGTGATGTTCGCCTTCCTCGCCGTCGAGCTCGTCGGCGTCACCGCGGGCGAGTCCAAGGACCCCAAGACCGTCCTGCCCAAGGCCATCAACACCGTGCCGTGGCGCATCGCCGTCTTCTACGTCGGCGCGCTCATCATGATCCTCTCGGTCGTCCCGTGGACCACGTTCCAGCCGGGCGTCTCGCCGTTCGTCGCGGCCTTCGAGGAGATGGGCCTGGGCATCGGCGCCGCCATCGTCAACTTCGTCGTCCTGACGGCCGCGCTCTCCTCCTGCAACTCCGGCATGTACTCCACCGGCCGCATGCTGCGCGACCTGGCGCTCAACGGCCAGGGCCCGAAGTTCTTCACCAAGCTGACGAAGAACGGCCTGCCGCTGGTCGGCACCACCTTCTCCGCCACGCTGATGCTGGTCGGCGTCTGGATCAACTACCAGTGGCCGGGCGAGGCGTTCAACTACGTCGTCTCCTTCGCGACCATCTCCGGCATGTGGGCCTGGATCATGATCCTGGTCTGCCAGATCAAGTACCGCCGCAAGGCCGACCGCGGCGAGCTGCCGCAGTCCACCTTCCGGGCGCCGGGCGCTCCGTACACGAGCTGGTTCGCGCTCGCCTTCATCGGGATGGTCATCGTGATGATGGGCATCGACAAGGACGCGCGGATCTCGCTCTACGCGGCTCCGGTGTGGGCCCTGATCCTCGGCGTCGGCTACCTGATCATGCAGAAGCGGGGCGCGCAGCCCGCGGGCGGCGACAAGGCCGAGCCGCAGGACGCGGTGAAGTAGTGCCGTAACACCCCTCGTCCCAGCATGTGGGCCCGCTCGTACCATCCTTCGGTACGGGCGGGCCCTTCTGCTTATCCTGGCTGCCATGCTGACCCTGACCCAGGCCCTCCACGACCAGATCGTCGCGCACGCGCGCCAGGACCACCCCGACGAGGCCTGCGGTGTGGTCGCGGGCCCGGAGGGCACCGGCCGCCCCGAGCGCTTCATCCCGATGCTGAACGCGGCCCGCTCGCCCACGTTCTACGAGTTCGACTCGGGTGACCTGCTCAAGCTCTACCGCGAGATGGACGACCGCGACGAGGAGCCGGTGATCGTCTACCACTCGCACACGGCGACCGAGGCGTACCCCTCGCGCACGGACATCACGTACGCGAACGAGCCGGGCGCCCACTACGTCCTGGTCTCCACGGCCGACGCCGACGACGCGGGCGAGTTCCAGTTCCGCTCCTTCCGGATCGTCGAGGGCGAGGTCACCGAAGAAGAGGTGAAGGTCGTCCAGGCATACTGAGCTTCACCTTGAGGCGGCAGGACCCAGGAAGCCGGTGCGAATCCGGCACGGTCCCGCCACTGTGACCCCACCCTTCGCGGGCGGGGCAGTCAGGAACTGACCTGCCGCCCTCTTCTCCCACGACGCAGGGGACGCGGAATCCCCTGGAGGAGGCAGCTCAGCCATGTCCCGTCCCCTACGCGTGTTTGTCGCCGCGGCGCTGCTGGTCCCGCTCGCCGCGTGTTCGTCCTCCGACGGCACCGACGCGAAGCCGCAGGCCAAGACGCGGGGCTTCCCGTACACGGTCACCAACTGTGGCGTGAAGACGACGTACGAAGCACCGCCGAAGCGCGCCGTCACGATGAACCAGCACGTCACGGAAGTGATGCTGGAGCTGGGCCTGAAGGACCGCATCGCGGGCACGGCGTACCTGGACGACAAGGTCCTGCCGAAGTACGCGAAGGCGTACGCGGACACCCCCGTCCTCGCCAAGGAATACCCCTCGTACGAGAAGCTCCTGGCCGCCGACCCCGACTTCGTCTACGGCGGCTACGCGAGCGCCTTCCAGGCGGGCGAGGGCCGCAGCCGCAAGGCCCTGGCGAAGTCCGGCATCGAGAGCCGCCTCAACGTCGAGGGCTGCGCGAAGCGGGCCGTGTCGATGGACGACGTCTACCAGGAGGTCCGCGAGGTCGGCAGCACGTTCGGCGTGCGGCAGCGGGCGGACGAGTGGGTGGGCGCGGCCAAGCGCGAACTGTCCGCGACGGAAGCGAAGTCGAAGTCCAGGAAGCCGATCCCGGTCTTCGTCTACGACAGCGGCGACAAGACCGCGTTCACGGCGGGCGGCCGGGGCATCGGCAACGACATCATCGAGCGGGCCGGCGGCCGCAACGTCTTCGCCGACCTGGACAAGTCCTTCGGCGACGCGTCCTGGGAGTCGGTGGTCGACCGCAAGCCCGAGGTGATCGTGATCCTCGACTACGGCGGCACGACGGTCGCCCAGAAGAAGAAGCGCCTCCTGGACGACCCGGTCCTCGCGGACGTCCCCGCCGTCAAGCATCAGCGCTTCGCGGTCCTGCCCCTGTCGGACACGGTGGTGGGGGTGCGGGCACCGGGGGCGGTGAAGAAGCTGGCGGACCAGCTGTGAGGGGGCGGATTCAGCCCGTCCGGCGTTTGAGGACGAACTCGGCGGAGCCGGTGATGACGGCGACCAAGGCCCCCGCGCCGGAGCGGCCCGCGGCGGAGCCGCACATGTCACAGCCGGGAAGGGGCGGGGTTGGGGAAGGCCCCGCCAGGATCACACCGACCCGCGGACGGCTGCGCTACACGACAGTCATAGCGGCGCTCTGCGCAGCCCTCGCGGCGGCAGTCGTCGCGGGTCTCGCGCTGGGCTCGGTCCGCATACCCACGGCCGACGTCCTTCAGATCCTGACGGGCGGCGCGCAGCCCTCCCCGTTCCGCACCATCGTGCTGGACGTGCGACTCCCCAGGGTGCTGCTCGGCGCAGCCGTAGGCGCCGGGCTCGCCGTCATCGGCACCGTCCTGCAGGCCCTGGTGAGGAACCCGCTGGCCGATCCGTTCCTGCTCGGCGTCTCCTCCGGTGCCTCCGCGGGAGCCGTCGCCGTCATCGTCCTCGGCAGTGTCTTCGGCCTGGGCGCGGGGCTGGCCACCACCGTCACCCTTCCGGCCGCCGCCTTCGCCGGCGCGCTGCTCTCCCTGCTCGTCGTCTACACCCTGGCCAGGTCCGGCGGCGGAGGCTTCGCCACCGGCCGGCTGATCCTGGCCGGGGTGGCCGTCTCGTACATCCTCTCCGCCCTGACCAGCCTGATCCTGATCATGGCCGACAGCACGGACCACCTGAAGGAGGTCCTGTACTGGACCCTCGGCGGCCTCGGCAGCGCCCGCTGGGACATGCTCGCCCTGCCCGCCGCCGCCCTGATCGTGGGCACGGCGCTGCTCGTCGCCCTGGCCCGCCCGCTCGACCTGCTCCTGGTGGGGGAGGAGGGCGCCACCGTCCTCGGCCTGGACACGGCCCGCTTCCGCGCCGCCGTCTTCGTCCTCGCCTCGCTCCTGACCGGCGTACTCGTCGCGTACAGCGGAGCCATCGGCTTCGTCGGCCTGATGGTGCCGCACGCGGCCCGGATGCTGGTCGGCGCCGCGCACCGGGCGCTCCTGCCGGTGGTGGCCCTGATGGGCGCGGTGTTCCTGGTGGCCGCCGACCTCGCCGCGCGCACGGTCGCCGCCCCGCAGGACATCCCGGTCGGCGTCCTGACGGCGCTGACCGGCGGCCCCTTCTTCCTGTGGATGCTGCGCAGGAACCGTACGGAGGCGACCGCATGAGCAGCCCGGCCGTACTCGGCACCGAGTCCCTCACCTACGTCGTGGACGGCAGGACCCTCGTCGACGACGTCACCCTGCACGCCGCCCGCGGCGAGACCATCGGCCTCGTCGGCCCCAACGGCAGCGGCAAGACCACCCTCCTGCGCTGCGTCTACGGCACCCTCACGCCCACCGGCGGCCGCGTGCTCCTGGACGGCGACGACCTCGCCGCCCGCTCGGCCAAGGACCGCGCCCGCCGCATCGCCACCGTCCCGCAGGACGGGCACACCGGCTTCGAGCTCACCGTCCGGCAGATCGTCGCCATGGGCCGCTCCCCGCACAAGCGCTTCTGGGAGGCGGACACCGCGCGGGACGACGTCCTGGTCGACGAGGCCCTGGAGCGGGTCGGCGCCGCGGATCTGGCCCACCGCGCCTTCGCCGGGCTCTCCGGCGGCGAGCGCCAGCGGGCGCTGGTGGCGAGGGCCCTGGTCCAGGAGCCCGCGGTCCTCGTCCTGGACGAGCCGACCAACCACCTGGACATCCGCTACCAGCTGGAGATCCTCTCCCTGGTCCGCGACCTCGGCACGACGAATCTCCTGGCCCTGCACGACCTCAATCTGGCGGCCTACTACTGCGATCGCCTGTACGTGCTCGAGGCCGGCCGCCTGGTCGCCTCAGGACCCCCGAAGGAGGTCCTGACCAGCGAGCTCCTCGCCGAGGTGTACGGGGTGACGGCGGAGGTCGCGGTGCATCCGGCCACCGGCGCACCCACGGTGACGTACCTGCCCTCAGCTGCCCCGAAGCTCCCGTCATCCACGTGATGGACGTAATCCGTCCACCATGCGAGATCACATTCCAGAACCCGGACCGGGAATCGATACGATGACCGCATGGTTCCCCACGACGTGAGCGACAAGATGCCGGGCATGCTGCTCGTTGCGCGTCTGCACGTCGATTTGTGCAGGCTTTCCAGCGCGATCTGTTCGCGCTGACAGCCGCCGCCGTACGGCCGTGAGCCGCGGCGCCACCTCCGCGCATCGCACCGCCTTGCGCACTCGCACTGACGCACCCGCACCACCGGGCCGCCGCGCGCCCACCCACGTGACTTCTCCCGACAGGAGCTCCCAGCCATGGCCATCGAGGTCCGCATCCCGACCATCCTCCGCACCTACACCGACGGCGCCAAGGCCGTCGAGGGCAGCGGGGACAACCTCGCCGAGCTCTTCGCCGACCTCGACTCGCGGCACGCGGGCATCGCCGAGCGCATCGTGGACGGCGACAAGCTGCGCCGCTTCGTGAACGTGTACCTGAACGACGAGGACGTCCGCTTCCTGGACGGCATCTCCACCAAACTCACGGACGGCGACAACGTCACGATCCTCCCGGCCGTGGCCGGCGGCATGGTCTGATCGCGGATGCCTCGCTACGACTCCCCGCTGGCGGCCGTGGGCAACACGCCCCTCGTCCGCCTGCCGCGCCTGTCCCCCTCCGACGACGTCCGGATCTGGGCGAAGCTGGAGGACCGGAACCCGACCGGTTCCATCAAGGACCGCCCGGCGCTGCACATGGTCGAACAGGCGGAGAAGGACGGGCGGTTGACGCCCGGCTGCACGATCCTGGAGCCGACGTCCGGCAACACCGGCATCTCGCTGGCGATGGCGGCCAAGCTCAAGGGCTACCGCATCGTCTGCGTCATGCCGGAGAACACCTCGCAGGAGCGGCGTGAGCTCCTCGCCATGTGGGGCGCGGAGATCATCCCGTCCCCGGCGGCGGGCGGCTCCAACACGGCCGTACGCGTGGCCAAGGAGCTGGCGGCCGAGCACCCGGACTGGGTGATGCTCTACCAGTACGGCAACCCGGACAACGCGGGCGCCCACTACGCGACGACCGGCCCCGAGATCCTCGCGGACCTCCCCTCCGTCACCCACTTCGTGGCGGGCCTTGGCACCACGGGCACGCTCATGGGCGTGGGCCGCTTCCTGCGCGAGCAGAAGCCGGACATCAAGATCGTCGCCGCGGAGCCCCGCTACGACGACCTCGTGTACGGCCTGCGGAACCTCGACGAGGGCTTCGTCCCCGAGCTGTACGACGCGTCCGTCCTGACCACCCGCTTCTCGGTCGGCTCGGCGGACGCGGTGACGCGCACCCGCGAGCTGCTCCAGCAGGAGGGCATCTTCGCCGGGGTCTCCACCGGGGCCGCGCTGCACGCGGCGATCGGCGTGGGCAAGAAGGCGGTGGCCGCGGGGGAGTCCGCCGACATCGTCTTCGTGGTCGCCGACGGCGGCTGGAAGTACCTGTCGACGGGCGTCTACACGGCGACGACGACCGAGGCGGCCATCGAAACGCTTCAGGGCCAGCTCTGGGCCTGAGAGCGGAGACGGACCGAACGCCGGACGGGCTGGAGATCTCCAGCCCGTCCGGCGTTCTTACTGCTCAACCCGCCAAGTACCGCACCTGGTCCCACAGCGCCGGATCGACGATCCCCGCCCGCCGGCGGAACTCCCACACCGGCACGTCCCGCAGCTCGTCCGTCTCCAGGAAGCTGGGCCGCCCCCGCGCGTCCCCCACCGACCCGGGCGGCAGCGGGATCACCCCGGCCCGCTCGTCGTGGTACTTGCTGGTGATCTTCGCGACGACCGCGCTCTCGCCCCGCACGGACAGCACGAGACAGGGCCTGTCCTTCTCGCCAGGACCGTCCTCGTAGGGCACCTTCGCCCACCAGATCTCCGCCGGCTTGGGCGCGGGCAGCCTGCGGCGCGGCCCGCGAGGATGGCCCGGCGGCCGGGTCGTCCGACCCCGGGGTCCGCGGTCGCTGCGCCCCCGGCCGTCCACCACCGCGGCGACCATCGCGAGCACCACGACAGCGGCCAGCGCGAGCCACCACGACGTATCCATACCGCAGACGGTACCGGCGCGCACCCCGCCCCGCGCGCCCCCCGAACCGGTGACACCGCAGGTGAGTTCTCCCACAACGGCCCACGACGGAGGAGCGACCGGACCTTTTGCGCCTTACGCTCGACGGATCGCAGCACTCCTCGAGGAGCCTCCCCCAAGGCCCTTCGCGAGCCCCCGCAAGGCCCCCGCACAACCCCCGTTTCGCCCCCGGAGGTTTCCGCTCCATGAAGCTCACCGTCGTCGGCTGCTCGGGGTCGTTTCCGTCCGCGGACTCGGCCTGCTCGAGCTACCTCGTCGAGGCCGACGGCTTCCGGCTGCTTCTCGACATGGGCAATGGTGCCCTGGGCGAGTTGCAGCGCCATGTCGGTCTCTACGACATCGACGCGATCTTCCTCAGTCATCTGCACGCCGACCACTGCATCGACATGTGCGCCTATTTCGTGGCGCGCTACTACCGGCACGACGGCGGCCGCTGCGCCCCCATCCCGGTCTACGGACCCGAGGGCACCGAACAGCGCCTGACCACCGCGTACGCCGACACCCCATCGGCCTCCTCGATGAGCGAGGTCTTCGACTTCCACACCGTGAAGCCGGCCGCGTTCGACATCGGCCCGTTCTCGGTCCGCACGGAGAAGATGCGCCACCCGGTCGAGGCGTACGCCATCCGGGTCGAGCACGGGGGCAAGTCCCTCACGTACTCGGGAGACACCGGAGTGTGCGGCGCGCTCGACGAACTGGCCGCCGACACCGACCTGTTCCTCTGCGAAGCGGCCTTCACGCACGGCAAGGAGAACATTCCCGACCTGCACCTCAACGGCCGTGAGGCGGGTGAGTCCGCCCAGCGCGCGAGCGCCGCGCGCCTGCTCCTCACCCACATCCCGCCGTGGACGGACCCCCAGGCGAACCTGGCGGACGCACGGACGGTGTACGACGGCCCGGCCGAACTCGCCGCGCCCGGCCGCAGCTACGAGATCTAGCGGTCCGGCGATCCAGCGATCCGGCGCCTCGTGCCGCGGCCGCCGAGCGCCATCCTGTTCCAGGTGTGGCGGCGGCCGCGGATCGCGACCGAGTAGGCGTACATGACCTCCGGGTCGCACATGCCCGGCAGGTAGGAGTCCCCGAAGTGGTGGGCGTCGACGCCCACTTCCTTCGCGTTCAGGGCCAGCTGCGGCACGACGTTCGCGTGGCTGCCCTCCTGGCTGGTGCCGATCGCCCCCATCACGATCGCCCCCGCGTCCTGCACCGCGGCCACCGCGTCGGCAGCCAGCTCCTTGGTGACTCCGGGCAGCGTCCCGGGCAGCGGCATGACGACGCCGTCCGCGCCCGCGTCCACGAGCGAGGTGAGCCGGGCGGCGGTGACCCGCTCCGGGTGACCGGCGTGGTGCATCTTGCCGCTCCAGAGCGCGACGTCGTCACCGAGGCCCTGCCTCAGCTCCTCCGTGACCCGCGCCAGCCCCTCGTACGAACCGCCCGTCCCCGGGTTCGCCGTCAGGCAGAGCATCGCCGCGCCCATGTCGATGAGCCGTCTGGCGTACTCGGGCTTGGCGCGGCGGATCTCGGGGACGTCGCCGGGCTCCAGATTGATGCCGACGGGCCGCCCGATGAAGGCGGCGAGCTCGGAGATGGAGGCGAATGTGCCAAGGCCCGGCAGATCGAGCCGCTCGCCGTCCCAGGCCCGCTCGATCAGGTTCAGTACGACGATGTCGGCGCCGAAGGCCGCCACCAGCTCGGCGTTGTGCACACCGGGCATGCCGGGCATCGGGACGAGCGCCGCCCGGTCGGCGAAGACCTCGCCGACCATGGTGCGCCCCTCGGCCGCGGCGACCGACGCGGTCAGGGCGCGGCCGCTGAGGGCGGCGAGGTGGTCGCGGTCGAGGTCGAGGATGCGGGGGGTGGTCATGTCTACGACCGTAAGCCGCGGAGCAGGACGAAGCCCCTCGCCGTTGGTACCGATGGCGAGGGGCTTACGTCCTGAGGTCAGGCTGAGGTGAGGTGCGGCCGGGGCCTACTTCGCCTCGGCCTTCTGGAGCTCGGCGAGCTCCTCGTCGGACTCGCGGCCCGGCGTCGGAAGGTTCCACTTGGTGATCGCGAAGCGGAAGATCGCGTAGTAGACCACCGCGAAGCAGAGGCCGACGAGCACGAGCATCCAGGGCTTGGTCGCGATGCCCAGGTTGAGGAAGAAGTCGATCGCGCCGGCCGAGAAGCCGAAGCCGTCCTTCATGCCGAGCGACCAGGTGAGGGCCATGGAGACACCGGTGAGCACCGCGTGGATCGCGTACAGCACCGGGGCGATGAACATGAACGTGAACTCGATCGGCTCGGTCACGCCGGTGACGAACGCGGTGAGCGCGAGGGAGAACATCATGCCGCCGACGACCTTGCGGCGCTCGGGGCGCGCACAGTGGACGATCGCGAGGCAGGCCGCGGGGAGCGCGAACATCATGATCGGGAAGAAGCCGGTCATGAACTGTCCGGCGGACGGGTCGCCCTGGAGGAAGCGGGCGATGTCGCCGCTCTTGCCCTCGTACGAACCGGCCTGGAACCACGGGAAGGAGTTCAGCAGGTGGTGCATGCCGACCGGGATCAGCGCACGGTTGACGACACCGAAGATGCCCGCGCCGACCGCGCCCGAACCGACCAGCCACTCACCGAAGTTGTGCAGACCCGTGCCGAGGACCGGCCAGATGTAGCCGAAGATGATGCCGATGAACAGACCCGCGAAGGCGGAGAGGATCGGGACCAGGCGGCGGCCGCCGAAGAAGCCCGCCCAGTCGGGCAGCTTCGTCCGGTAGAACTTCTGGTAGAGCAGGGCCACGACTATGCCCATGACCACGCCGCCCAGGACCTTGGCGTCCACGGGCGCGTCCACCATGACGACCTTGCCGTCGACGGCGGTGGCGACCTTCGGCAGGTTCTTGTCCGTGAAGGTGCCGAGCACCTTCTGGAAGACCAGGTAGCCGGTGACGGCCGCGAGAGCGGTCGAGCCGTCCGACTTCTTGGCGAAGCCGATCGCGATGCCCACGGCGAACAGCAGCGCCATGTTGTCGATGATCGCGCTGCCGCCGGCCGCCATGAAGGTGGCGATCTTGGTGATGAACTCGGGGAAGGACTCGCGGCCCAGCATGTCGGGCTGGCCGAGGCGGATGAGCAGGGCGCCTGCGGGCAGCACGGCGACCGGCAGCATGAGGCTGCGGCCGATGCGCTGCATGACAGCCATCGCGCCTGCGCCCTTCTTCTTGTCTGCCGCGGGGGCGGCACTGGCCGTGGACACAACTTCCTCCAGTGGGCAAGGCGCCGCCTGGGGACAGGGAAGAGCGGGACGGCGGCGTCTCCGGGGGTCCGCGGCGAGAGCCGCGTGGTCTACACCAATTAGTGGTGTAGACCTGTTGTAGCACGGTGAAGGTGACGTAAGGAACCCACGAGTTCTGTGGGGTCGGCCATAACGCGAAATGAACGGCAAAAGACCCCCGGACCAGAGGTCCGAGGGCCTTCCGCATGTGACCGCGTACGGGGGCGCGGGCTCCGCCCCTGCTGGCGCTAAGCCTTCGTCTGCTCCGCGTCCAGCGCTTCCGCTTCCTCTTCCGGTTCGCGACCCGGCGTCGGCAGGTCGAACTTGCGGATCACGAAGCTGAACAGGGCGTAGTACACCACCGCGAAGACCAACCCGATCGGGATGATCAGCCAGGGTTTGGTCGCCAGGCTCCAGTTGATGACGTAGTCGATCAGGCCCGCCGAGAAGCTGAAGCCGTCCTTGACCCCCAGGCCCCAGGTGACCGCCATGGAGACACCGGTGAGGACCGCGTGGATCGCGTACAGCAGGGGCGCGATGAACAGGAACGAGTACTCGATCGGCTCGGTGATGCCGGTGACGAACGACGTCAGGCCGACCGAGAGCATCATGCCGCCGACCACCTTGCGGCGCTCGGGCCGTGCCGCGTGGGTGATCGCCAGGGCCGCCGCGGGCAGCGCGAACATCATGATCGGGAAGAAGCCCGAGGTGAACTGGCCGGCCGTCGGGTCGCCCGCGAGGAAGCGGTTGATGTCACCGTGGACGATCGTGCCGTCCGGCTTGGTGAAGTCGCCGAACTGGAACCAGACGAACGTGTTCAGGAACTGGTGCAGGCCGATCGTGAGCAGCGCGCGGTTGGCCACGCCGAAGATTCCGGAGCCCAGCCAGCCGAGGTCCACGAGCCACTTGGAGAAGCTGGTCAGGCCGTCACCGATGGGCGGCCAGATCCACACGCACAGGCCCGCGAAGACCAGGCCGACGAAGGCCATGATGATCGGCACCAGGCGGCGGCCGTTGAAGAAGCCGAGCCAGTCGACCAGCTTCACGCGGTGGTAGCGCTGCCAGAACCACGCGGCGAGCAGGCCCATCACGATGCCGCCGAAGACCCCTGGGTTCTGGTACGCGGCCTGCGCGGGTGTTCCGTCCTGCGCGATGCAGACCCCGCTCCACATGCCCGCGGCCCCGAAGGTGGTGTCCGCGGGGCAGTCGTCGGGGAAGGCGCGAAGCACCGCGTAGTAGACGAGGAACCCCGCGACCGCCGCGAGCGCCGTGGAGCCGTCCGACTTCTTGGCCATGCCGATCGCGACGCCGATGCAGAACAGCAGGGGAAGGCCGAGGGTGGAGTCCAGGAGCGAACCGCCCGCCGCAGCGAAGACCTTGGCGACGTTGTCCCAGCCGAGGCCGTCGGCGCCGAAGACGTCCGGCTGGCCCAGGCGGTTGAGGATGCCGGCGGCCGGCAGCACGGCGATGGGGAGCTGGAGGCTGCGGCCCATCTTCTGGAGGCCCTGGAAAAGCCCGTTCCACCACTTCTTCTGCGGCACCGCTGCTGCTTCGGAACTCATCGGCGTCCCCTCCGGAACAAGCCAGGTTTGGCGGTCGTTGAAAACTGGTGTAGACCAGTTGCGGAACGGGTGCGGCGCCGTCCCCACAGGGATGGCACCTTGATCGTCATCATTGGGTACGAGTGCCGTAACCGCCCGCGAAGATGCTCCAACCGTGCGCTACCGTGACAAAGCGGGCCTACGGTGTGGTGAGGCCGCGTCCTTTAAGAACAGGGAGAACACCATGGCCAGCAAGGCTGAGAAGATCGTCGCCGGGCTCGGCGGCATCGAGAACATCGAAGAGGTCGAGGGCTGCATCACCCGCCTCCGCACCGAGGTCAAGGACCCGAGCCTCGTCGACGACGCCGCACTGAAGGCCGCGGGCGCGCACGGCGTCGTCAAGATGGGCACCGCGATCCAGGTCGTCATCGGCACCGACGCCGACCCGATCGCCGCCGACATCGAAGACATGATGTGAGCAGCGGCACCGCAGCACCCGGGGCCTAGCCCCGAACCCCCAGCCATACGTACAGGCCCCGCTCCGGTCACCGGAACGGGGCCTGCGCGCGTACCGGATAGGGTCGGCGTCATGTCTCGAATCGACGGCCGCACCCCCGAACAGCTCCGCCCGATCACCATCGAGCGCGGCTGGAGCAAGCACGCCGAGGGCTCCGTCCTCATCTCCTTCGGCGACACCAAGGTCTTCTGCACCGCCTCCGTCACCGAAGGCGTCCCGCGCTGGCGCAAGGGCAGCGGCGAAGGCTGGGTCACCGCCGAGTACTCGATGCTGCCGCGCTCCACCAACACCCGCGGCGACCGCGAATCCGTCCGCGGCAAGATCGGCGGCCGTACGCACGAGATCTCCCGCCTCATCGGCCGCAGCCTGCGCGCCGTCATCGACTACAAGGCGCTCGGCGAGAACACCATCGTCCTGGACTGCGACGTCCTCCAGGCCGACGGCGGCACCCGTACGGCCGCGATCACCGGCGCGTACGTGGCGTTGGCCGACGCCGTCGCCTGGGCCCAGGGCAAGAAGCTCGTCAAGGCGGGCCGCAAGCCCCTCACCGACACCGTCTCCGCCGTCTCCGTCGGCATCGTCGGCGGCGTACCGCTCCTCGACCTGCGCTACGAGGAGGACGTGAAGGCCGACACCGACATGAACGTCGTCTGCACCGGCGACGGCCGCTTCGTCGAGGTCCAGGGCACCGCCGAGGCCGAGCCCTTCGACCGCAAGGAACTGAACGCGCTGCTCGACCTCGCGGTCGGCGGCTGCGAGGAACTCGCCGCCCTCCAGCGCCAAGCCTTGGAATCCACGGTCCAGAACGGCTGAATTACGCGGTTCATGCCGCCAGTTGGCCGGACGGCCGGTCAACCGTCGCCCACCCTGGGAGCGTTGTATCGAGTACGACGGGCGCGCGGGCCAAGCCGCGCGCCCGGCCGCTCGCCGGGGAGGGCTTCACCAAATGGCCGCGCGTCACCGTCGTCCCGCCATCGCCATCACCTTGCTCGTCGTCCCTGGAGCGCTCGGCCTCGCCGCCTGCGATCCAAAGGACGCCGTGGACTGCGTACGAGCGGCCGCCGCGGTCTCCGACAGTGCCGACGCGATACGCAAGGCCGCCCAGGAGGCGGCCCTCTACCCGGGCAACATCGACAAGACCTTCGACAACATCAAGTCCGACCTCGACGAGATCCGCGACAAGAACGACGACGAGGACGTGCGCGAGGCCGTCGACAAGATGAAGGAAGCCGTGGACAACGTCGAGGCGGCGGTCGACGGCGGTGACAGGACACCCGACCTCAGCCCCGTCCTGGACGCGGGCGGCAAGGTCACCAAAGCGTGCACCCCGTAGGAACACCGGCGTACGCGGGCCGATGGTGGAGCCCGTCCCGCCTCGACCGAGCCAAGCCGAGCCGCACAACAAGCAACCGTCAGGCCCCTTAGGGGCGTTCTAACGAGTACGGGCGCGCGGGCCAAGCCGTGCGCCCGTCCGTACCCCCTGGGGAGGGACCGAACCATGGCCGCGCGCCACCGCCGTATCGCCACCGCAGTCACCGCCGTTCTGATCGCCGTACCGGCGGGCATCGGCCTCGTCGGCTGCGACGCCGTCAACAAGGCGCTCGACTGCGTCCAGACGGCGGACGCCATCGCCGACAGCGTCACCGACCTCCAGCAGGCCGTCGAGAAGGCGGGCGACGACCCCACGCAGGCGGACGAGGCACTCGACAACATCGACAAGAACATCGACGAGATCGGCGACAAGACCGACAACGCCGACGTGAACAAGGCGGTCGACGACCTCGACAAGGCGGTCTCCAACGTCCGCGCGTCGGTCGAGAAGGGCGACGCGACGCCCGACCTCAGCCCGATCACGGACGCGGCAGGCGAACTGACGAAGGTCTGCACGCCGTAGCGCTTGGTGGCACGCGGGCCATGGCGCCCGCGGGCCGCGGCCGTCGCGGGCAGCCCGGATACTGGTCGTCATGACCCGCCTCATCCTCGCCACCCGCAACGCCGGCAAGATCACGGAACTCAAGGCGATCCTCGCCGACGCAGGCCTCACCCATGACCTCGTCGGCGCGGACGCCTACCCCGAGATCCCCGACGTCAGGGAAACCGGCGTCACCTTCGCCGAGAACGCCCTCCTCAAGGCCCACGCCCTGGCCAAGGCCACCGGCCTCCCCGCGGTCGCCGACGACTCCGGCCTCTGCGTCGACGTCCTCGGCGGCGCCCCCGGCATCTTCTCCGCCCGCTGGGCAGGCCGCCACGGCGACGACACCGCGAACCTGAACCTGCTCCTCGCCCAGCTCGGCGACATCGACGCCGACACCCACCGAGGCGCCCACTTCGCCTGCGCCGCGGCCCTGGCGCTGCCGGACGGCACGGAGAGGGTGGTGGAGGGACAGCTGAGGGGCGTACTGCGCCACACCCCGGCGGGCACAGGAGGCTTCGGCTACGACCCGATCCTCCAGCCGGAGGGCGAGACGCGCACGTGCGCGGAGCTGTCCGCGGCGGAAAAGAACGCGATCAGCCACCGCGGCAAGGCGTTCCGGGCGCTGGTGCCGGTGGTACGGGAGCTGCTCGGCCGGCGCTGAGGGCCCACCGCACGACACCGCACGACCGCACGGCACGACACAGCACGGCACAGCACATACGAAGGGCGCCCGTCGTCGAGACGGGCGCCCTTCGTCAGGTCGTGCGGCCGGAGGGACTCGAACCCTCACGGGAGTTACCCCACTGGGACCTAAACCCAGCGTGACTGCCAGTTCCACCACGGCCGCGTGCGTGGCCCATCGTAATGGGCCACGCCCGCGCGGTGGACCCGGCGTCAGAAGCGTGGAGTCGGAGCCGCCGCTTCCACCATCTCCGCCGCCTCCTCCTTCGTCTCCACCGACGGGGGCGAGCCCGCCAGGGGCTTCTGGGCCGTTTCCTTCATGCAGGCCACCGCGATGACGCCCACCAGCGCCGCCGCCATCGAGTAGTACGCCGGGATCATGTCCGTCCCCGTGATGCTGATCAGGGAGGTGATGACCAAGGGGGCCGTGCCGCCGAAGAGGGACGCGGAGATGTTGTAGCCGACCGACAGGGAGCCGTAGCGGACCGAGGTCGGGAACAGGGCCGGGAGCGTCGCCGACATGGTGCCCAGGAGGCAGACCAGGGAGAGGCCAAGGAGGAGCATGCCCGCGGAGACCCCGAGCAGGCTGCCCTGTTTGATCAGGAGGAACGACGGGATGGACAGGACCAGGAAGCCGACCATGCCCGTCATCAGGAGCGGCTTGCGGCCGAAGCGGTCGGACAGCTTGCCCACCTGACTGATGATCAGCATCAGGACGATCATCGTGCCGATGAGGATCAGCAGGCCGTGCGAGTCGTCGTAGCCGAGCTCGTCCGAGAGGTACGTCGGCATGTAGGACAGGAGCATGTAGTCGGTGACGTTGTACGCGCCGACCAGGGCGATGCAGAGGATCAGCGTGGCCCAGTGGTTGCGGAAGATCTTCGCGAGATCGCCCTTGGCCGTGGTCTCCACGGTGGACGCGCCCTCTGACGCCGAGTGGAAGGTGGCGTCCTCCATCTTCTGGAACGCGGGCGTCTCGTCGAGCCGCAGCCGCAGGTAGAGGCCGACGAGGCCGAGCGGGCCCGCGACGAGGAACGGCAGGCGCCAGCCCCACGACTCCATGGCGTCCGAGCCGAGGGCCGTGTTGAGGATCAGCACCAGGCCCGCCGCGCCCGTGTAGCCGGCCAGGGTGCCGAGCTCCAGGAAGCTGCCGAAGTAGCCGCGGCGCTTGTCGGGGGCGTACTCGGCGATGAAGGTCGACGCGCCGCCGTACTCACCGCCGGTGGAGAAGCCCTGGACCAGGCGGAAGAAGATCAGCAGGACCGGGGCCCAGAAGCCGATCGTGGCGTACGACGGGATCAGGCCGATGGCGAGGGTGCCGATGGCCATCATGATCATCGTGAGCGCGAGGACCTTCTTGCGGCCGATCTTGTCGCCCATCGGCCCGAAGACCATGCCGCCGATGGGGCGCACCAGGAAGGAGACGGCGAAGGTCGCGAAGGACGAGATCAGCTGGACCGTGTCGTTCCCGGAAGGGAAGAAGACGTGGCCGATGGTGACGGCCAGGTAGCTGTAGATGCCGAAGTCGAACCATTCCATGGCATTGCCGAGGGACGCGGCTTTGACCGCCCGCTTGACCGCCGCATCGTCCGTGACCGTGATGTCCGTGCGGCGCAGCGGTGGATTCGAGCGCCGTTTGCCGGCCCGGAAGAGCCGGTGGTGGCGCTTCACCGCCTCGGTATCGGCCTCTGCCTCGTCGTGGGCCGCCATGGGTAGTCCTTCCGTTCTGCGAACAATCCTCCTGGCATCACTTGCTCGAACATGGCCGACGCAAACGAAGGCCCCCGGGAAGGGGGCCTTCGTCACAGTTGCCGGGGGAACGGCTGAACGGGGGAGGGGCGGTCAGATCCCCAGGTCCTTGATGATCTTGGCTACGTGGCCGGTCGCCTTCACGTTGTAGAAGGCGTGCTCGACCTTGCCCGCCTCGTCGACCACGATCGTGGAGCGGATGACGCCGGTCACGGTCTTGCCGTACAGCTTCTTCTCGCCGAAGGCGCCGTACGCCTCCAGGGTCTCCTTGGAGGGGTCGCCGACCAGCGTGACCTTGAGGTTCTCCTGCTCGCGGAACTTCGCGAGCTTCTCCGGCTTGTCGGGCGACACGCCGATGACGTCGTAGCCCGCGCTCGCCAGGACGTCGAGGTTGTCGGTGAAGTCGCAGGCCTGCTTGGTGCAGCCGGGGGTGAGGGCGGCCGGGTAGAAGTAGACGATGACCTTGCGGCCCTTGTGGGCGGCCAGGGAGACCTCGTTGCCGTCCGCGTCCGGCAGGGTGAAGGCCGGAGCCGTGTCGCCGGGGGTGAGTCGCTCGCTCATCTTTCGGTCTCCTCGCACAGGATGCTCGTAAAACGTGTGGTGACGGAGTCGAGCGTAATAGGGGTGCCGTGGGGTGCGGCGCGCCTGGAGCTGACAGACTGTCGGCGACACGTACAGAAGGAACAGACAGCCGGACACGACCACGGAGGCAGCGCGGTGTCGGACACGTCGGATATCAGGACCCCGGCGCAGATCGAGGCGGACATCAAGCGCCGTCGCGAGACGCTCGCCGAGACGCTCGACGAGATCGGGGTGCGGGTCCACCCGAAGACGATCGTCGGTGACGCGAAGGCCAAGGTCGTCGCCACCGTGGACAACTCCCTCGGTCGGGCGTACGTCGGTGCGAACCGCGTGGTGACCGACGTGCGGGCCCAGCTGGTGCACGAGGACGGTGCGCCGCGCCTTGAGCGCATCGTGCCGGTGGCGCTGGTGGTCGTGGGCCTCGTGGGGCTGCTCGCGGTGGGCACGCGGCGCCGCAGGGACTGACGCGGCGGCGTACGAAGGGCCGACCCGGCATCGTCCGGGCGCGGTGTCGGCAGGTAGGTTCGGGGCGTGAGCGCCAAAAGCCAGGGACACAGCCCCCACGACGACAAGCTGCCCATCCGGATGCTGCACGACCGTGTGCTCGTGCGGCAGGACACCGCCGAGGGCGAGCGCAAGTCGGGCGGCGGCATCCTGATCCCCGCGACCGCCGCCGTCGGCAGGCGTCTGGCCTGGGCCGAGGTCGTCGCCGTCGGGCAGAACGTGCGGGCGGTGGAGCCGGGCGACCGGGTGCTGTACGACCCCGAGGACCGGGCCGAGGTGGAGGTGCGGGGCGTGGCGTACGTGCTGATGCGCGAGCGCGACCTGCACGCCGTGGCCGCCGACCGGTTCGAGGGCTCCGAGGACTCGACCGGACTGTATCTGTAGCGATCCGTAGCGAGCTGGAGCGGCCCTCCAGCGTGCGAAGGGGCTGGTGACCATCGTCACCAGCCCCTTTTGCGCGTTCTTTGCTACCTTTTAAGGACCCCGACGAGACGCGCCGTACCGGGTTTTGGAAAAGACGACGCACCCCCATCAAGAAACGCGATCTCGCGTTCCTACGTTGTCGGAGGTGCCGTCATGGCCTGGGTTCTGTTGATCGTCGCCGGTCTGCTCGAAGTGGGCTGGTCGATCGGGATGAAGTTCACCGAGGGGTTCACCCGGCTGTGGCCGAGCGTGTTCACCGGCCTCGGGATCGTCGCGAGCATGCTGCTGCTCTCGCACGCCGCCAAGACGCTGCCCATCGGCACGGCGTACGGCGTCTGGGTCGGCATCGGTGCGGCCGGCGCGGCGGTGGTCGGAATGATGGTGCTCGGTGAGCCCGCCACCGCCGCCCGGATCTTCTTCGTCGTGCTGCTGCTGGTCGCCGTCGTGGGCCTGAAGGCGACCTCGGGGCACTAGCCCGGGGGCGCCGGTACGCCCGCTACTCGGCGCCGTCGCCCTTCCTTCTGGCCGCCGAGTTGTCCGTCAGGCCGCCCAGGGCCCCGTCGTCCTCGCCCGTGCCGCCGTCGGCGGTGGCGCCGTCGGTCTGCCCCTGGGCGGCGCCCGGATCGGCGGTGGTGCCTCCGTCGGCCGCTCCGCCGTCCACGGTGGCACCGCCGTCCGTCTGGCCCTGCGTCTGCCCCTGGTCCTGCCCCTGCGTCTGGCCCTGGTCCTGGCCCTGGGTCTGCCCCTGGTCCTGGCCCTGCGTCTGGCCCTGGTCCTGACCTTGGGTCTGGCCCTGGTCCTGGCCCTGCGTGGTGTCGTCGCCCCCGGTGGCCGCTCCGCCGGTCGCCGGGTCCTCCTCGACGCCCGACGGGTCGGGGATCACCGGCACGTCGTCGGCGCCCTCCTCCAGCTCCAGGTCGAAGTCCCGCACCGGCTCGCCCTCCAGGGCCTCCCGGGTGAACTGCGCCCAGATCTGGGCGGGGTAGGCGCCGCCGTTGATGCGGGGCTGGCCCAGCGCCCCGTACAGCGGGGTGTGTGCGCCGGTGTCGGGGTTCTGGCCCATCACGGAGACCACCGTGGCGAGTTCGGGGGTGTAGCCCGCGAACCAGGCCGCCTTGTCCTCCTCGGCGGTGCCGGTCTTGCCGGCCGCCGGGCGGCCCGCGGCCTGCGCGGCGGTGCCGGTGCCGCCGTCCACGACGCTCTGCAGGATGGACGTGGTGGTGTCGGCGGCCTCGCGGCTGACGGCCTGCGCGGTCTTCTTCTCCGGCAGTTCGATCACCTGGCCGTCCTTGGTGACCTTCTCGACCATCGTGTACGTGCCGTGCTTGCCGTGGTTGGCGAGCGTCGCGTACGCCTCCGTCATGTCCAGGACGGAGGCCGTGGACGGGCCGAGCGCGATGGAGGGGGAGGCGGTCAGGTCGGGGGTGCTCTCCGGGACGCCGAGGGCGACCGCGGTGTCCTTGACCTTGTCCGAGCCGACGTCGACGGCCATCTGCGCGTAGACGGAGTTGACGGACTTGTCGGTGGCGGTGCGGACGGTGATGTTGCCGTAGTCGACGTCGTCCTCGTTCTCGGGGGCGTACGTCCCGCCGTCCCAGCCCTGCACCGGGCGCTTGTTGGTGCCGTCGTAGATCGTGTTCGGGGTGATCGCGCGGCCGTCCTGGGTGACCGAGCCGTTCTCCACGGCCGAGGTGAAGACGAACGGCTTGAAGGTGGAGCCCACTTGGTAGTCGCGGCGCGTGGCGTTGTTGACGTACTGCTTGGTGTAGTCGATGCCGCCGTACATCGCGACGACCTTGCCGGTGGCCGGGTCGATCGAGGCGCCGCCCGCGCGCACGTTGCGGTCGACCTTGCGGGCCTTCTTGTCGATCTGGGACATCACCTGGTCGTCGACGGCCTTCTTGAAGGCGTCCTGGCGGCCCTTCTGGAGGGTGGTGGTGATGCGGTAGCCGCCCTTGGCCAGGGTGTCCTCCTCGACGATGTCGTTGGACGTCAGATAGTCCTCGACGGCCTGCACGAGGTAGCCGCGCTGCCCGGAGAGGCCGGAGGCGCCCTTGGCCTCCTTCGGCGCGGGGAACTTGGTCTTCGCCCGCTCGGCGGCGCTGAGCCAGCCCTCCTTGACCATGCCGTCCAGGACGTAGTTCCAGCGGCCCACGGCGCGCGGCTTGTTCTCCGGGTGCGTCGCCACGTCGTACGCGTTCGGGGAGTTGAGCAGCGTCGCCAGATAGGCGCCCTGCGCGGTGTTCAGCTTCTTGACGTCCTTGCCGAAGTAGGCCTGGGCCGCGGCCTGCACGCCGTACGCGTTGCGCCCGAAGTAGCTGGTGTTCAGATACCCGGCGAGGATGTCGTCCTTGCTCACCTCGCGGTCCAGCTTGATGGAGATGAAGAACTCCTTGGCCTTGCGGGTGACCGTCTGCTCCTGGCCCAGGTAGTAGTTCTTCACGAACTGCTGGGTGATCGTCGAACCGGACTGCTTGCCCTTGCCGGTGACGGTGTTCCAGGCGGCGCGGATCATCGCCTTGGGGTCGACCGCGGACTCGCTGTAGAAGTCCCGGTCCTCGGCCGCGAGCGCGGCGTGCTGGACCTCCTTGGGGATCTGGCTCAGCGGTACGTTCTCGCGGTTGACCTCGCCGTCGCGGGCCAGTTGGCTGCCGTCGGCGTAGAGGTAGACGTTGCTCTGGGCGATGGCGCCCGCGTTGGCCGGCGGGATGTCGACGATCATGTAGCCCGCGACGAAGCCGCCGACGCAGAGCAGGATCAGCAGGATGAACCCGCCGAGCACCATGCGCCAGGTGGGGAAGATCCGCCGCCAGCCCTTGCGCTTGGGGCGCTTCTTCTTGCCCTTCTTGCCGTCGGTGGCGTCCGCGGCCGCCGCACCCGCGGGGCTGTCGGCCGCGCCGCCCGTCCCTGCGGTGCCCGCGGTGTTCGCGGTGGCCGCGGGAGTGTCCGCGGGGGTGTCGGCCGGGGGGTCCACGGGTTCGCGGGGCGCCCAGCCCTTGGGTTCTTCGGCGCCCGGCTGCTGCGGCTCGTCGCTGCTCATGTCTCGTGGAACTCCCGGTTCGCGTCGTACGTCACGTACGCCTCGTACGACCCATTGCACACTGTCGCTTCCTGCGTTCCCTACCAGGCACGCGCCGCGCGCCGAAAATGCCTGGCACGAGCGGTGACGACGCCACTAGGCTCCGTCTCTTTGGCCCGGACCGGGCAAGGCTCTCGTTAAAGGGGATGCGTGTGCGTACAGGACGGTTCCGCTTGTACGCGGCCGTCGCCCGAGGAGGCTTCCGGCGGTACGCGACCTATCGGACGGCCACCCTGGCGGGGGTGTTCACCAACACCGTCTTCGGGCTGATCCTCGCGTACACCTACATCGCGCTCTGGGACGAGCGTCCGGGGCTCGGCGGCTACGACCAGTCGCAGGCCCTGACGTTCGTCTGGCTGGGGCAGGCGCTGCTCACGGTGATGGCGCTGATGGGCGGCGGCTTCGAGGGCGAGCTGATCGAGCGGATCCGCACCGGGGACATCGCCGTCGACCTCTACCGGCCCGCCGACCTGCAGGCCTGGTGGCTGGCGACCGACCTGGGCCGGGCTCTGTTCCAGCTGCTGGGGCGCGGTGTCGTGCCGATGGTGGTGGGCGCCCTCGTCTTCGATCTGGCCCTGCCCACCGAACCGCTGCGCTGGCTGGCGTTCCTGCTCGCCGTGTTCCTCGGCGCCCTGGTCAGCTTCGCGCTGCGCTTCCTGGTGGCGCTCTCCGCGTTCTGGCTGATGGACGGCGCGGGCACCACGCAGGTGGCGATGCTCGCGGGCACCTTCTTCTCGGGAATGCTGCTCCCGCTGAACGTCTTCCCCGGCGCCCTGGGCGAGATCGCCCGCGCCCTGCCCTGGTCGGCGCTGCTCCAGGTGCCCGCCGACGTGTTCCTCGGCAAGCACACGGGCGCGGACCTGCTGGGGACGTACGCCTTCCAGATCGGCTGGGCCGCGGCGCTGCTCACGGCCGGACGGCTGCTCCAGGCCGTGGCCACGCGACGGGTGGTGGTCCAGGGTGGGTGACATCAAGCGGGCGCGAGAGCGCCTGACGCACGTGCGGGACGGGCTCCGTGCCTACCGGCTGATCTCCGGCATGTGGATTCGCTCCCTGATGGCCTACCGCCTGTCCTTCGTGATGACCGCGTTCGGCAACTTCGCGGTGACCGCCTTCGACTTCGCGGCGATCCTGCTGATGTTCTCCCAGGTGGACCGGCTCGGCGGCTACTCGCTCTCCGAGATCGCCTTCCTCTACGGCGCCACCTGCACCTCGTTCGGGATCGCCGACCTCGCCCTGGGGTCCATGGACCGGCTCGGCAAGCGGGTGCGCGACGGCACGCTCGACACGCTCCTGGTGCGGCCCGCCCCGGTGATCGCGCAGGTCGCCGCCGACCGCTTCGGGCTGCACCGGATCGGGCGCCTGCTACAAGGCGCCCTGGTCCTCGTGTACGCGCTCGTGGTCCTGGACATCGGCTGGACCCCGCTGAAGGCCCTGATGGTCCCGCTGATGCTGCTGTGCGGCGCGGGCATCTTCGCGGCCGTGTTCGTGGCGGGCGCGGCCTTCCAGTTCGTGGCGCAGGACGCGGCCGAGGTGCAGAACGCCTTCACGTACGGCGGCACCACGCTGCTCCAGTTCCCGCCGACCGTCTTCGCCAAGGACCTGGTGCGCGGCGCCACCTTCATCCTGCCGCTGGCCTTCGTGAACTGGATTCCCGCGCTGTACGTCCTCGGCCGGCCCTATCCGCTGGACCTGCCGACGTGGGTGGCGTTCACGCCGCCGCTGGTGGCCGCCGTCCTTCTCGCACTCGCGGGCCTCGCCTGGCGCACGGGCCTTCGTTCGTACCGCAGCACTGGGAGCTGAACTGCCGTGGAGACAGACCTCATTGAGCTGGAGGGCGTCGAGAAGGTCTTCGACGTACGCAAAAAGACCGGCTTCTTGCGGCGCGAGAAGCACGAGGTGCGTGCCGTCGACGGCATCACCTTCAGCGTGCCGCGCGGCGAGATGGTCGGCTACATCGGGCCGAACGGCGCGGGCAAGTCGACGACGATCAAGATGCTGACGGGCATCCTGACGCCCAGCGGCGGCCGGCTGCGCGTGGCGGGCATCGACCCCTCCCGCGAGCGCACCCGCCTGGCGCGGCGCATCGGCGTGGTCTTCGGGCAGCGCACCACCCTGTGGTGGGACCTGCCGCTGATCGACTCCTACCGCCTGATGCACCGCATGTACCGCATCCCCGACGCCCGCTTCAAGGAGAACCTCGACCGGTGTGTCGAACTCCTCGAACTGGGCGCCCTGTTGGACGTCCCCGTGCGTCAGCTCTCGCTCGGCCAGCGGATGCGCGGCGACATCGCGGCGGCGCTGCTCCACGACCCCGAGGTGCTCTACCTGGACGAGCCGACGATCGGCCTCGATGTGATCAGCAAGGCCAAAGTGCGGGAGTTCCTGCGGGACTTGAACGCGCAGGCGGGTACGACGGTCCTGCTCACCACGCACGACCTGACCGACATCGAGCAGCTCTGCAAGCGGGTGATGGTCATCGACCACGGCCGCCTGATGTACGACGGCGCGCTCGCCGGGCTGCACGAGGTGGGCGAGAGCGAGCGGACCCTGGTCGTGGACCTGGAACGCGAACTTCCGCCCATCGAGGTGGAGTCGGCTCGGGTGGTGAAGGTGGAGGGCCCGCGGCAGTGGCTCGCCTTCCCCGCCGCGGAGTCGGCAGCTCCACTTGTCGCCCTGGTCGCGGCCCGGTATCCGATGGTCGACCTCTCGGTCAGGGAGCCCGACATCGAGGCGGTCATCGCCAAGATGTACGCGGAGAAAGCGACCTCGTAGGCTGCTTCTCATGACCGAAGAGCAGCCTCATCTCCCGGACCTCCGGGCCGCCGACGCCGACCGCGAACGCGTCGCCGAACGACTCCGTGACGCCGTGGCCGAGGGCCGCCTGGACATGGAGGAGTTCGAGGAGCGTCTGGACGCGACGTACAAGGCACGTACGTACGGCGAGCTGGAGCCGATCACCCGGGACCTGCCGGAGGCGGGCGCCAAGATCTCGATGGTGAAGCCGGGATCGGCCAGGGAGGGCGAGATCGACTGGCCCTCCCGCATGGGCGGCGAGCCCACCTCCACGGGGGGCTTCGCGTTCTGGAGCGGGTTCATGCGCAAGGGCGGCTGGACGGTCGGCTCTCGGTTCACCGCGTTCGCGATGTGGGGCGGCGGCGAGATCGACCTGCGCGAGGCGCGGTTCGCCGAGCGCGACGTGGAGATCCGCTGCTTCACGATCATGGGCGGCCTGCAGGTCACCGTGCCGCCGGAGCTGGACGTCCAGGTCAAGGGCTTCGGCATCATGGGCGGCTTCGAGGACAAGGCCTCGGGAGAGGGCACCCCGGGCTCCCCGCGCGTGGTGGTCACGGGCTTCGCCCTGATGGGCGGCGTCGGCGTGGACCGCAAGCTGCCGCGGGCGGAGCGCCTGCGGATCAAGGAGGAACGCCGCCGCGAGAAGCTGGAGCGGCGCGAGGAGCGGCGTGCGGCGCAGCTGGAGCGCGGGGGCCGCGGGGGCCGCGGGGGCCGCGGGGATCGGGGAGAGGGGCACCGGCGGCGGCACGGGGAGCACCACCGCAGGTCCGACTCCTCGCACCCGGCGCCGGGGGACTACGGCGCCGGAAGCGGTGAATAGCGCCGCCGGGGAAACGGCGGAGACTACAGCTCGGCGGCCGCGGTGCCCCGCAGGTGCGTCAGGTTGAACGTCTCCGCCATCTTGCGGTAGCCCAGGTCGCTGGGGTGCAGGTGATCGCCCGAGTCGTACTGGCCGCGCAGCTTGCGGGGGTCGTAGGGATCGCGCAGCGCCCGGTCGAAGTCGACGAACTCGTCGAAGACCTTGCCGTCGCGGATCTGCTCGTTCACCGACTGGCGCACGTTCTCCAGACCCGGCTCGTACCCCCGGTGGCCGCCGAACGGCATCAGGGTCGCGCCGACGACCCGCAGGCCGCGTGCGTGCGCCTGGCGCGTCAGCTCCCGCAGGCCCTCGACGATGCGGTCGGGGTCGTTCTGGTGCGGGTTGCGCAGGATGTCGTTGACGCCGAGCGCGATCACGACGGCCTTGATGCCCGTGCGGTCGAGCACATCACGGTCGAAGCGGGAGAGGCCGCTGGGGTTGTCCGCGGGCGTTCCGTTGCCGTCCGAGAGGACGCGGTTGCCGCTGATCCCCTCGTTCACGACGCCGTAGCGCGGGCCGCCCGACTCGTCGCGGAGGCGGTCGGCGAGGGAGTCGGTCCAGCGGGCGTTGGCGCCCATGGTGGAGGAGATGCCGTCGGTGAGCGAGTCACCGAAGACGACGACGGTGCCGTCCGACTCGTTGCTCAGGACGTCCACGGCCGAGAGGTAGCGCCAGGAGGTGCTCTGCTGGGTGTACGCGGCGCCGTTCGGGTCCTCCGTGCGGTCGCCCTCGGCCACGTAGCTGACCTGGCGGGCGTGCGGGTGGAAGGTGACCGGGCCCGAAGGGGTCGGCGAGAACGTCGAGACCAGGAGGTCCGCGTCGTGCGGCACGCGCAGCCGCACCGCGTCGCTCATCACCTGCTGGCCCGCGGGGATCACCACGGACGTGTTGCCGTTGAAGTTCAGGCGGCGCAGGGTGCCCGGTGCCGCGGCCGGGTTGTTCGACCCGACGGCCACGGCGATCGAGGCGTGGGTGATGCTCAGCGGCTGCTGTCCGTACAGGTTCGACAGCGTGATGCGGGCGCTGTCGCCGCCCACGCTGGTGTGCACGACATTGCGGATGGAGCGGCCCGCGAAGCCGTTGCGGTGCGTGTTTGGTTCGGCGGCCGCGGGGGATGCGGCCCAGGAGCCCACCCACGTTCCGGCGGAGGCCGGTGCCGCGGAGTTGTGGGGGCTGCGTGACCCCGCACTGATGGTGTCCTGAGATCCGTCGTCGGTGCGTGTGACACCGAGGTATATGGCGGCGGAAATCACCACTATCACCGCGAGGACCGCGGCAAGCAGGGCATAACCGTGACGCTTGGTCATGCGGGCTGTGTCTCCTCGAGCAGGGGGAGCCTGATCGAGGCTCCGATGTGATCACCCCATGATGCGTCATGGGCCGTGAGGCGGCCGACACTGCCCCCCTCCGTCCCATCAGACGCCGGGAACTTGTCGTCCGTTCCAGGAGTCGGTCAGTAAGGGGTGCAGAGAGACGGGGACAATACGGATGAGGACGCCGCTAACCACGCGAACGGGCCAGGTGGAGTGAGTGGAACGTACGAATCGATCAATTCCGGAGGACGCGGCTCAAGCGGGTGCTGCCGGGCAGCATGCCCGTGCGCCCCGCCCTCCAAGCGGCGCCCCGTCCGGCCCCGGTGGCCCCGCTCCGGGCGGCGGCTTCACGTACAGCCCCGCCGACGAGGAGAAACGGCGCGGCGTCCGCCGGATGAAGATCACGGCGACGGGCCTCCTCGTCTTCGTCGCGGTCGTGTACGTACTGGCCAAGTGGGCCCAGAACTCCGGCGCCGGCGCCTGGGCGGGCTATGTCGCGGCGGCGGCCGAGGCCGGCATGGTCGGCGCGCTCGCCGACTGGTTCGCGGTGACGGCGCTCTTCCGCCACCCCCTTGGCCTGCCCATCCCGCACACGGCGATCATCCCGAACAAGAAGGATCAACTGGGCGCCTCCCTCGGCGACTTCGTGGGTGAGAACTTTCTCTCATCCGATGTCGTACGAGGCAGACTGCGCGCGGTGGGCATCGGAAGCCGCCTGGGCACCTGGCTGGCGGACCCCGAACACGCCGACCGGGTGACGGCCGAACTGGCGACGGCGCTGCGCGGCGCCTTGACGGTGCTGCGCGACTCGGACGTCCAGGCGGTCGTCGGCGAGGCCATCACGCGCCGCGCGGACGCCCAGGAGATCGCGCCGGGCATCGGCAAGATGCTGGAGAAGGTCGTCGCGGACGGCGGCCACAAGCGGGTCGTCGACCTGGTCTGCGTACGCGCCCACGACTGGCTGGTGGAGCACGACGAGTCGGTCATGGACGCGGTGCAGGGCGGCGCCCCCGGCTGGACGCCCAGGTTCGTCGACAAGAAGGTCGGCGAGCGCGTCTACAAGGAACTGCTCCGCTTCCTCACCGAGATGCGGGACATGCCCCAGCACCCCGCTCGCGGCGCCGTCGACCGCTTCCTCGCCGACTTCGCCGTCGACCTCCAGTCCGACTCGGACACCCGCGAGCGCGTCGAGCGCCTCAAGCGGGAGGTCCTCGGCCGCGGCGAGGTGCAGGACCTGATCGCGTCGGCCTGGTCGGCGGTGCGCCAGATGATCGTGGCCGCAGCCGAGGACGAGCGCAGCGAGCTGCGCCTGCGGGTGCGGGCCGCGCTGCTGTCGCTGGGCGCGCGGATGGCCACGGACGGACGGCTTCAGCAGAAGGTGGACGGCTGGGTCGAGGGCGCCGCGGTGTACGTGGTGACGACGTACCGCGACGAGATCACGTCTCTGATCACGGACACGGTCGCGGGCTGGGACGCCGAGCACACGTCGAAGAAGATCGAGGCGCACATCGGCCGCGACCTCCAGTTCATCCGGATCAACGGCACGGTGGTGGGGGCGTTGGCGGGCCTCGCGATCTATACGGTGTCGCGGCTGCTGGGGGCGTAGGCCGGTCGGGCGGACCACCCGCGGCTCCGGCGCGCGTGAGGGCGCCTTTGCTGGGCACTCTGGAGGAGCTCTCCTGACGCCGGGAGAGCCGTCGTCCGGGCCGCGGGAGCCTGGGGCCGCCGCGGGAGCCGCCCAGGGAGCCTGGGGCCGCCGGAGGGAGCCGCCCCGGGAGCAGCAGGCCGGCGACGTGGGAGCAGCGGAAGGAGCCGCCCGCCATGACCGCGTCGTCCACGCCCGCCCCGCCGCCGCCGGACCGGGAGAGCACCCCGTCCGACGAAGGCACCATCACCACGGCCGTGCCCGCCCGACTGGACCGGCTGCCCTGGTCCCGCTGGCACTGGATGATCGTCATCGGCCTCGGCACGGTCTGGATCCTGGACGGCCTGGAAGTCACCACCGTCGGCAACATCGCGAGCCGCCTCTCCGAGGAGGGCAGCGGCCTCGCCATCAGCTCCGCCCAGGTGACCGGCACCGCGGCGGCCCTGTACGTGGCGGGGGCCTGCGCGGGAGCCCTCTTCTTCGGCCGCCTCACCGACAAGTACGGCCGCAAGAAGCTCTTCATGGTCACCCTCGCGGTGTACCTCGGCGCCACCGCGCTCACCGCGCTCTCCTTCGACGCCTGGTGGTTCTTCCTCTTCCGCTTCCTCACCGGCTTCGGCATCGGCGGCGAGTACGCGGCCATCAACTCGGCCATCGACGAACTCATCCCGTCCAAGTACCGCGGGCGCGTGGACCTGATCATCAACGGCAGCTACTGGCTTGGCGCGATCGGCGGTTCGCTGCTCTCGGTCGTCATGCTGAACACCAGCATCTTCCCCAAGGACCTCGGCTGGCGGCTCACCTTCGCCCTCGGCGTCGTCCTGGGCCTGGTGATCCTGCTCGTACGCCGCCATGTGCCGGAGAGCCCGCGCTGGCAGTTCATCCACGGCCGCGGCGAGAAGGCGGACGCCCTCGTCACGGCGGTGGAGCGGGAGATCGAGGAGGAGAAGGGCGAACGCCTGCCGCCGCCCGAGCGCGAGATCACCATCCACCAGCGCAAGAGCATCGGCTTCGGCCTGATCGCCAGGACCGTCTTCCGCGACTATCCCAAGCGCGCGGTGCTCGGCCTCTCCCTCTTCATCGGCCAGGCGTTCCTCTACAACGCGATCACCTTCGGCTTCGGCGCGATCCTCACCAAGTTCTTCGACGTCCCCTCGGGCAGCACGGGTTACTACTTCGCCGTCATCGCGGCGGGCAACTTCCTGGGCCCGCTCTTCCTCGGCAAGCTCTTCGACACGGTGGGCCGCCGGATCATGATCTCGTCGACGTACATCGTGTCGGGCGTCCTGCTCTTCGGCACGGCCTGGCTCTTCGACCGCGGCTCGCTGAACGCGGCGACACTCACGGCCTGCTGGTGCGTGGTCCTCTTCTTCGCGTCGGCGGGCGCGAGCAGCGCGTACCTCACGGTCTCCGAGATCTTCCCCATGGAGACCCGCGCCATGGCCATCGCCTTCTTCTACGCCATCGGCACGGCGGCCGGCGGCATCAGCGGCCCGCTGATCTTCGCCAAGCTGACCGAGTCGGGCGTCGTCGGCGACACGGTGCTCGCCTTCCAGATCGGGGCGGGCCTGATGTGCGCGGCGGGGCTGGTCGCGGCGGTGTTCGCGGTGAAGGCGGAGCAGCGGTCCCTGGAGGACATCGCGAGTCCGCTGTCGGAGGCGAAGGCGGGGTAGCCCTCCGGGGCCCGGACCGGATGGGAAGATCCCGGCATGAGCGGAGAGGGAGCAGGGGCAGTACAGGGAGCGGAGAGCGCGCACCGGGTGGCGGTCCTCGTCAGGGACGGGGTCCTGCCCATGGAACTGGGCCTGGTCCACCAGCTGTTCGGCAACGCACGCTCCCCGCAGGGCACGCGCCTCTACGAGGTGACGACCTGCGCCCTGACCCCCGGCAGAATCCGCACGGACGCGGACTTCCCGGTCCACGCCGAGCACGGCCCCGAGGCGGTGGCCGCCGCGGACACGGTGATCATCCCGGCCTCGCACGAGGAGGACGAGTCGCTGAGGCCGGGCGAGCTGTCTCCCGCCCTCGCGGAGGCGCTCGGGTCCGCCACCGGCGCCCGTACCGCCTCCATCTGCACCGGCGCCTTCGTCCTGGCGGCAGCGGGCCTCCTGGACGGCCGCAGGGCGACGACGCACTGGCTCTCGGCGGACCTCTTCGCCCGCACGTTCCCGAGCGTGACGGTCGACCCGGACGTCCTGTACGTGGACGAGGGCGCGGTCCTCACCTCGGCGGGCGAGGCCGCGGGCATCGACCTCTGCCTGCACATGATCCGCCGCGACCAGGGCGCGGCGGTGGCGGCGGACGTGGCCCGCCGCACCGTCGTACCCCCGCACCGCGAGGGAGGCCAGGCCCAGTACATCCGACGCCCGGTGGCGGAGCCGCGGCTGACGTCGACGGGCCGGGCCAGGGAGTGGGCCGAGGGGCGGCTGTCGGAACCCCTGACGCTGGCCGGGATGGCCGAGCAGGAGGCCATGAGCGTGCGGACCTTCAGCCGCCGCTTCCGCGACGAGACGGGCTTGACGCCGATGCAGTGGCTGACCCAGCGCCGCGTGGACCGGGCCCGCGAGCTCCTGGAGGAGACGGACCGCACGGTCGACCGCATCGCGGCGGAGGCGGGCTTCGGCACGGGCGCTTCGCTGAGGCAGCACTTCCAGGCGGGGCTGGGGGTGTCGCCGGGGGCGTACCGGATGACGTTCAGGGGGACGCGGGGCTGACCGCCCCTGGGCCGGCGTCTCGCGCTGCACGACCGGCGGGCCCTCCGGCGCGTGAGGAGTCCCGTTCTGAGTACGCGTACTCTGTCGCGCCCCCGGCCGGGTCGGCAGGCTCGTCCGCATGACGGCAAAGTCGATGAACATGAGCCCGCGCATGAGTCCGCGCCGCATAGGCAGGCGCATGAGCCAGCGCCACGAACTGAGCCCCATCCGTGCGCGGAACCTGCTGAAGCCCCTGCCCGAGAGCCCTCCGCTGCGGCGCTGGGCGACGCGCGCCGTCGGCGCGGGCCTAGCGGCAGCGGCGTACCTCCTCTGTCTCCCCTGGGACCTGCGCAACCGCCCCGAGACGCCCGGCGCGATCAACGAGACGTCACCGGTGACGGCGCTCGGCATCACCGCCCTGGCCGTCTCGATGCTGTCCCTGGCGGCCTACTTCGGCTTCCGCGACCGGCTGGTCCTGGCGCTGCTGCTTGTGGCGGGCCCGCCGGCGACGCTGATGTACGTCTCCTTCGACAGCCACCCGGAGCCGGACGCGGCGGTGTGGCCGCTGGCGTGGGGGTTCTTCGTACTCGTGATGGGGGCGGGAGTCCTGGCGGTGGCGGGTTTCGCGCGCTTGTTCAGGGACAGCGAGGCGTGAGCTGCCGAATCCGGCAGTAGATCAAGGGGATCAACCCCTCCGGTCGGCAAGCACCCAGGAGGCAAGCCCCACGCCGCCCGCGACGCTGAAGACGGCGGGCCAGGCGCCGACCTTCTTGGCGAGGGGATGGGACCCGGCGAAGGCGGCGAGGTAGGTGACGCCGAGCGCGGCGGCGGTCTTGCCGCCCGCCGCGGCACGCCACTGCCGCGCGGCGGCGACCCCGGCGGCGGCGAGGACGACTCCGCCAAGGGGCCGCTTCTTGGTCCACCGAGCGACGGCGAACCCGCCGACGAGCCCGCCGGCGGCCGTTGCCGCTGATGCCGGTACCTTCGCCACGCCTGCCTCGCTTCCACGGCTTCCAGCCGATACGTCCCTCGGGATGACTGTGGCCGAGGCTAACGCGCCGCCGGGAAGCCTTGCGGCGAGGGGGCCTGAGCCGCGTAGGTTGGTGCGGGTGCGCGCTGCGGCCGAGCGGCGCGATCGATGGCGCACCGACGAGGGACCGATAGTAGAGATGACCGCGCGAACCACTGCCCCCACAGTCCGAACCGCCCTGGTCATCGGGGGTGGCATCGCGGGCCTGGTGGCGGCGATGGCCCTGCGCAAGGCGGGCATCGAGGCGAGGGTGTACGAGGCGTATGACGGCTCCGGGCCGAGGAGCGGGGCCGGGGGCTCTCGCTTCGGCGGCGGCATGACGATCGCGCCCAACGGCCAGCAGGCGCTGGAGGCGATCGACGCGGCGGAGACGGTGAGCGCGATCGGCACGCCGGTGACGGCGCTTGGCCTGCGCAGCTGGACGGGCAGACACCTGGCCCAACTGACCGCGCCCGCTGACCTCCCCACCACGCGCTTCGTCTGGCGCACGGAACTGCACGAGGCGATCGCGGCGGAGGCGGAGGGCAGGTCGATCCCCGTCCACCGGGGCAAGCGCCTCTTGGACGCGACGGACACGGGCACGGGCGTTACGGCCCGCTTCTCGGACGGCTCGCAGGAGAGGGCGGACATCCTGATCGGCGCGGACGGCCTGCGCTCGACGGTGCGCCGCCTGATCGACCCGACGGCGCCGAAGCCGCACTACGCGGGAACGCTGACGTTCACGGCCCGCGTCCCGAAGACGGAACTCCCCTCCACGGAGGGGGTGTTGTACATGTGCTACGGCAAGCGGGCGTACTTCGCCTACCAGATTTTCGACGACGCGACGGCGGCCTGGTCGGCGAACCTGCCGCACCGCGAGCCGATGACGGCGGCGGAGGCGCAGGCGGTGGGCGCGGGGGAGTGGCTGAAGCGCCTGGCCGAGGCCTTCACGGACGACCGCACCCCGGCCCCGGAACTCTTGGCGGAGACGCCCCCGGAGGACCTGCTGATCCCGGGCCCCACAGAAACGATGCCTCCGGTCGAGACCTGGAGCCGAGGCCGCATGATCCTGATCGGAGACGCTGCCCACGCGACGTCCCCCACCTCGGGCCAGGGGGCGTCCCTGGCCACGGAAAGCGCGGTAGAACTGGCCCGCTGCCTACGCGACTTGCCGGTAGGCAAGGCATTCAAGGCCTACGAGTCCCTACGCCGCCCCAGGGTGGACCGCATCCTGAAACACACAACGGCCACGGCAACGGCCACATCAGCAGCGGCCCGCACGGCAACGCCGAAGCCGGCGGGGCCACTGAGCCGCGCCCTACGGGACGCGTTGCTGCCGGTGGCTACGAAGGTGGGCGGGGCTGGGGGAGCGGTTTGGGGGGCTTGGCAGTTCGAGCATCGGATTGATTGGGATGAGCGGGTGGGGTAGGCGGGCCTCAGAGTGGGGGGACTTGTTGCAAGGCGGTGAGGAACTCGCTCCAGGTGGACGGCTGGACGGTGACCCGGGAGGCGTCAGGGCGCTTCGAATCACGAACGAGGACTGCCTGCTCAACAGCGGCCACCTCCACGCATTCGCCTCCGGAGCCGTTGCTGTGGCTGCTCTTGCGCCACTGCGAGGTCAAAGGGCCGCTGGATCCTGTGGCTGGGGTCATCTGGAGTACTCCTCAAGCACCTTCTCAATCAACAAGGCGGAGCGGGCCGGGCTTGAAGCAGAGGCCCGAAGGGTGTCGAAGGCCTTCGTGTACTGGTCCACATCCGAGGGAGTTTCCAGGTAGACCGCATCAGTGATCCCATCCCGGTACACCACGTCCGGGTCGCCCCGCTCGGGGAAACCGAGGATGGTGTACGCGCCGGTCGCGGGGTATGTACCCGCGTCGAAGGGCAGGACTTGAAGGGTCACGTTCGGCAACTTCCCCATGGCCAGCATATGTTCGAGCTGCTGCTTCATGACGTCGCGGTCGCCGATGACGTGACGCAGGACCGTCTCGTGGATGACTGCCCAGAGCTCCGTGGGATTCTCGCGGGTGAGGATCTGCTTCCGTTCCATGCGCACATGGATGGCCCGCTCCAACTGCTCCTCACTGATGTGACCTGTGGCGCGGTGCAGTTCGGTGGCGTACGCGGCCGTCTGCAGCAGCCCCGGGGTGAACTCGCACTGGTACTGGCGCAGGCTTGCCGCTTCCTGTTCCAGCCCGACGTAGACCGAGAACCAGGACGGGATCGCCGCCGCGTGGGCATGCCACCAGCCGCGTAGCTTCGACTCCTTGGCGAGGGCCTTGAGGAACTCGCGCAGTTCAGGGCTGGTCCCGTACAAGCGGCACAACGCCTCGACGTCCGACGGCTGGACGCGCCCGGTGCCCGTCTCCATGCGGTTGACCTTGGACCCGCTCCAGTCGAGCTCCTTGCCCAACTGGTTGCACGTGAGGTTGTGCTCCTCGCGGAGCTTCTTGAGCTCGATAGCCAGTCGGCGACGTCGAGCGGTGGGCGAGCCGGTCATTCCAACTCCCTGTCATCTAGCGGAGGTTCCATCTCATCGGAAGCCCCTGGAAAGACCAATCACTCTATGGAGGGAATCCCTTCGTGCACATTGCACGGCGGGATGCGCGCTGCCATGCTCACATGCGTCGCTACGTTGGGTCCATGGGTCGTGACAACTAGTTGCCGACCTCGTCGATCTCATGGGCTTCTGGCTGAGAGGTGGAGGCGTGAGCGTTCATGAGTGCATGACGAGGAAGCCGTGGGAGATCCCGTTCCTCGCCGAACCAGAGGAAGTGGCGGCGCTGCGCCGCATCATGCGATTGCATCTGAACCTGTGGGGCCTTCCTGAACTGGTCGATGCGGCACAGTTGTGCGTGAGCGAGCTCGTGGCCAACGTCATTACGCATGTCGGCTCGCACACGCCCACGACGCTCGGAATCAGCATGAACGGCACGTTCGTCCGTATCGAGGTCAGCGACCCCGATGTGCGCGCGCTTCCGACACTGCTCGTGGCCGAGGCGGAGGCCGAAAGCGGGCGCGGGATGGCCCTGCTGGAGGGGGTCACCGACCGGTGGGGCGTGATTCTGCGGGGTGATTCCAAGGTCACCTGGTGCGAATTGGCCACAGGACTCGGATCGCCGACCGGGCACACGGGGGGCCTGCGAGTCGACCGTGCCGAGGCTGTGATCGGCCTCTATGGGGAGAAGACGGTGCGGAGGGGCAAGGCCTGTCCGGTCCTGGCCGTCGCCGTTGCGGAAGAGGCCGCGATCGACGTCATCGCGGACCTCCTCCATTGGCTTCGGGCTCACGGCTGCGATCCGGACGAGGCGCTGGATCGGGCGCAGACGCACTTCGAGGCCGAGGGCGCAGGTGGATGAGCCCGGGAGCGCGTCCCGTCGTAGAAGCCCGCTTCAGGTTTGTTCGGGGCGCCGATCCGGCTGATCCGGTGGGGAGTTGGCGCCCCTCTTTGGGCGAGCCGCCGGATGTGCTCCTTGGCTTCCGCGCGTCGGGTGCCCCACCTGTTTCTCCGAACGGATCACTGCGACCACCTGAACGGCCACCTGCTCCGGCGCCTCGTGCTCCCAGAAGCGGAGGACGGTCCAGCCGAGAGATTCGAGGTGGGCGGTGGTCCTGGTGTCGCGCATGGCGTTCTTGTTGATCTTTTCGCGCCAGAACGTGGGGTTCGACTTGGGAAAGGTGGCGTGCTCGGGGCAGCCGTGCCAGAAGCAGCCGTCGATGAAGACGGCGATGCGGAGTCCGGGGAAGGCGATGTCGATCGTGTTGCGGGCCATTCCGGGGACGCGTCGCTGAAGCCGGTAACGGAGGCCGGCGGCGTGGAGCAGGCGACGGACGGCCACTTCCGGTTTGGTGTCCCGAGAGGGCTGTCTGCTCATGCGGGCTGAGACGGTGTGGGACGAGGGGATCGGGCGTGAAGCGGGCACGATCTCAGTGTGAGGCGTCTTCGCGGACCCGCGGGGACCAGTCGGCGAGTGCGCGCCACACGTCCTCACCCGGGGGCGCCAGGCCGAGCGCGGCGCTGAGGACGTGGATGCCGAGGCGGGGCGGAACGGCGTTGCCGATCTGTTGGGAGATGTCGCCGCCGGACCAGGGGAACCGCTTCGGGAAAGTCTGGAGCTGACCCGCTTCGCTCGTGCTCAGCCGGGGGAGGTCATCCTCCGTCATGTCGTCGGTGACGATGCGGTTTCGGGAGACTTTGCCCGTCACAGTGGCAGCGGGTTCGCAGGAACGGCGCCTGCCACGGAGCTTTGGGTCGCCACCAGTGCCGTAGTTGGAGACGACCCGGAAGGGTTCGGTGCGCTCGGTCAGCACGTCTTCCATGGCCACCCAACTCTGCAGCACGAGATCGCCCGCCGGCCTTGGGGCGCCCTTGCGGTAGCGCTGATGTGTTGGGGTGGGGAGGGCCGCCGTGTGTCCGTCACGTCGGGCGACGAGGATCGCGCGGCGGCGGGTCTGCGGGACGCCGAATTCCTCGGTGTGCAGGATGCCGTGGGCCACCGAGTAGCCCTCCTCGGCGAGGGCCGCTCCGTACGCCTCCCAGACGGGGAGGGCTGCGGGCACCTGCTCCAGGACGATGGCGTCGTATGGACGGAGCCCGTCGTTGTCGATGGCGCCCAGCGCCCAGCGCAAGGGCTCCAGGACAAGTCCTGTGCGCTTGTCGTCCATGTCGGCGAGGTCGGCATCGATGTTGGCGCGTGCGTCGCGGTCGACGAGGCGCTGGACGTATTTCAGCACGTCGTCCAGGGCGCGGCGCCCGGCCCCGGTGCCGGCGACGGTGAAGCTCTGGCAGGGCGGGCCACCGGCGAGGACATTCGCTTCGGGGAAGTCCTCCGGACCGTAGCTGCGCACGTCGCCGTGGATCGATCGGAGACCGGCGGCGTCACGTGTCGTCACGGCATTCGCGTCCCATTCGATCCCCAGTGAGGGGACACCCAGAACCGTTGCGGCCATGTCCAGCCCGCCGGGGCCGGCGAAAAGGTCCACGATGTGGAAACCCACAGGTGAGAGCTGGTGAGGCAGAGCGACGGTCATGGTGAGCGAGTTTATAGGTGATGGAGGAGGTCGGGGGAGCCGGTGGAGGGCCACGACGTCACGTGGCCGACAGCGCGGCGTGGATCGCACGCCCCAGCGCCTCTCCCACCGGAGGCGGGGAGGCATGGCCGACCTGGCGGTAGCGGGCGGTCTTGCGTCCCGCGAAGGCCCAATCCTTGGGGAAGCCCTGCAGCAGGGCAGCCTGCTCGACGGTGAGCGCCATCATGCCTTCGCGTCCGAGGGCCGGGTTCCACTCGAAGTCGGGGTCCGGCACTTCGTTCGCGACCGTGCCGCCGTCCACGCCGATGCGAGCCCAGGCCCGCTTGGAGCCGGTCGGGCCCAGGTCGGCACCGCCGCGTTCCCAGGAACCGCCGACGAGCGTGGGGGCGACCTCGGTGGCCTGTGCCGCCCACTGGGCGGCTCCGGGCCAGCCACGGGCGGCCATGGTCGGGCCGAGCGCCTGACCGACGGTGATCGGGGGTTCGGGGGAGGGCGGCGGAATCCGGAATGCCTCGGCCGCCCCCGGGCTCGCGAAGGCGAGGAGAATGCCCTGCTTACGTTCCTGGGGCACGCCGTAGCGGGCGGCATTGAGGACGAACCAGAGCGGGGCGTAGCCGCTCGCGGACAGCTCCTGTTGTACGTGGTCCCGGAGTGGCCGGTACATCTCGCTCGTGATCAGATCCGGTACGTTCTCGATCAGGAGGGCGCGGGGGCGCAGGGCCCGGGTGAGATCGAGGGTGGCACGGAAGACCGACAGCTCGTGGTCATTGCCACGTTCGCGGGAGACGGCGGCCGCTGCCTTCACGCGCGGCAGACCACCGGAGATCAGGTCAAGTCCCAGCAGGGTCGGTTCCTGGGCCAGTGACGCAGGATTCATGGTGCTCAGGTCTTCCTCGTGGAGGCGCCAGTCGGGTCGGTTGAGGCGCAGGGTGTCGAGGGCGACGGGACGGTTGTCGATCAGAAGGACGGGGTCGAAGCCCGCGTATTCCAGGCCAAGTGCGAGGCCTCCGGCGCCGGCGCACAGCTCGAGGGAGGCCAGCCGACGGGCGGGGGATGTCGGCGCGGGCGCTGCCGCAGGCCGTGGGGCCCGGATCGGCCCGAACTCGGGTCTCTCTACCGGACCCGGCGAGATCGCGTGCGTGGGTGGGGGTTCCGAAAGGGCCTGCTGCGCTTCGTCGGGCCTCAATGCGGCCACGGACTCCTCGGCCACGGACCGTAGTTCGGCCTGTAGCTCGGTGTCGTCCAAGGCCTCGAAGATGACGAAGGGAGCGAGCCTGAGGAGCCGCTTGAGGAAGTCCCTCAGAACGTCGCGCTCCGCGAGACCCTGCAGGTCGACGGCCGCCCAGGCGTGCAGGATGTTGCGTACGAGATGCGGGCTGCCGCCGAGGGACTTGCGGCGGGCGTAGATCTGGTCGAAGGCAGCCTCTCCGAGGATGTCGAGCGCCGCGTATGGCTCCGGAGCCACGGGGTCACGGACGAGGTGCGCCCGCCACCACAGGCGGCCGAAGACGTGCCGGGTCAGGTCGCTGGCCACCACACGGTCGCCGGGTGGGCGGGGATAGCGCCAGTATGCGATGTCGGGAAGCAGGGTCAGCGCGAGAAAGGCCCAGACGTCGCCGGACGCTGCTTCGGCCGGCATCAGGTCCATCTTGCTGTGCAGGAGCGCGGCCAGTTCGAGATCGAAGCGGGCCCGTGCCGTACGAGAGGACTCGTCGGGGAAGCCCGCACGAGCGGCGGTCTCCAGGACGCGGGCCCGCAGGTCGCGCAGTTGTGCCTCCGTGATCCTGTCGCCGCCGGTGGCGACGTAGACCGCGGACTCATGGCGGTACGCGACGTGTTCGGCCAAGTCGTGGGGTGGCATCTCCTTGTACCGCTGGTGGAGCGGTTTGGCCTGTCCGGCGAGGAGGCGGGGGTAGAGGAGAGCCATGGGTCATGCCTCCTGGAGGATGCGTGTCGCGGCCTGGAGTTCAGAGGCGAAAAGGCTCGGTGAGTTCTGTCGGAGCTGCCGAAGGTCCTGGATCGTGCGGCCCGCAAAGAGCTGGTGGAAGAGGTTGACCAGGGTCGCTCCCAGCGAGTCCTCGGGGAAGTCCGCTTCGTCGAGGAACTCCTCCTTGAGCAGGGCATGTTCCATCATGATCCGGGCGCAGTCGGAGTACACCATCGAGAGGACGACGCGATCCACCGGGCCGGGTCTGGCCGCGTGGGCGAAGGCGGCGGAGACCTCATCGGCCTTCTCGTTGACGAGGAGAAGCATGGAGCCCATGGCAGCGGCGTTCAGATCCGATCCGAGTTGCAGGTGCCAGGCCGCGCCGTCCCGGAACGAGGTGTGGGCGAAGTCGATCACCGTCATGGGGAAGAGAGGCGCATCGCCCTGAAGACGCAGCGCCGCGGTGTCTTCCCAGAGCAGCGACCCGGCGCGGCGTGGAGCGAAGGGGGCAGCTCCCCCAGCCGCACGGGCGAGGACGAGCACTGTCTCCAAGGAGAGCACGCCCCCGAGTTGGGCTCCCGCCAGGACGGCGTGAAGGTCCACGGTGCACACGTCGTCACCGGTGAGCGGAACCCGTTGCACGGGGCCTCGGAGATTGGAGCCGGAGGCGGTCCAGATGGCCGCGAGGGTGAGCACCGCGCCGTCATTGAGGCCTGCTCCCGCGCGGGCCGTCGGCAGATCGACGTGCACGGTGCGGCTCACCTCGACGTCCATGCGGTAGTCCCAGAAGTCGAGAGACTCCGGGAGAGCGATGGTGGCGCCGTCGAGGACGAGCTGCCACGGCTCGGCCCGGACACAGGATGTGGCGGGCGATCGGTAGGGGAGGGCGAGTCTGCTCACGACGCGCTCACCGCCTGGGTCTTCACGGTGATCTCCGTGATGGTGTCCGGGGCCGGACGGACAACGGCGCGCCAGACGGTGTCGTCGCCGCCCTCGATGACATAGGTCGGCGAGGCGTGGAGCGTGCCGGTGGGGTCCTCCCAGCCGACGAGGCCGGGCATCGCGGCGCCCGCAGGAGGGTCGGTCTCGCGATTGCCGGTGCCGGGGAGAGCCACGGCCAGTTCGACCCGAACACGCTGCACGACCGGAGCGGGGAGGGTGAACGCCTGCACGAGGACCGAGTGCCCGAAGCGCTCTTCGTACGTGGTCTCGCCCGAGTACTTCACGCGTGGGCGGGGGGCACGGCCGGTGTCGACCTCCGGGGGCGAGGCGGCGGCAGTGCCCTGGCCGCGGCCCCTCCGTCGCGCGCCTGAACGGGGGCGCGGGTCGGGATGTTCCTCGTCGTCGTCCGGCGCTGCTGTGGCCCGGCCCGTGGAGTGGGTGCCGTAGTCCGTGGCGCCCCCGGTTCCCCAGGCGCCGCCCACCAGCGGGGAGAAGCGGGCGCTGGCTGCGCCCAGTGCCACGTTCGCCGAGCCCTCTCGGGACGTTCCGCCCAGCTGGAGCAGCTCGTCGACCGCCTCCTTGAGACGGGTGAACGTGGTGCGGACGAAGGTCCGGTCGTGGCCCTCCAGGCGGTGGTGGTTCCAGGCGTCGTGTGTCGGGGGTTCGGCTTCGGCGTAGGTGGCGTCCATCTGGTCCGTGGCGCGGAAGACGCCTGCGTACGAGAGGAGTTCGGCGCCGGTCTCGCGCCCCGGCCAGTAGGTGACCACCAGCTCCGCGGGGCGCATCAGCGCCACGTGGTGCAGGGACCGTTCGACCTGCACCATCTCCATGGCCCGTCGGGCGGCGGGGGAAGGCTCGAGGGGAATGACCGGACGCTGGACGAGCCCCAACCGCCCCAACTCCCTGATGGGCTTCTGACACGACAACGTTCGGCCCTCGTCGGTGACCAACTGGCGGTAGGCGTCCACGAAGAGGTTGAGTGGGGACGTGGTGCGCGGATCCGGGACGGGGAAGTCGCGCCCTTCGCAGGTGACGGAGAACTGCATGGCCGACGAGCCGTCGGCCCGCTCCAGCATCTTGGGCCACAGGTGCCAGGCCACGGTCTCGGCGAGATAGGCAGCGGCTTCCTTCGGCTCCAGGCCGTCGAGTTGAGGATCGAGGACGACGACGCTCGTACCGGCCTCCTCCGCGCCGAAGGGCGTGAGGCCCAGCTGGCGGGCTGTCTCCTCCGCAGCGGCGCCGACGAGGGGGTCGATCACGTCTCCGGAAGCGTCACCCCACCAGTGCCGGCCGGTGTAACGCCGCTCGTCGCCCTGAAGGTCCCTGTCTCGATAGCTGTGCCACAGGGCGCAGCCGATCAGGCGGGTCTCCAGGTCTCCCCGCTCGTTGCGGCAGCGGGTGTGCACGAGCACCGTCCCGAGGCTGGAGAGGAGGTAGAAGATTGCTTTGCCGAAGCCGTACGTGCCGCCGCCGAGTCTGGTGTCGCGGGGCTCTCCGACGTTTCGTACGAAGGCGACGAAGTCCTGACGACCCTTGGGGATCTCGTGGGCGCGGGTGGGGCCGCCAAGGCCGTTCGTGCCCCGATCGGAGATCGTCATGATTCGGATGCCCGCGCGAAGTGCCCTGCGCAAGGCCAGATGGTCGTTCGACGGAGCGCCGTTCAACAGGAGCCTGCGCCAGGAGTCGGCAGACGCGGGACCGACATACCCCAGGTCGATGCCGAAGCGGACCGGTCCGTCCTGCCGCGGGTCCCTGGCGTCCCAACTGTTCTGGGCGGCCTCTCGCACGAGGATGGTGAGCAGGTCCAACTCGGGGCGGCCGAGCTGGTTGCGGATGCCCTCGGCCGCGCTCGCGCCTTCCGGCGGATACGGCTGGGAGTACCACTGCGGTTCGATGCGCGCGTCTGTCACTTGCTCTCCCCGAGCATGGCGGCCAGATGTTTCTCCACCCGGGTCATCGGGAGAGGGCTGGGCGGGGACACGGAGAGATCCACCGTGTACTCGACGTCGGTCACGTTGCCGGGCACCTCGGCGACGGCGAGATCGGCCGCCGTGAGGCGGGGGAAGCCCGCGACCACCGCGTACCAGCGCTCCTCACGCACGAGGAATCGGGTCGTGCGGTAACGCTCCGTGTCGACGGTGTGATAGCCGGCCTCGGCGAGGCGACCGAGCAGCGTGCTCTCGTCGTCGCACAGCCGCAGTGCCCGCTCCACCAGGTCCACGACGCTCGCCCCCTCGCCGCCCTCGGGGACGCGCTCGACGCGCAGACAGGCGAGCTGGAGGGAGCCGCCCTCCGGTGGCTCCAATTGCCGCAGGCCGTGGACGCGTACGCGCAGCGCGTCCCCGGTGGTGGTCTTGACCTCGACGGCGTCGGTCCCAGAGGTGAAGTCGTGCGGGCAACCGTTCGGCCCAGTCCACAGCCGGTGGGCGCTGGGGTTCTCGGCGAGGAGTCGGAGCAGTATGTGTAGTTCGCCGTAGAGACCTGCGAGTTGCACGGGACCCAGCAGCGCGCCGTGCGTACGGAACAGGGCCCGCCAACGGTCCAGGACCCGGTGCAGAGCTTTGAGCGTCTGGGAGGAGGCGGGCGTCTGCTCGTCCCCGCCGAGCTGCGCGATCTCCCGCAGGACGTTTTCGCCGAGCCCGGTGAACACGTCGTCGAGGTCGTGCCGCAGGCAGCCGAGGTCGGCGTAGTGCTGGTAGACCTCCGCGTCCTCAAGGGGGCGCTTGCGCAGGTGAAGGACCTGGCCGTCGCGGATCTCCCGGACGTGCTGATTCCCTGCGATGGGGACCAGCAGATGGCGATGGCCCTCGCGATCGATGGCCGCGAGGACCGGGCCGCGTGACGTGCTGACCGGCAGGGGCGCGGTGCGGAGCCGATTGTCCGCAGACACGGGAGAGAGAAGGAGATTCCGCCAACTCTCCTCCAGGGCCCGCCGGAATACGTCACTCACGCCGAGTCCTCGCCTTCGAGAGTGCGAAGGTCCTCGTCGTCGTTGTCCTCCAGCCGAATGCCGGAGAGGTCCGCCGAGATATAGCTGCCGTCCCAGCCGACCTCGCTGTCCTGCCGGGGTTCCGGAAAGACCAGCCCGACGCCGATCACATGGTCCTCGGCGCCGAGCGGCTCACGGAACTTCTTGCGGCGCTCGGAGGGGCGAGAGTCCTTGTCGATCGGGTACAGCACGAGGAGACCGTTGTCCGGGAGCTGCTCGCGGCGCTCCCGCTTGATCTCGTCCTCCGCCAGGCCACGAGGGACGTCCTTCAGGTCCACGGCAGCGTCGGCCCGGCTCATCAGGGTCTTGATGTCCGCGAAGTCCGCTTCTCCCTTGAGGTTGCGCAGTCGGGCACGGGTGATGCGGCCGACGGTGACGTCCGGGGCGAAGGTGAAGTCCGTGTCCGTGGTGCCCGCACGGTTGCCGATGATCGCGACGTTCCAGCGCAGGAGTGAACCCCTTTGGACGCGGCGCTGGACATATGCGGAGATCAGTTCGGCGTCGCACTCCTGGGAGCTCTCGTGGAAGCGGTACCGGCCCAGAAAGTCGAGCACGTCGGTGTGCGGAACCCCGTGCAGGATATGACGGCCTTCCTCGGGGCGCGAGTGCTGCGTGACGGCCTGGCTGACGGCGCGACGCACCAGCTCGCGGGCAGCTTCTTGGTTGTCGAGCAGCCAGTCAGTGGCCGTGTGGAAGTAGCGGGTCTGGATGCGGCGACCGCCGTACGCCGCGCTGGCCCTGATCGCGGACTGCATCTTGGCCGCCGCCGTCACCCGCAGCACCGGGTGGGTGCGCAGGCGGACCGCGAACGTCTGTGGGGTCTCGTTCTCATGGAGGTACACGTCGATGTCGCGACGCATGTCCGCCTCGACGGTGGCCAGATGCCGGAAGGCGGAGTGGAGTTCGTCCGTCATCCACACGCGCGGGAGGTCGGCGTACCCGTTCCGGAAGCCGAACCAGCGACCCATCTGGAGCAGGGTGTCGTACGCGGAGGCGGCGCGGACGAAGTAGGTGACGGCGAGGCCTTCCAGGGTCAGGCCTCGGGAAAACTTGTTGCCGCCGACGGCGATGGCGACCACCGGGCCGTTGTCGTAGTCGAGGGTGTCCTCACTGTCGGAGTTGTCCATGATGATCCGGCAGTCGCCGATGACGCCCGGCAGCTCTTCCAACAGCGTCTCGAAGGGGACCTTGGTCTCCCGGAAGTCCTCGGCCGGCACCCGTTTGGTCTCGTCGTCCCAGAGCGTGCGCAGTCGCTGTAGGGCGTCAGGATCGTTCAGGTGGTCCAGGGTGTGTGCGCGGAGCCTCTTGAGGGGCTCTCGGAAGCTGTTGTGGACCTGGATGCGCATGCTGGTGTGGATCAGCATGGTGGCGTGCTTGTTGCCGGTGCCACGAGCCCGGCGAGCGGCGGTGGTGAGCCAGAAGTAATGGATGGCGTCTTCGAGGGTGTCGGTGATCTCGGGCGTGAAGCCGTCGGCGTCCGCCCTTGTCGCAGGAGTGACCAGAGGGACGTCCTCACCGGGGACCCTGCGGATCATGTCGTACCCGTCATCGACGTCCTCGGGGTCCTCGCCGTCGAGGGCGTACCTGCCGAACAGGACCTCCGTACCGAAGTGTCCCTTTGGCTGCGGCAGGTTGACGATGAAGTCGCTCGGGTACAGGTCTTTCGCCGCCGGGTCGATAAGGACATTGGCGAAGGGGGTCGCGGTGTATCCGACGTACGCAGCCTTCGGCAAGGTGTCGAGAATCCGGAGGATCAGCGGGTTGATCGATGGGGTGGCGACGCTGGCCTGGTCGGCCTCATCGTCGATCACCAGGGCGGGGGCCTGCTGCAGGTAGTCGGAGGCCGACTCCAGCCAACGGGCGAACTTGCGGAGTACCTTGGCGTTCTTCTTCACCACACACAGCACGTGGGTGCGGTTGCTGCCGCCGAAGAAGGACGCGGCATTCTCCATCGGTACGAAGTCACGGTCGAGACCGGTGAGTTGGGACCACCCCGTCGGATTCGACTCCACAAGCTGTTGGGCGAGGCGGGCCTGGGTCTGACGGCGCAGGCCGTTGTGGATGCCGGCGAGCACGATGAAGAGCTTGTAGCCGCGGTCGGCCGCCTTCGCCATCACCGAGGTGAAGTTGGTGGTCTTGCCGGACTGCACGTAGCCGACAACCAACCCGCGTGTGGAGAACTCGGGTTCCTTGGGGTGGTTGAGCAGTGAGACGACACGCGTGGACGCGCCATCGAGATCTTCGATCGCGCCCTTTCCCCAGCCCGACTTCTCCAGCTCACGCTGGATCGCGGGCCATGCACGGTCGTTCTCGCGCGGTCCGGTGTACCAGGTCTCCCGGTTGCCGTTGACGGCTACCCGTGGTTCCTCCATCTCTTTGATCGCGAGCAGCTTCTGTTCGTGGCGCTCACGGATGCGCTGGATCCGCTCTGCGTCGACCCCCAGGATCTCCAGCTTCTTCACCGCTTCCGCGGGCGTGCTGGTGTCGAGGAGATCGCGGAAGACGCCGTATATCTGGTCGAGTTCGCTGCTCACTTGTTCTCCTTGCCGGGCCGAGCGTGGCGCCGGTACCCCGATTTCTTGCCGGTTCACCGCAGTTGGTGGTCCCGTGAATTCCAGAGTCCGCAAAAATGCACGCCGAGCAGTCATTCGGGGTGCGAACTGACCGGGCTCACCGGTGGGGCTGTGCACCGCGGGTGGCGTCGTCGTAGCGCCGGTCGGCGGTGGGCGCATCAAGCATGCTGTCGTGTTCCCCGGGAGCGTGGGGCTCTATCCACGGAAGCAGGCAGCAACGGCTCTGCAGTTCTAAAGGTTCCTCTTTAACGATATCGCACAGGCGTTTCATATGGGGTGCGAGTGCGAAAAGGGTGGTGAGGCCCTGGCTAAAGGTGCCAACAGGTCCTCAGCCGGGGCCCTCGGTGACGCGTCGCGCCGTTACGGCCTTCCGTGGCAATCGCCGTATGGGGTGCCCGACCCGCACCAACAAGCCGCCCCCGCCTCCGGCGGCCACCCCACAGCCCGGCCCCGCGCCGCCAGTGTCGTTGCGTACTGGGGGAGCAAGGACACGTCCGTTGGCTGGGCACCCTCCGAGGCTGCGAAGGCCTCGTAGGACGGGACCGTGCCCGTGACGATGCCCAAGTTCGGGGTGCCGGAGGCCGACAGTTCCCTTAGTGACGACTCTATGGTCGACAAGTGCGCCTCGTGGGAGGGGTATTCGGATTCCAGCGAGGGGTACGCCGTCAGGAGTTCCTCCAGTTCCGGTGACGGCCAGTGCAGGACCGCCACCGGGAAGGGGCGGGACAGGGCCTCCCTGTACGAGCCCAACTCCGCCTGGATGCGGGAGATTTCCGCGCGGAGTTCCGCCGGGTTGTCCGAGCCCAGGGACCAGATTCGCTTCGGGTCGTGCAGTTCGTCCAGGGGGACGGGGGATGTTGACACCTCGTCCGCCATCGCGTCCCACGCGTCGTGTTCCGCTCCCAGCAAGCGGCGCACCCTGTGGCGGCCGAACAGCAGTGGGCGTTGTTCGTACGACGGGGCGCCGCCGGAGCCGCCGGGCGGGAGCAGGAGCTCCAGGGCCTGGGTGAAGGTTTCCTGCGCTTGGGTCAGTTCGTCGTGCGCTTCCAGCGACTCCGCCACGATCACCCACGGCGCCGGGTCGCGAGGTGCCGCCGCCCGTACTCCGTCGATGATCGCCCTTGCCTCCGCCTCGTGGCCGTACTCCCAGAGGTTCGAGGCCTTGAGGGCTCGGATGAGGGTCGGGGCCGACGCCGGGTGGGGGGCGTCCGGGGCCAGTAGGCGGTCGTAGAGCGTGGTCGCGCGGTCGCGCTCACCCGCCAGCTCCAGGTTGGCCGCGGCCTGGAGCAGCAGGTGCTCGGTGTCCTCGGGGTACAAGCCGGCGGTCCGCTCCAGGCGCTCGGCTTCGGCGATGTGATCGGCAGGCGTGTCGGGGCGCATACGGGACACCGTACTGCCGAGTGGGGGCGTTACAGCAGGGTTGCCGTGCAGATCAGGGCGGCACACTTTCGAGGTTCGGGCGGCTCAATCCGCTGTGGGCGCCATGGCTTGTTGGCGGGCTTGGGCTTAGCCTGCCGCCCTCTTGGGACGGGAGGTGCCGGGTGCGCATGCGGGTGCGGGTGCGGGAACGAGGACGGGGACGGGGACGGGTGGAGCGGGTTCCTGTTGTTGTGCAGGGGCGTCGGCGTGGGGCGGGGCGGGGGAGAGGCGCTCGGCTCGTGTGGGGGGCCGCCGAAGCCGCCGTCACCTGCGGGCTCGTCCTGCTGCTTCTCGTCGCCCATCAGCTCTGGTGGACCAACCGGCAGGCCCGCGAAGGCGCCGAGCGCAAGGTCGAAGCCCTTGAGCGGGAGTGGGGGGAGCGGGGGGAGCGGAGGGACCGGGGGGACCGGGGGGATGCACCCTCCGGCTCGTCCGATGCCGGTGCCGACGTCGCCGACGAGCCCCCGCCTGACGCCGTCCCCGACTCCGGTGAAGCCCCCGGTCACGCCTTCACCCGCCGCCAGAAACCCGCCCCCACCCCCGACTGGGACCAGGCCTACGCGGTCCTCCGCATTCCCCGCATCGGAATCCGCGTCCCCGTCGCCGAGGGCATCAGCAAGAGCGGCGTACTCAACAAGGGGTACGTCGGGCACTACCCGCGCACAGCCCAGCCCGGGGAAGGCGGGAACTTCGCTCTCGCCGGGCATCGCAACACCCACGGCGAGCCCTTCCGCCGCATCGACCGGCTCGGGGACGGGGACCGGCTCGTCGTCGAGACCAAGAAGGCCGTCTACACGTACGTCGTCGACAAGACCCTCGCCCAGACCTCGGCCCGCGACAGCGGCGTCATCCGCCCCGTACCCCGCAGCCTCGTGAAGGCCGGGCGCGGATACAGCGCTCCCGGGTACTACATCACCCTCACCACCTGCACCCCCGAGTACACCTCCAAGTACCGGCTCATCGTGTGGGGGAAGCTGCAGTCCATGCGGCCCCGGTAGGCCCCGGTAGGGCGCGGTAGGGCGCGGTAGGGCGAGGCGGGGCGGGGCAGGGCGGGGCAGGACGCCCTCTACGGCCGGCGGGGCCGATCCTGTATAACGGGCGGTAGGCGACATGAGGTTCGATACGTTCGATACGTTGCTGCGTCAATGAGCCAGGAGAACCGAGCCAGGAGAGGGGGGACCCGGAAGTGCAGGACGTGATCCGTAGCTGGAAAGCCGCTCTTCGTCCCACCGGCCTTCTCCTCTTCCTCCTCGTCGAGGTCGTCCTCCTCGACGCGAGCAGCCTCACCGCCGCCGTCGCGCTCGCCGCGACCGCCGCCGCGGGCTCCGCGCTCGCCGTCTGCTCCCTGATCGCCGCGCGTTGCGCGCCCGCCGTGCCCCGTACTCGGGTGCGTACGGCCATCCGCGACCGCGAGAAGCGCACGGCGTTCCTGCCGCAGCGCGATCCCGACGCCTCCGGGCGCAGGCGCCCCCGAGCACCGGGCCGTCTCGTCATGACGGCCGCGTAGGGAACAGCACCTCTACCGATCCACCGAGTCCCCTCGCGGGCCGTCACGCCGAAAAGAGCCTCAGCGCACACCAGCGCACCAGCTCCCTCACCTCTTTTCCTCGGCACGACGAGCCCCACGGAGGGCCTCTCCATGTTCGATTTCCTGTCCGGATTCATGTCGCTTTTCGCCGATCTGGTCGGCTCCCTCGCCGATCTGCTCGAACCGCTCTTCCATGCCTCCGCGATGGCCGCCGCCATCGTCCTGTTCACGGCGTGCGTACGACTCCTCGTCCATCCCCTGTCGCGGGCGTCGGCCCGTGGCCAGAAGGCGCGCGCCAAGCTGTCGCCGCAGATCGCCGAGTTGCGCAAGAAGCACGGAAAGAACCCCGAGAAGCTGCAGAAGGCAGTCCTTGAGCTGCACGCCGCGGAGAAGGTCTCGCCGCTCTCCGGGTGCCTGCCCAGCCTCTTCCAGCTCCCGGCGTTCTTCCTGCTCTACCACCTGTTCTCCAACTCCAGCATCGGCGGCGAGGCCAACGCGCTGCTCGGTCACAAGCTCTTCGAGGCGCCCCTCGGCGGGCGCTGGGCCGACGCGCTCGCCGACGGCGGGGTCTTCGGGGCGCAGGGGCTCGTCTATCTCGGCCTCTTCGTGATCGTGGCCGCCGTCGCGACCTTCAACTATCGGCGTACGAAGCTGCAGATGGCGGCGGCGCCCGTGAGCGGCGGCGCCGACGGCCAGCAGATGCCCGGCATGGGCGCGATGACCAAGGTCATGCAGTTCATGTCGTTCATGACGCTGTTCACCGTCGCCTTCGTGCCGCTCGCCGCCGCGCTGTACGTGGTCACCAGCACGACCTGGAGCGCGGTCGAGCGTGCCGTTCTGTACCGCGACATGCCGTACGGCGCCGGAGCGCTGGCTACCGCCCAGTAACGGTCCGGTCTGTGAACAGGGTCTTGCGGGATGGACGGCGACCTTGGAGGATCGGCCAATCCTCCGACGATGGCCGCAACCCTTTCGCGAGCTCTCGACTCTGCTCGAGAGCAGGGGAGCCCCGATCCGGGCCACGCGATCGTCGGAGGTGAGTGGGCGCGCTCGACCAAGGGAGATTGACCATGAAGCTGCTGCGAGTCGGTACGGCGGGGGCCGAGCGCCCGGCGCTGCTCGATGCCGAAGGCACGCTGCGGGACCTTTCAGGGACCGTCACGGACATCGACGGTGCGCTGCTCGCCGACACGGCAGCCCTCGACCTGATCAGGTCCGCCGCCGAGGCGGGCGAGCTGCCCGCGCTCGACGCGGCGGGGCTGCGGGTCGGGCCGCCGGTCGGCCGGATCGGCAAGGTCGTGTGCATCGGGCTGAACTACCACGACCACGCGCAGGAGACCGGGGCCACGCCGCCCGCCGAGCCCGTCATCTTCTTCAAGGCGGCGGACACGGTGGTCGGCCCGAACGACACGGTCCTGGTGCCGCGCAAGTCGGTCAAGACCGACTGGGAGGTCGAGCTCGCGATCGTCATCGGGCGCACCGCGCGCTACCTGGAGTCCCACGAGCAGGCGCTCGCGCACATCGCCGGGTACGCGGTGTCGCACGACGTGTCGGAGCGGGAGTTCCAGATCGAGCGCGGCGGCACGTGGGACAAGGGCAAGAACTGCGAGACGTTCAACCCGCTGGGCCCGTGGCTGGTGACGACGGACGAGGTCGGCGACCCGCAGGACCTGTCCCTGAAGCTCTGGGTCAACGGAGAGCTGAAGCAGGACGGGACCACGGCCCAGCAGATCTTCCCGGTGGCCGAAGTGGTGCGCTACGTCAGCCAGTTCATGACGCTGTACCCGGGTGACGTCATCAACACCGGTACGCCGGCGGGGGTGGCCATGGGGCACGCCGAGCCGAAGCCGTACCTGCGGGCCGGTGATGTGGTGGAGCTGGAGATCGAGGGGCTGGGCAAGCAGCGCCAGGAGCTGAAGGACGCGTAGCCCTTCGGGGCGGGGGCGCGGCGGATTCTTGGTGCCCCGGGGTGGAGTCGGCTGGGGCCATCGCCGACTCCACCTGCGGGTGCGTCGTGGCTGGGCGCGCAGTTCCCCGCGCCCCTGACGGGGCGCACCCCGCGGCCCTACACGAACCGCTCCAGCGCCTCCACCACCAGCGCGTGGTCCGCCGCCTGCGGGAGTCCGGAGACGACCACCGTGCCGATCACGCCCGCGCCCCGCACCGCGATCGGGAACGCGCCGCCGTGCGCCGCGTACACGTCCGGGTCCAGGCGCGAGGACTCCTCGAAGGTCGTTCCCTTGGCGCGGAAACGCGTGCCGACCAGGAACGACGAGCAGCCGTAGCGTTCGACGACGCGGCGCTTGCGGGCGATCCAGGCGTCGTTGTCCGGCGTCGAGCCCGGCAGGGCCGCGTGGAAGAGCTGCTGGCCGCCCCGGGTGATGTCGATGGCCACCGGGGCCTGGCGCTCGCGGGCCAGGTCGACCAGGAGGGTGCCGAGCGCCCAGGCGTCCTCGTACGTGAAGTGGGGGAGCACCAGGCGCAGTTCCTGGGTCTCCAGCTCCTCGACCGTGGGCGGGCCCGTCGGCGTGGGGCTCGTCATACGACCACCGTCACACCGTCGCGGGCCGAGCGGCGAGCCGCCTCCAGGACGTCGAGGGCCGACGCGGCCTCGTACGCGGAGACGGGGTTCCGGCCGGTGCCGCGGATCGCGGCGGCCACGGCCGCGTAGTACGCGGGGTAGTCGCCCGGCAGCGTCCTGACAGGGTTGCCGCCACCGGTCAGCGGGGACTCGCCGGAGCCGACCCGGCCCCACATGCACTCGAGCTCCTCGCCCCAACCGTCCTCGCCGGCGGGCCGCTTGCCGTCGCGGAGTGCGGCCTCCTGCGGGTCGAGGCCGTACTTCACATAGCCCGCCGCCGAGCCGAGCGCGCGGAAGCGCGGGCCGAGCTGGGCGGTGGTGGCGCTCACGTACAGGTGGGAGCGGACGCCGCCCCGGTGCGTGATCGCGATGAAGGTGTCGTCGTCGGCCTCGGCGCCGGGGCGACGGACGTCGGACTCGGCGTACACGGTCTGGGCGGGGCCGAAGAGCACGAGCGCCTGGTCGACGACGTGGGACCCGAGGTCGTAGAGCAGACCTCCGATCTCTTCGGGGTTCCCGGACTCGCGCCAGCCGCCCTTGGGCTGCGGGCGCCACCGCTCGAAGCGGGACTCGAAGCGCCATACGTCGCCGAGTTCGCCCTCGGCGATGAGCTTCTGGAGGGTGCGGAAGTCGTTGTCCCAGCGGCGGTTCTGGAAGACGGAGAGGAGCAGGCCGCGGTCGTCGGCGAGCGCGGCGAGCTCGCGCGCCTCGGCGGCGGTGCCCGCGATCGGCTTGTCCACGACGACCGGGAGGCCCGCCTTGAGGGCGGCGGTCGTGAGCGAGACGTGCGTCTTGTTCGGGGAGGCGATCACCACCAGGTCGAGCTCGTCCGCGCGGGCCCAGAGGTCGTCCGCCGACGCGGCGAAGCGCAGGGCGTCACCGAACTCGGCGCGGGCCTGGGCCTGCCGCTCGGGGTTCGAGGTGACGACCGTGTCGAGGACGAGGCCCTCGGTGGCGGCGATCAGCGGGGCGTGGAAGACGGAGCCCGCGAGGCCGTATCCGATGAGGGCTACGCGAAGAGGGGACCCTGTGGACCCTGTGGAGCCGGTACCAGTCATGCGTTCCACTTAAGCAACGGTGTTGCCAAAGCGCAAGCGCGGGCGACAATGGGGGTGTGAACAGCACTGATACGGCGAGGGCGGGCGGCGGCAGCGGCGCCGGTGGCAGAGGGAACGGCGGCAGGGGAAGCGGCGGCAGGACGGGTGCCGCCGGAGTGAACCTGCCGGCGCTGCGCGGGCACAACGCCGCCCTCGTGCTCGACCTGCTGCGCACGGCGGGCGAGGCCGGCATAAGCCGCCTCGAACTGGCCGAGCGCACGGGGCTCACTCCGCAGGCCGTCAGCAAGATCACGGCGCGCCTGCGTACGGAGGGTCTTGCGGCGGAGGCGGGCCGCCGGGCGTCCACGGGCGGCAAGCCGCGGACGCTGCTGCGCCTGGTCCCCGACGCGGGCCATGCGGTCGGCCTCCACCTGGACCGCGACGAACTGACGGCGGTCCTTGCCGACCTGACGGGCCATGTGGTCGCGGAACGGCGGGCGCCGCTGGAGTTCGGGGACGGCGCGGAGGCCGTGGTGGACGCGGCGGCGGGGGTGGTGCGGGAGCTGGTCCAAGAGGAGCGGGCCCCTGGGGATGCGGGGCTGCTCGGTGTCGGGGTCGCGCTCCCGGGCCCGCTCGACCACGCCGACGGAGTACTGCACCGCGTGACCGGTTTCCCCGCGTGGGACGGCTTCCCGCTGCGGGACGCGTTCGCGGGGCGCCTGGGGATGCCGGTGGTGGTGGACAAGGACACGAACGCGGCTGCGCTGGGCCTCGCGCTGGGCGGGGTGGCGGACTCCTTCGCGTATCTGCACCTGGGCACGGGTCTCGGTGCGGGGCTGGTCCTGGGCGGAGGCCTCTACCGAGGGGCGCGCACGGGGGCCGGCGAGTTCGGCCACCAGGTGATCCAGCTGGACGGCCCGGAGTGCGGCTGCGGAGACCGGGGCTGCATCGAGGCGCTGTGCCTGGCGGCGGTCGCGCGGGGCGACCTGGAGGAGGCGGCGCGGGTGCTCGGGGCGGGTGCGGGCAATTTGGTCAGCCTGCTCGACATCGACCTCGTACTCCTCGGCGGCCGAGCGGTCCTCGCGGACGAGGAGCGCTTCGTACGAGGGGTGGGCGAGGTCGTCACGGAACGCGCCCGGCGGGGCGGCGGAGACAGAGAGATCCCGGTCGCTGTGGCCCCCGGAGGCGACAGAGGCGTGGCGGAGGGTGCCGCCCAACTCCTGCTGGCCCCGCTCTTCGGCAGGGCGGACGTGGCGTTTCCGACGGGGCGGGGGTAGGGGCTGCGGTCGAGTGGAGCCACTAGCGGTCCCGGCCGCCGGGGTCAGCCTCGCCCCCTGCAATCGCAATTAAACGAAAGTCGGCTGATAGGGGGACTTACGCGGGGCAGTCGGCCGTACGCCGTTGTGGCGGGGGTGTGGGGTTTTAGGGGCGTGGCAAGGTCGCCGTCCGTGGCCAGTGTGTGTGGCCTTCGTTCGACAGGTCTCGACAGTCTTCTGACGGCCCCCGCTCCCGTCCGCGTACAGCAAAGGCCCTTCATGCGACTCCGCCGCTCTCTCGCCCCCGGTGTCACCGCCGTTGCCGCCGCCCTCGCGACCGGGGCGATCGGGGCGGCTCCAGCGGCCGGGTCCGTGCAGCGGCCGTATGCCGCGCAGCCCCCCATCTGTTCCGCTCCCAACGGGCAAGGTTTTCCCATCGGGACGCGGATCGTAGGCGGGCCGCCCGGCTACGAGGCCGGTGGCGGCTACCGGAGCTGGTCCGTCGAGCTGGCCAACACCACCCGCGGCACCTGCGGCAACATCCACCCCGTCGTCGTCATCGTCGACAAGGAGCGCGAGCTGCGGCCCCGGCAGATCCAGCTGGAGTTCCGCGCCGGCAAGCGCTGGCATCCCGTGGAGTTCGAGCGGACCGACCAGGACGAGAACGTCGGCGTCTTCGACGACGGTTTCCCCGGGTTCAAGGTCAGGGCAGGGAAGACCCGCACCGTCAAGGTGCGGCTCTCCTTCACCTCCGAGGCCCGCTCCGAGCGAGCCGTCATCTCCGCCGCCGTCGTCCAGCGCCGCGTCGACGACGGCGACTGGGTGGGCGAGTCCGACGACTACCCCTTCGGCATCGACCCCGGGGGCGACATCGGCGGTGACCGCAGGGACGAGAGCGGACCTGACGTGAGGGAGGACGGGGTGCGCGACCGGCAGGAGGCCGATGGCGGCACCAGCAGTGGAGGGCGCGAGCGTCTCGACGCCGGCGGGTCCTCGTACGCCGATGAACTCGCCGCCACAGGACCCCGCGCCCTGCTCGGCGTCAGCGCCGTCGCCGGTGCGCTGTTCGCCGGGGGCTGGGCCCTCGTCGTGGGGACCCGGCGGCTGCGGGCCGCGCGAAGGCGCTGAGCCCCCGACAGGACACCGCACCCGCCGAGCCGCCGCCCCGCACCCTCCGTTCACCCACCTGTTCACGTACGTCTGCGAACATCCCTGCGTGGACAACCCGAACTCCCCGCACCCTCCCGCGCACCTGCTCGACCAGGCCCCCGGCGCCCCCATCCGCTCCGGCATCCCCGAGCACGGCCGCATCCCGAAGTACTACGCGGTGAAGGCCCGGATCGCCGACCTCATAGAGGAGTTGGGGGACGGGCAGACGCTGCCGACCGAGCGGGACCTCGCCGTGCGGTACGAAGTCGCCCGGGAGACCGTGCGGCAGGCCCTGCGTGAGCTGCTGCTCGAAGGACGGCTGCGCAGGCAGGGGCGCGGCACCGTCGTCGCGGGCCCCAAGCTGGAGCAGCCGCTGTCCCTCGCGAGCTACACCGAAGGCGTACGCAGGCAGGGGCGCACCCCTGGGCGCCATCTCATCTCCCTCGACCGCTTCCCCGCCCCCGAAGCCCTCGCCGCCGAGATCGGGGTCGGGCAGGGGGAGCCCGTCTGGCACATGGAGCGTGTGCTGCTCGCCGACGACGAGCGGGTGGGGCTTGAGAGCACGTACGTCTCCGTCGCCCGCGTCCCCGCGCTCGACCGGGACTTCGAGCCCGACTCCTCCTTCTACGCCTACCTCCGCGACCGGCTCGCCATCTCCTTCGGCGACGCCGACGAACGCATCGAGACCGTCCTCGCCACCCCCCGCGAGGCCCTGCTCATCGGCACCCCTCCCGCGCTCCCCATGCTGCTGATCCACCGCGTCTCGCGGGACACGTCCGGCCACCCGCTGGAGCGGGTCCGCACCCTCTACCGGGGCGACCGGTTCTCCTTCACCACGCACCTGGGCAACGGCGGCGCCTGAACGGCAGAGCAACTTCCCCTCCCCGTACGGCGATCGAATCCGAATGACTCAGACGGATAACGAGAACGTAACGGGTCTAGGCCAAGCTTGGGTGGTCGTTCACCATCCCGTTGCCGTCAGGACCACAGCGGGTCACCCGTCCCCAGGAGCGTTGCCGTCGTGAGAGTCATCGTCGTAGGAGCCGGCGTGGTGGGAACCATGCACGCCTGGCACGCAGTGGAACGCGGCCACGAGGTCGTACAGATCGAGCGCGAGAGCGAGGCCCGCGGAGCCTCGCTGCGCAACTTCGGGCAGATATGGGTGAGCGGCCGCGCCGGAGGCGAGGAGCTCGACACCGCCCTTCGGGCCCGTGAGCTGTGGGAGGAGATAGGCGCGAGGGTGGCGGGCATCGGCTTCCGGGCCAACGGCTCCCTCACCCTCGTACGCAACGAGCGCGAGCGCGCGGTCGCCGAGGCCGCCCTCGCCCGCCCCGACGCCGCGGCCCGCGGCTACAAGCTGCTGGACGCCGACGAGGCCCGCGCCCTCAACCCGGCGCTGCGGGGCGACTTCACCGCCGGGCTGTGGTGCGAGCGCGACGCCGCCGTGGAGCCGCGCACCGCTCAACTGCGGCTGCGGGAAGCGCTGCTGGCCTCGCCCCGCTACACCTTCCTGCCCGGCCGCGAGGTCCGCGAGGTCGTCGGTGAGAACGCGGTGCGGGACGACCACGGTGACGTACACACCGGTGACGTCGTCGTGCTCGCCACCGGCGCCTGGCTCGGCGGCCTCGTCCGCGAGCTGGCCGGGCCCGACCTGCCCGTGCGCCGCGTGCGCCTCCAGATGATGCAGACGGAGCCCCTCGGTGAGGCGCTCACCACCTCCGTCGCCGACGCGGACAGCTTCCGCTACTACCCCGCGTACAAGTCGGACGCCCTCGACGCGCTCAACGCGGGGCAGGCGCAGGCGCCGACCGCCGCCGAGCACAAGATGCAGCTCCTGATGGTGCAGCGCAAGGACGGCGGCCTGACCATCGGCGACACCCACGAGTACGAGCACCCCTTCGCCTTCGACACCCTCGAAGACCCCTACGACCACCTCACCGAGGTCGTCGAGGGCTTCCTGGGGCGCCCGCTGCCGAAGATCAAGCGGCGCTGGGCCGGGGTGTACGCGCAGTGCGTCGACACGGCCCGCGTCGTGCACCGCCAGCAGGTGCGCGAGGGCGTGTGGCTGGTCACCGGGCCCGGCGGGCGCGGCATGACGTGCTCGCCCGCGATCGCCGAGAAAACCGCCGACGAGTTGGGATGGTGAGGGAGTTGACCGCAGTGACCGCACACACGGCGACGCGCACGGGCAGCGGCATCGGCCTCGTGGTGCTGGACATGGCCGGGACCACCGTCGCCGACGGGGGCCTCGTCGAGCAGGCCTTCTCCGCCGCCGCGCGGGAGCTCGGCGTCGAGCCGGACTCGGCCGACCACGCCGAGAAGCTGGACTACGTGCGCGCCACCATGGGCGAGTCCAAGATCTCCGTCTTCCGGCACCTGTTCGGGGACGAGGTCCTCGCCCAGCGGGCCAACGTGGCCTTCGAGAAGGCGTACGGGGAGCTGGTCGACGGGGGTCTGATCGCGCCGATCCCCGGCGCGCGGGAAGCCGTCGAGGAGCTCAAATCGGCCGGTCTGACCGTGGTGTTGAGCACCGGGTTCGCGCGGGTCACGCAGGACGCGATCCTGGACGCGCTGGGGTGGCGGGACCTGGTCGAGCTGACCCTGTGCCCCGCTGACGCGGGCGGCCGGGGGCGGCCCTACCCGGACATGGTGCTCAGCGCCTTCCTGCGCACGGGGGCGGTGGACGGCGTCCACCAGGTCGCCGTCGTGGGCGACACGGCGTACGACATGAAGAGCGGGGTGCGGGCCGGGGCCGGTGTGGTCGCCGGAGTGCTGACGGGGGCGCATGACGCGGAGGCGCTGCGGGGGGCCGGGGCCACGCACGTCCTTGACTCGGTCGCGGAACTCCCCTCCATACTCAGGGGTGTTGACGAGTGAGCGCCGCCGTCAGCACCGGCGTCAGCGCCGGCACCCCTACGCGCGTGCGCAGCGGTATCCGCTTCGACCGGGTCTCGGTCGCCTACGGCAAGAACACCGTCCTGGACTCGCTCGACCTGACCGTCGAGCCGGGCGAGGTCATGGCCCTGCTCGGTCCTTCCGGCTCGGGCAAGACGACCGCGCTGCGGGCCGTCGCCGGGTTCGTGCGGCCCGCGTCCGGGCGGGTGTTCATCGGGGAGCGCGACGTCACCGGCCTTCCGCCGCACCAGCGGGGGATCGGGATGGTCGTCCAGCAGTACGCGCTCTTTCCGCACATGCGGGTCGAGGACAATGTCGCCTTCGGCATGAAGGCGCAGAAGGTCGCCAAGTCCGAGATTCCCGGGCGGGTCGCCGAGGCGCTTGAGATGACGGGGATGGCGTCGTACGCCAAGCGGTTTCCCCGGGAGCTTTCCGGTGGGCAGCAGCAGCGGGTCGCGATCGCGCGGGCGTTGGCCATTCGGCCGGGGGTGCTGCTGCTGGACGAGCCGCTTTCCGCGCTCGACGCGCAGTTGCGGTCGGGGATGCTGGGGGAACTCGCCCGTTTGCACCGCGAGTTGCCCGACGTCTCCATTCTTTACGTCACCCATGACCAGGTGGAGGCCTTGACCCTGGCGGATCGGATCGCCGTCATGGACCGGGCCCGGTTGCGGGACTGCGGGACTCCGCAGGAGCTTTATCGGGCGCCTCGGACTGAGTTCACGGCATCTTTTGTGGGGAACGCGAATCTGCTGCCGGTGACGGTCGGCTCGGGTGATGTCACCTTCGGTGGGGTCGAGTTGAAGGTCGACACGGGGGAGGTGGCTCGGGGGGCCACGGCCACGTTGTGTGTGCGGCCGCATGTGGTCGGCCTGGGGGAGGGCCCCAATCCCCTGAAGGGCAGCGTTGCCGAGGTGCAGTGGCGTGGTGCCACCCACCGGTTGTACGTCGATGTCGGCGGACAGCGGGTGAAGGCGGACCTACGGGAGCTGCGGACCCCGCCGGGTATCGGTGACGAGGTCACGCTGCACTTCGCGCCGGAAGACGCGGTGCTGCTGTCTGGTGGTGTGACCGATGGCTAGCCCTGGTGGACGCCTCGTTGACGGTGACCCGGCGTCGGAGGCTGTGCCCACCCGTCCCGCCCTGCGGGACGCCTGCCCACAGCAGGGGCGGCCGGACGGCTCGTCCGGGGAGGGAAAGGGCGGCAGCCCTTCGCCGAAGCGGCGGATACCCGGTTTCGTCTGGGCCCTGCCCCCCATCGCTCTCCTCGCCCTCTTCTTCCTCTACCCCCTCGCCCTCGTCGTCCAGCAGTCCGTCCAGCCCGATACCGGCGGGACCTCCCTTCAGCCCTACTCCGACGTCTTCGCCTCCGAAGCGTTTCGGGAGGCGCTCGGGACCACCGTGTGGCTGGCCGTCGGAGCCACCGTCGGGTGTCTCGTGCTCGGGTTCGCGCTCGCGCTGATCATCGCCTTCGTGCCGTTCCCGGGAGGGAAAGCCGTCGCCCGGTTCATCGACGTCTTTCTCTCCTTTCCGTCCTTCCTCATCACCCTCGCCCTGCTGTTCATCTACGGCACCAAGGGCATGGCCAACGGGATGTGGACGGATGCGACGGGGGCCGCGGACGGGCCCTTTCAGTTCCTCACCACTCCGTGGGGCGTTCTCCTCGCCGAGATCACGTACTTCACGCCCTTCGTGATGCGCCCGCTCCTCGCCGCGTTCTCGCAGATCGACACCGCCCAGCTGGAGGTCGCCTCCAGCCTCGGCGCGAAGCCCGGCCGCATCATTCGGCGGGTCATCCTGCCCGAGGCGCTGCCCGCCCTCGCCGCGGGCGGCAGCCTCGTACTCGTCATGTGTCTGAACGAGTTCGGGATTGTTCTCTTCACCGGAGCCAAGGGAGTCACGACCCTTCCCATGCTCGTCTACAGCAAGGCCATTCTCGAGTCCGACTATCCGGCGGCCTGTGTCGTCGCCGTGGTCAACATCGCGATCTCCGTGGGTCTTTACAGCCTCTACCGGGTGGTGAGCCGTCGTGTTGGTGCATAGCCGCAAGGGAAAGCTGGCCACCTGGGTTCTCTTCTTCGTCTTCTTCCTGCCGCTCTTCGCGCTGCCTCTCCTGGTGATCCTGGCGGCCTCGTTCTCCTCGCACTGGTCCGGCGCCTTCCCGTCCGGATTCACCACGGAGCACTACGCGTCCGCCACCCGCGGGGAGTCGCTCCAGGCGCTCACCACCAGCCTGGTCACCGCCGTCGGCGCCAGCCTGCTCGCGCTCGCCGTCGGGTCCTGGGCCGCGCTCGCCGCCGCCACGCTGAAGAGAGGGGGCAAGCGCGTACTCGACACGCTTTTCATGCTGCCGGTGGCCGTGCCCTCCGTCGTCGTCGGGCTCGCGATCCTCGTGGCGTTCAGCAAGCCGCCGATGATCCTCAACGGCACGCGCTGGATCGTGATCCTCGCGCACACCATTCTTGTCACGGCGTTCGCCTACCAGTCGGTTTCGGCTGCCATCGTCCGTCTCGACCCGGCGTACGAACAGGCCGCCGCATCGCTCGGTGCCCGGCCCGCGTACGTCCTGTGGAAGGTGAAGCTGCCGCTCCTGCTGCCGTCGCTGAATGCGGCCGCGGGCCTGTGCTTCGCGCTCTCCATGGGCGAGTTGAGCGCCACGATGATGCTCTACCCGCCGGACTGGATGCCGCTGCCCGTGCAGATCTACGCGGCCACCGACCGCGGCTCCCTGTTCACCGGCGCCGCTGTCGCGGTGGTCCTGATGGCGGCGACGCTGCTCGTCCTCTTCGCCGTCTCCCGCATCCGCACCCGCGCCTCCTACCGCTGAGCCCGAACCCTCCCCGAAGGAGCACGAACGTCATGTCGCGTCACACCCGCACCAGAGCGCTCGCCGCCGTCTCCGGCAGTCTCGTCCTCGCAGGCTCCCTCACCGCGTGCGGCGGCGAGTCCTCCGCGTCCGACGCGAAGGAGGTCACCGTCTACAGCGCCGACGGCCTCAAGGGCGAGAACGGCGACGGCTGGTACGACCAGGTCTTCAAGGACTTCGAGAAGAAGACCGGCATCAAGGTGAACTACGTCGAGGGCGGCTCCGGCGAGATGGTGCAGCGCGCCGTCCGCGAGAAGTCCAACACGCAGGCCGACGTCATCATCACCCTGCCGCCGTTCATCCAGCAGGCCGACGAGAAGGGCCTGCTCCAGGCCTACAAGCCGGAAGGGTCCGACCAGGTCGACGGCGCCGACAAGGCCTCCGACGGCAAGTGGACCTCCGTCGTGAACAACTACTTCGGCTTCATCTACAACAAGAAGGAGCTCGGCGGCTCCAAGGCGCCCAAGACCTGGGAGGACCTCACCGACTCCGCGTACAAGGACAAGGTCCAGTACTCCACGCCCGGTGTCGCGGGCGACGGAACCGCCGTGCTCATCAAGGCGATGCACGACTTCGGCGGCAAGAAGCCCGCCATGGACTACCTGAAGAAGCTCCAGACGAACAACGTCGGGCCCTCCGCCTCCACCGGCAAGCTCGCGCCCAAGGTCGACAAGGGCGAGCTCCTCGCCGCCAACGGCGACGTGCAGATGAACTACGCCCAGTCCAAGGACATGCCGAACCTCGGCATCTGGTTCCCGGCCAAGGAGGGCGGCAAGCCCACCACCTTCGCCCTGCCCTACGCCGCCGGCCTGGTCAACAAGGCCCCGCACAACGCCAACGCCAAGAAGTTCCTCGACTACCTGCTCAGCCAGAAGGCCCAGCAGCAGGTCAGCGAGATCGGCGGCGGCTTCGCGGCGCGCAAGGACATCAAGGCCACCGACGCGAACGCGGTCGCGCTCGACAAGATCGTCGACGGGGTCGAGGTCTTCGAGCCGGACTGGGCCGACATCTCCGAGAACCTCCAGACGTACGTCGAGGACTGGAAGTCGGCGACCGGTAGCTGAGAGTTCACCGTCGCACCCTTGGCCCCGGGTGTTCGGTAGCGAAAAGATAACGGGTATGGACCCAACGCCCCTGGTTCTCCGGGGGCGTTGGCATGTGCCACCCCTCTGCATCAGCCCCCTCACGAACCGGAGGACCACGTGTCGTCGCACGGCATATCCCGCCGCTCGCTCCTCGTCTCCACCGCCGCCATCGCAGTGGCCGCGGGTCCCCTCGCCGCCGTCGCCAGGGCCGCGGCCAAGACCCCGAAGGTCCTGGTCATCGGCCTGGACGGCGCCCTGCTCAACAGAATCAAGGACGCCGACGCGCCCGCACTCAAGGGCCTGATGAGCGCGGGCCTGACCGCGCCGAGCAGCATCTACGCCAATCCGCTCGCGCCCACCTCGTCGGGTCCCGGCTGGTCGACGCTCATCACCGGCGTCTGGCCCGACAAGCACAGGGTCGTGAACAACGAGTTCACCGGGCACAACCTCGCCGCGTACCCGGACTTCATGACGCGGATCGAGGCCGCGAAGCCCGCCCTGCGGACCTACGCCGTCTCGTCCTGGGCCCCGATCACCGACATCATCTTCTCGGCGAAGGTCGACGCCCGGGTCTCCACGCCGTCCGCCGAGTACGACGCGGGCACCACGAGCCGCGCCGTCGCCGAGGTCAAGAGCGGCAACCCCGACGCGGTCTTCGTCCAGCTCGACAACATCGACCACGCGGGCCACGACAGCGGCGCCGCGAGCCAGGCCTATCTCGACGCGATCCACGGCGCCGACACCCAGGTCGGCCGGATCGTCGCCGCGGTCAAGTCCCGCGCCACGTACGGCTCCGAGGACTGGCTCGTCATGATCACCGCCGACCATGGGCACACCGACCCCGGCGGCCACGGCGGCTCCAGCTGGCCCGAGCGCCAGACCTTCATGATCGCCACCGGCGGCGGGGTCACGGCGGGCTCGGTCCGCCATGACGTCCGCATGCCCGACATCGCCGCCAGCGCGCTCGCCCACCTCGGCATCGCGATCGACCCGGCCTGGGGCCTGGACGGGCGTCCCGTCCAGCAGCCCACGCCGGACGCGTTCGACGCCCTGCGCGCCCAGCTGACCGGTCCCGTCGACGAGACCGGCATCGGCGGCGGGGTCATCGGCTTCACGCACACCCCGCCGAGCGGCTGGAGCGTCGACAACTCCAGGATGGGCGCGGGCGGCATGACCGAGTGGCGCGGCTGGTCCTTCACCACGGACGAGTTCTGGACCAAGGCCGAGCGCGACCAGCGGCGCGAGCTCAACATCCGCGCCCGGAACGTCTTCGCGGTCGCCGACGGCGACGAGTGGACCGACAAGTCCTTCTCCGGGACGTTCGACTCGACGCTGGTCAGCCCCTCGTACACGGTGCGGGGCGGCGCGAAGGCCACCCTCACGTACACGACGTACTACCGCCAGGAGGCCCCGCAGAAGGGCGAGGTGCTCGTCTCGTACGACGGAGGGGCCCCGGTCACGGTGAAGACGTACACCGCGGACACCCCCTCCGTCGTCGAGAACATCGCCCTCCAGGTGCCCGCCGGGGTCACGAAAGCCCAGGTCCGCTTCCGTTACACCGGCGGCAACAACTGGTACTGGGTGATCGACGGGGTCACGATCACCGCTTCCTGATTAGGCTGTGGGGCGTCGGCACAGAGCTGTCCCGGCGTCCCACCGTTACCTTGCTCAACGGAGACCGCAGGAGTGCACCCCATGGCAGAGCGCAAGCCCATCGAATCGTGGCTCACCGACATGGACGGCGTACTCATCCACGAAGGCGTTCCGATCCCCGGCGCCGACGCCTTCATCAAGAGGCTCCGGGAGTCCGGGAAGCCCTTCCTGGTCCTGACGAACAACTCCATCTACACCGCGCGCGACCTCCAGGCCCGGCTGAACCGCATGGGCCTCGAAGTGCCCGTCGAGAACATCTGGACCTCGGCGCTGGCCACCGCGAAGTTCCTGGACGACCAGCGGCCCGGCGGCACGGCGTACGTCATCGGCGAGGCAGGGCTCACCACCGCCCTGCACGACATCGGGTACGTCCTGACCGACCACGACCCGGACTACGTGGTGCTCGGCGAGACCCGGACGTATTCGTTCGAGGCCATGACCAAGGCCGTGCGGCTGATCAACGGCGGGGCCCGCTTCATCTGCACGAACCCCGACGAGACCGGGCCCTCCACCGAGGGGCCGCTGCCCGCCACCGGGGCCGTCGCCGCGCTGATCACCAAGGCCACCGGGCGCAACCCCTACTTCGCGGGCAAGCCGAACCCCCTGATGATGCGGACCGGGCTCAACGCCATCGGGGCGCACTCCGAGACCAGCGCCATGATCGGCGACCGCATGGACACCGATGTCCTGGCCGGTCTCGAGGCGGGGATGGAGACGTTCCTGGTCCTGACGGGGCTCACCTCCCGCAAGGACATCGACCAGCACCCCTTCCGGCCCTCCAATGTCGTGGACTCCATCGCCGACCTGGTGGACCGCGTATAACCACCCGTTTGCCGCACACGGGAGGCGTGTGATGCCGCCGCGCGTGAACCTCGGAACAGGAGGTTCACGATGCGTAGAGGAACACTCACCCTGCGTGGCATAGCCGGGGCGGCTGTCCTCGCCGCGCTCCCCGTCGTCGCCACGGTGCCGGCGCACGCCCATGAGCAGGACAAAGTGCGTGCCACGGTCACCCCGTCCACCGCCGAGCCCGGGGCCAAGGTCGAGATCAGCGTCTCGGGGTGTGAAGGGACGACCGGGTCCGCCGGGTCCGGCGCGTTCACGGGGGACGCGAAGCTCACCGGCAGGGACGGCGAGAAGTACTCCCTGAACGGCTCCGCCACGATCCGCAACGGCGTCGAGGGCTCGTACGACATCACCGTCATCTGCGACGGCCACCCCCACCAGGGCGTGGGCACCGTGCAGGTCGGCCGGCACCACACCGCCCCCGTCTCGCCGGTCCGCGCGGGCGGCGGCGGCACCGCGCAGCTGGCCGCGCACGCCCAGGAGGCGGGGCCCGGCACCCGGCACGCGGTGATCGGCCTGGTGCTCGCGGGGGTGGCGGCCGTGGCCGTGGCGTTCCGCAGTGTCCGCCGGCGCCGCTCCGAGTGACGGGCGGCCACTGACATGTCGGGCCACGAGGGGTCGGCGGGCCACGGGCGGTTCCTCACCGGACTCGCCTGGGCGCTGGTGCTTGTCGGGCTCTGGCTGTGGGGCAGCGAGATCACCGACGTACGCGGCGGTGTCTCGGAGCCCACGAACGGTGACGTGGCGGCGGTGGGCCGGCCGTTCGCCGTCGAACTCCCGGACGCGCACGAGCCGTTGGGTGCGGCCAGGCCGCTGAGCGTGGACGTTCCCTCGCTGAAGGTGCGGGCGCCCGTGATCGCCCGCGGGCTCGACCGGGACGGCGCCATCGATCCGCCGCCCTTCACCGAGGCGGCCTCCGTCGGCTGGTACGGCGGCGGGACGCGCCCCGGCGCCGAGGGCACCTCCCTGTTCGTGGGCCACGTCGACACCGAGACGCGCCCCGCCGTCTTCTACGACCTCAGCGCGATGCGGCCGGGCGAGAAGATCCGGGTGACCCGGGACGACGGCTCGGTCGCGGAGTTCACCGTGGACGACGTCCAGGTCATCAGCCGGGACCGCTTCGACGCGAAGAAGGCGTACGGCCCCCACGAGAAGGGCCGCGCCGAGCTCCGCCTGATCACCTGCGGCGGCACCTTCGACCGGACCGCCAAGACGTACTCGGCGAACGTGGTGGTGTCCGCCTACCTCACCGGGGTGGGGCCGTAGGGGTGGCGCCCGGGCGCGAGGGCACTCCCGCCGCGCTCGCGCCCCTGGCGCCACCCCTGACGGCCCCTTCCCGGACGGCCCGCAGGCCCAGGGCCCCGAAGACCGCCGCGAACACGGACCAGAGCAGGGCGTGCGAGGCGACCGAGAGGACGCGGAAGTCCCACAGGAGCGCCGCGTCGACCGGGACCGGGTCGGGGTTGTCCGGGAGCAGGAAGAGCGCGGCCAGGACGGCGACCGTCGTGAGGGCCGCCGCGAGCTGCCGCGCCGGGACGGATCTGGCCGCGAGACGTACGTACACCTGCCAGGTCAGGAGCGTGCCGAGGACGCCGATCGCGACGGCCGCGAGCCACATCGCCTGGCGCTCGCCGACCGTGCCCGCGTCGCCGACGCCCGGCGGGTTCGCCGGATAGCGCAGGCCGGGCAGCAGCGAGAGGGCCAGGAAGGCCGCTCCCGCGAAGGTGAGGGCGCGCGGCCACGGAGCCGCGTACGGGTCGCGGCGGTGCACCAGCGCGTACGCCACGGCGAACAGGACGCCGACGGCCAGACCGGCGACGACCGCGGTGACCACCAGGCCGCCGTGCTGGGTGGAGCGCGTGAACAGCTCCTCGTGGTGCCGCGCGGCGTGCGCGTGTTCCTGGGCGGCCGTCCGCTTCTCCTCGGCGCGGATCGCCCGGTCCATCAGCGGCTCGGCGAGGAGCAGGGAGAAGAGGCCGGCGGCGAGGCCCGCCACGCCTCCCGCCACGAGACCCCGGCCGAGCAGGGGCAGAACAGGTGAGGACGAAGGGGATGGCATGGTGCCGTGTCCGTCCCCGGTCAATGGCAGGGGGCGCCGAAAAGGTGCCTGCCGTCGTGGGCGAACTCGTGGAGATGGCCGCCGGTCGCCGAGAGCAGCGAGCCGTTGTCGAAGAAGACGGCGTAGAGCGCGACCAGCGCGATGACGACCGCGGCCGACGCGATGAGCCAGTCGCGGGCCGAGGCCGTGGCGGCCTGCGCCGCCGTGCTTTCGGTGGGCGATGGCGCGGCGTGCAGTGACATGTCGAAGCGCCTCCTCCTGGGGTTTCCACGCCCCGAAGCAGGAGTGCGACGGCTCAGTTCCTGACTTCCGCACGCCACGCGGGCGTTCGGTCACAGTGGCGGGACCGCCCCGGAATCGCACCGGGTTCCTGCAACCGTCGCCTCGATGTATGGACTTGTCCCGGAGAGCCCCGGATCGGGAGCAACCCGGCCCGGTCGGCGGCCCGCTCCCCCCGGAGCCGTCGACCGGGCTGGTCCTCGACCGCGCGCGCACGAGCTGCGGGAGTAACCCGGCGCCGGCGCGGGAGGTTCGGTGGCCAACCCCGCAATACGGGATGGACGATCAGGCCGGGGGCTTGGGCCGTTGAGACGACTCTAGAACGGATGAGCGCTGGAGCCTAGGGGTGGTTTGACGCCAAGTCGTGACCCGCTTCCTCTCCGTGATCGCCGCAGGTGGTGGTGGTTCCCGGGATGACCTTCAGGAAGGTTCGGACCAACTGCCGCGCAGCACCGTGTCGTCGAGCGATCCCTTGATCACTTCGGTGGCGACCAGCTCCATGACCAGCCGTTCTCTACGCGCGTACCGTCGCAGCGCCTGGAAGGCCTCGTCCACACCCGTGTGCCAGCGTTCGGCGAGTATGCCTTTGGCCTGTTCGATGCGTACGCGGCTGGTCAGAGCGCCCTGGAGCTGTGTGGCGAGGACCCGATACTCCGTGTAGGCGCGGTGATTGTGCAGCCCCAGCGCGGCGGCGTCGGCGATCGCCTGCGCCAGACGCAACTCCCCGTCGGTGTGCGGGACCAGGGTGGCCTCGGGCACGAAGACGTTGAGCGCGCCGAGCAGGGCCTCGCGCTGGCGCAGCGGAACCGCGTAGGTGATCCCGATGCCGCGGCGGCGGGCAAGCGCGGTGAACTCCGGCCAGCGCTTGGCGGGTTCGGCCGTCGCGAGCCGCACCGGCGGCACGGGCAGCCCGGTGCCGAGGCTCTCCACGCAGGGTCCGCCGCTCTGCTGGGCCCCCAGCAGGTCGAGCGCCAGGTCCCGTGGGTGGCCGCCCGCGGCGACCGAGTGTGTGCCCGCGCCGTCGAAGATGACTCCGGCGGCAGTGGCGTCGAGCAGCTCTACGCAGTGGCCCGCGACCCGGCTGAGATAGAGATCCGGGTCGAAGTCGTCGTCCAGTGTGTTCGTGGTCTCCACCAGGACTTCGGCCAGCCGTAGTTCAGAGGTGTGATCCCGCATGATCTCCTCCCCATGAGCGCCACCCCGCGCCCTGCGCCTACCCCCGGGCGCCGAGCTGTAACAGGTCTCCAACAGGTCTCCGCAGCCGACGGGCGGGCCTCGTGGGCCGGGAGTGCGTATGTCAGGATTGAGAATCGGACAGTGCACCCAAGGGGGAGTGGATGTACCACAAAGGCACCGGCCGCGGTCATCGGATCGCGGCCCGGGGGGTGAAGGCTGCGGCGGCGTTTGCGGGGGCGGCGCTGCTGCTGTCGGGGTGCTCCTCCGATGACGGCTCGGGCAACGAGGAATCGTCGGGACAGCCCATCAAGCAGCAGCCCAAGGGCTCCGACCCGTACTGGGTCAACCCGGAGGGGAACGCGGCCAAGCAGGTCGCCTCGTACGAGAAGGACGACAAGAAGGACGACGCCGAGCTGATCCGCAAGATCGCCGAGCAGCCGGTCGCCGAATGGATCGTCCCGGAGAACGCGGAGGAGCAGTCGCGCGGCTTCACCGAGGCCGCCGAGAAGGCCGACCGCGACGCCCTGTTGGTCCTCTACAACATCCCGCACCGCGACTGCGGCCAGTATTCGGGCGGCGGCGCGGCCGACGGCAACGAATACAGGAAGTTCATCGACCAGGTCGCCGCGGGCATCGGCGACCGGCGGGCCACGGTCATCCTGGAGCCGGACGCGGTGCTCCACATGGTCGACAACTGCACGCCGGAGGAGTTCCACGAGGAGCGGTACGACCTGCTCAAGGGCGCCATCGAGAAGCTCAAGTCCCTGAAGAACACGAAGGTGTACCTGGACGCGGGCAACGCGGGCTGGAAGAACCCGGACTCGCTCTGGGAGCCCTTGAAGTGGTCGGGCGTCGAGCAGGCCGACGGTTTCTCGGTCAACGTCTCGAACTTCCAGACCACCGAGGCCAGCACGGAGTTCGGCAAGAAGCTCTCGGCGAAGATCGGCGACAAGCCGTTCGTCATCGACACCGCGCGCAACGGCAACGGCCCGTACACCAAGGGCAAGGACACCTGGTGCAACCCGCCGGGCCGCGCGCTCGGCGAGGCGCCGACCACCAAGACGTCCGACCCGCTCGTGGACGCGTACCTCTGGATCAAGCGGCCCGGTGAGTCCGACGGGACGTGCAGGGGCGGGCCGAAGGCCGGTCAGTGGTGGCCCGAGTACGCGAAGAGCCTCGCGGCGGCGGCCAAGTAGGAGCGCCCCGCAAGGGGCGCGGGGAACTGCGCGAGCAACCACAAAAGAGCCGCAGTCGCGTCTGCCGATTCATCTGGCAGACGCGACTGCGGCTTTTCGCGGGCTGAGCGCGCAGTTCCCCGCGCCCCTAACGGGGGCGCAGTCACCCGCCCCGCGCCCACGCGAGCTACGGCACGTGGACCCACTGGGCCTTGCTCGGGGTGCCCTGGTCGTCGGTGACGAACAGCATGTACCAGCCCGATTCGACCAGGCTCTTCTCCTCGGGAATCGTCACCGTGACGCCGTCCGCCGACTTCTTCAGGTCGAGGGCGACGGACGTCTGGTCGATGTCGGTGACGTGCGTCGAGGCGCTCGGCCTGATCAGGCGGGCCGTCTTGATGGACGAGGCGTGCTGCGTCCGATACGTCCCCGAGCCACCGCGCTTGATCTCCTCGGGACCGCCGGTCAGCGTGGGCTGCGAGCCCTGGTAGAGGTACGGCGGCGTGTAGATCTCGATGCGCTGCTCGAACTCGCCGGGCTTGGTGTTGGCCTTGTCGGAGTAGAGCGAGTCGGAGCCGAAGAACATCACGCGGCCGTCGGGCAGCAGGATCGAGCCCGAGTGGTAGTTGCGGCCGACCTCAGGGTCCGCGACCCGCCGCATGTTGCCGGTCTTGGCGTCGTAGATCCGCGCCTGCTTGATGTTCGAGTCGCCGCGGCCGCGGTAGTCCTCCGAGCCGCCGGAGATGAGCACCGTGTCGTCGGGCAGGGTCGAGGCCTGCGGGTAGCGCGTGCCCTTCTCCAGCTCGGGGCCGTCCTCGAACCTCGGGTTGTCGTCCAGGAGGTCGACGATGCGGGTCTTCTTGCTGGACTTCTTGGACTCGCCGACACCGCCGCCGCCGACCACCATGTACTTCTGGTCCTGCGCGGGCGGCAGTTCGACCGTGTTGGAGGTCTCCAGGAGATTCGGGTCGCTCATCCCCGGGATGCCCTTCCAGCTGCCCTTCTTCTCCAGGTCCCAGGTGCCGGGCTTGCGGCCGACGTCGTCGGGGCCGTAGCCGGCGTTCGAACCCGAGTAGAAGAGCCTGCCGCTCTCCAGCTGGAACACGGCGGGGTAGGTCGGGAACTGCCGGACCTGCTTGGTGTAGGTCCACTTCTTCGTCTTGGGGTCGTAGACCTCGTTCTTGCCCGGGACCAGCTGGCCGATCTCGTCGAGGCCGGAGAGGCTGAGCACCTTGCCGTCCGAGAGCGTGGTCAGCGTGGGGTACCAGCGCGCCTCGTTCATCGGGTCGACCTTGATGTACTTCTCGGCGACCGGGTCGAACTCGAAGGCGTCCTTGATCCCCTGGAAGTCCTTCTTGTCCAGGGCGAGCTTCTGCGCGATGCCGTACGTGTTGCGGGTGGCGGCGCCCTTGAGGCCCTGCACGCGGTAGTTGTCCTGCGTGCCGGTCTCGTGCTTCGAGCCGCTCTTCTGCGCCTCCACGTACACCCGGCCCAGGCCCGGTTCGTTGCGGACGAACGCGCCGGTCGCCTTGTCGAAGACCTTCTTGGCGCGCTCGACGACGACCGGGTCCTTGGACACGAACGTCTTGCCGTTCTTCTTGCCGGTGAACTTCGTGCCCGCGGGCAGCGTGATCGGCTTGTCCGGGTCTTCGTTGTGCACCACCATCAGGCCGCCGGCCTTGGTGATGTCGCCCTTGAGCTTCTCGTAGCGCTGGGTGCCGCCGGCTATCAGGAGATTGCCGTTGGCCAGCTGCGTGTGGCCGGTGCAGAAGAGGTCGACGGGCGTCTTGATCTTCTTGATCGTGTTCTTGACCGGGTCCCACAGGCGGGTGTCGAACTTCTTGGCGTCGAAGTTCTTCTGGTTGTTGCCGGAGCCCGCGACCAGAAGGATCTTGCCGGTGTGCAGGAGCGCCGCGTGGATCGTGTTCTGGCGGTACTCCTCGGGGAAGTTCACGACCTGCCAGTGACCGTTGTCGGCCTTGTACTCCGGCTTGTTGATCTTGTAGTCGTGGTACTTCTCCGAACCCACGCGCCACAGCCACGGGCCGTTCATCCCGGCCAGCGCTATGACCACCGCCGCGCCTATCGCGATGCGGCGGGCGCGGCGGCGGCTGGAACGGTCCTTCATTTCTTACGTCCCCCAAGGGCGATCTGCATGGTCTGGTCGTTCGCTGCCCAGCTGGGCTTCTGCTGAGGCGCGTGTGGCGCCTGCGAAGGCTGATGCGCCTGTGGCAGCTCCGCCGTGGCGTCGCGCTGCTGCGGCACCGTCGGGCCCCCGCCCGTGGGCGGTCCCGCATTGCCTCCCCCGTGCCGCGACTTGCTCTTCTTCTTGTCCTGCCGCATCCCCCACCGCCACGCGAAGATCGGCGCGGCCGTGATCAGCAGGGCGAACGTGGCCCAGATGATCATCGCCGGGTGGACGTGGTCGAAGACGAACGCGGCGGCCATCGAGCCGGCGAAGACCAGGATGAAGAACAGGTGGATCCGGAACGTGCCGAACAGTGTGTCCGGGCTGGCCGAATCGCCCTTGGGCGTCACCACGAACTTGCTCTTGCGGCGCAGCACGGCGTCCAGGAGGGAGCGCGCGTAGACCGGCGCGGACAGCGCCGACATCACCATGCCCGCGATACCGCCGGAGCCCTCGGGCTCGTGCGGCGAGACGTTGTGGCGGCGGTTCCAGATGTAGAGGCCGATCTGCAGCGCCGACGCGTTGCCGTACAGCATCAGCCAGATCGTCGGGTCGATGTTCACGCCCGATGCGCCCATGCCCAGGAACAGCGCGCAGGAGAGCGCGGCCAGGATCCAGTTCATGGCGGACATCGGGTAGAAGATGACCATCATCGTGTAGTTGAAGAGGCGGCCGGGCGGCAGCGAGAACGGCGCCTTCCAGAACTGCTTGAGGATGGTCTCGTACGTACCGCGCGACCACCGCAGCTGCTGCGTGAAGAAGTCCGTCCAGGCGTTGGGGCCCTCGCCGACCGCGAGCACGTCCGGCGTGTAGACCGACTTCCACTTCTTGCCGGTCCGCGGGTTCGTGGCGCGGTGGATCTCGAAGCCGGTCGCCATGTCCTCGGTGATCGAGTCGTACAGACCGCCGATCTGCTTCAGCGCGCTGATGCGTACGGCGTTGCTCGTGCCGACGAACATGGGGGAGCCGTACGCGTTGCCCGCGCGCTGGATCAGGGCGTGGAAGAGGAACTGCTGGGACTCGGCGGCCTTGGTGATGAAGTTGTCGTAGTTGCCGTAGACCTGCGGGCCGATGACGAAGCCGACGTTCTCGTCGCGGAAGAAGCCGAGCATCCGCTCGAGGTAGTTGGGCATCGGGATGTGGTCGGTGTCGACCGATGCGAAGTAGTCGTAGTCGTCGCCGTGCGCGTCCAGCCAGGCGTTGTAGTTGCCGTGCTTGGTCTTGGCGCGGTGCGGGCCCTTGCTCATGTTCCACTTCGCGATGCCCTTGCGGGAGAAGTGGTGCACGCCGAGCCGTTGGCAGACCTCCTTGACGGCGGGGTCGTCGCCCTCGTCGAGGAGCCAGACGTGCATGAGGCCGCGGTGGCGGATCTTGACGGCCGCCTCCAGCGTCTTCGTCACCATCTCGAGCGGCTCCTTGCCGGGCACGAAGGAGGTGAGGAAGGCGACGCGGGTGCCGGTCTCGGGCACCACGGGGATCGGGTCACGGGCGACGAGCGTGGCGTGCGCGTTCGACAGCACGTTCATGCAGCGGAAGAACTCGATCAGGCCGATGGATATGAGCATGACGATGTCGAGCGTGGGCAGCCAGTCGTTGGCGACGTAGTCGCGCTTCGTCCAGTGCGTCGGCTGGAGCAGCCAGGCGAGCAGTACGAGGGAGAGCAGCGGTGCGGCGCCCAGCATGAGCGCGGCTCTGATCCGGTGCGGCTCCTGCGAGAGCAGGGAGCGGTACTGCACCTTGTACGGCTTGGTCGGATCGGGCTGCGTGAGCGGCCCCGCGAGACGGCTGTAGTGCTCGTAGTCGTATCTCGGCAGGGCCTTCTTTATACGTCGGAACCCGCCCGTACGGTGCGACGGCACCCGCAGCTGGGTCGTCTCTGACGGGTCGTTCGGCCGGGCGCCCGTCGGCGTCGACGTCATGAGTCATCCCCCCGCACGCGGTCCCCCGCGTGTTCGTTGGTCCTTCCGTCCGGCTCGGTCCCCCGACCTTCACGGACGCATCAGTGGCAGGCCACCGTCCCCTTAGACATGGAACAGCTACCTTCCGGTTGCATGATGCCCCCCTCGGCATCCATTCATGAAAGGGGCCCCCGCCCCTTCCCCCGTGGGCACCGGTCGGGCCCCCCAACTGCCCCGCACCGCCTGCCTCATGAGAGCCAATGGCTCCAGCACAAGGTTCTACGCCCCTAGCCATGATCGCAAGAGCGAAACAAGGTGTTTACCGGTCATACGAGAGATTTGAGTTGCCTGTTGAGACAGGAGCACTCAACCGCGTTCGAATATTACCGAAGTGTTCCCGTATCGCCCGCTCGGCCCGGAGCACATCGCCGGATCGGACCGCGTCGAGGATCTCCCGGTGCTGGCGACAGGTGACCTTGGGGTCCTGCGGCACGTCCACGAGGTCGGTACGTACCTTGTTGAAGGCGTCCCAGAACGCTTCGAGGACCTCGCCGAGCAGCGGATTGCGCAGACAGCGGTAGAGAGTGGCGTGAAATGCACGGTCGGTTTCGGTGTGAACCGCCGCCGGCCGGCCGCTTCGGCCCTCGCTCGCCGCCGTCTCGCTGTCCATCCGGTCGACGATCGCGTCCAGTTCGGCCAGGTCTTCGGCCGGGATGCGGCCCGCGAGACGGGCGATGAGACCGGTCTCCACGGCCTCCCGCAGCTCCAGGAGCTGGAGCAGGCTGTCCTCGCCGCGGTAGTGCCCTGCCACCGTCCGGAACGTCAGGCCCTCGATCATGGGAGCCATCGACATGGGGCCGACATATGTGCCGAAACCGTGCCGGATTTCCACGATGCCCATCGCCTGTAGTGCCTTGAGGGCCTCTCGCACGGAGTTCCGACTGACGCCGAGGCGTTCCATCAGTTCGGGCTCGGTGGGCAGAGAGGCGCCGGAGGGCAGCCGCTGGTCGATGATGAGCTTCTTGATCCGCTCCTGTATGTCGCGCGCCATGGCGCAACGGTAGCGGTAGGAACACGGGTATCGACCCTGCTCAGGAACACGGGTGTCGCCCCGGCCCGGGAACCACGAAAGCCCCCCGCGTGAACGGGGGGCCTTCGCTGTCTGTGCGCCGTCAGGGACTCGAACCCCGGACCCGCTGATTAAGAGTCAGCTGCTCTAACCAACTGAGCTAACGGCGCCTGCTGACCTGGAGAACTCTACCGGACGCGGACGGGTGCTCCGGACCCTCTGGGAGCTTCGGGTGCTCGGGGCGGCACTCGGCCGGGGTTCGAGCGGGCTTTGCTCGGGGCGGGCCCGGGGCGCGGCGGGGACGTGAATGCGGGGCGGATCCATCATTCGGACCGTCAACATGCGATATCGCCCGACAGTTGAGAAGCTGACGACTGTGCAGATGCGACGCAGGCATTCTTTCCTGGAGTGTGAGGGGAATCGCATGGAGGGTGCTCCGGTATTCGAGGAATTCGATCCCGAGAGCGACTGCGACTGCCCCGGATGCATTCACTGGCGACGAGCCATGACTCACGCACTTCCCGTACGGCAAGGTGGCCACCCGGCGGCGCACGGCGCGCGCCGCGCCCTCGTCATCGCCGCAGCGGCGGGCACCGTGCTCGGCGGCGGGCAGGTTCTCCCGGCGGCGGCGGCCCCCGGCGCCGGCCACCATCCGGCGCGGCCACCTGGGACTCCGGCGGACGAGGATCCGGGCCCCGGCAGCCCGCAGGGCGACACGAGCGCGTTGCACGGAGCGCCGGGCAGGCCCGGGACCCCGGGCCCCGCGGCGTCGGCGGCGCGGAGCACGACGCGGGCCGAGATCATCGCCCGCGCCAAGAAGTGGGTCGCGGCGAAGGTGCCGTACAGCATGGGGGCGTACTGGTCCGACGGCTACCGGCAGGACTGCTCGGGCTTTGTCTCCATGGCCTGGAATCTCGGCGGCAATGAATGGACGGGCAGTCTCTCCTCGTACGCGGTGCGCATTACGAAGGCCCAGCTCCAGCCCGGCGACATCCTTCTCTTCCATAACCCCGCGAACCCCGAGAAGGGGTCGCACGTGACGATTTTCGGCGGCTGGGCGAACGCGGCGCACACGCAATACACCGCGTACGAACAGGCCCGTCCGCACGCCCGTAAGCAGACCACTCCCTATGCCTATTGGAGCAATGGGAACCGCTATCTGGCGTACCGCTACAAGGGAGTGACGGAGGGCACCCCGGGCGGCTCGGGGCCGGGCACGGGGACGCGCTACCCCGGCGCGGGCTCGTTCGGCCCCGGCGCCGACAACAAATACGTGACCCAGCTCGGCAAGGCCCTGGTCGGCAGAGGCGGCGCCCGCTTCTACAAGACGGGGCCCGGCCCGCGCTGGAGCGACGCGGACCGCAGGGCCACGCAGGCGTTCCAGCGGGCGCAGGGCTGGAGCGGCGGGGACGCGGACGGACTGCCGGGCCCCACGACCTGGTCGTACCTGATGACGGGCAAGGGGCGCGACATCCCCGGCGCGGGGTCGGGCGCGGGCGGCGGCGCGCAGGGCAGGGCGCCCGCGTACCCCGGCAGGGGAGTGTTCCGCCCCGGCCAGTCCAGCCCGTCGGTCGAGAAGCTCGGGAGGCAACTGGTGAAGAAGGGCTTCGGCAGGCACTACGCCCAGGGGCCGGGCCCCCGCTGGAGCGAGAGCGACCGCCGCAACGTCGAGGCGTTCCAACGCGCGCAGGGCTGGCGGGGCGCGGCGGCGGACGGCTACCCGGGCCCCGAGACCTGGCGGCGGTTGTTCGCATGAGCCTGATGAGGAGAGCGGCGCGCGTGGGATGCGGGCAGGAAGGTGACCGGGTTGCGGGTGTGGCCGGGGCACGAGTCGGGCCGGGGCAGGAAGGTGACCGGGTTGCGGGTGTGGCCGGGGCACGAGTCGGGCCGGGGCACGAACGTGACCGGGGCGCGGTTGTGACCGGGCCAGAAGTGGGACCGAGGCACACATGTGACCGGGTTGCGGATGAGACCGGGGCACGAATCGGACCGGGGCACGAACGTGACCGGGGCGCGGTTGTGGCCGGGGTGTGGATCGGGTCGGGATGTGACCGGGGTGGGGATGAGACCGAGGTACGTATGAGGCGGAGGCAAGGATGAGTGCGACAGCGGCTTCACGGTCACAGACCCCCCAGCCCGAGGACCCGAAGGCCGTCGGCGCTCCGGAGCCGGTCGCCCGCCCGCCGCGCCTGATCCAGAGCGAGGCGACCACCGAGATCCCCATCCACCTCCTCTTCCGCGACGACCCCGCCGAACCAGGGGTGTCCCTTGCGCCCGCCGTCGTGCGGCGCAGGCAAGGGACGGGCGAGCAGCCGCGCACCGCCCGGCGCCCCGCGCCGCCGGTGGCCGCCCGCCCCCTGCCCGTGGTCGACCCGGCCCTCGGCGAGCGGCCCGCCCGGGTGCTGCCCGGTGCGGTCGGGGTGCTCGGCGGGGCCGCGGGCGTCGCCGGGTGTGCGGCCTCGCTGGGATGGGCCGGGGTGCTGCCCGAGTCGGTGGCGCTGGCGGCCGGGCTGCCCTGGGCGGACGGGTACGGCGGCTACGACGCGTACGCCGGGCTCGGCCTCGCGCAGTGGGCCTCGCTCGCCGCCTCGGGTGCGCTCGCCCTGTTCGGGTTCGGGGGTCTGGCCCGGGGCCGGGTCGGCACGGCGTGGGTGCTCACCCTCTTCGGGCGCTACCGCGGCAGCGTCCGCCGCACCGGACTGATGTGGGTCAACCCACTCCTCCTGCGCCGCCGCGTCGACGTACGCCTGCGGCACTGGCGCAGCGAGCCGATGCCTGCGGTGGACCGGGGCGGGGTCGCGCTGCGGGTCGTCGTCCTCGTCGTGTGGCGGGTCAAGGACGCGGCGCGCGCGACGCTCGGCGTCGCCGACCACCAGGAGTATCTGCGCGAGTGCGTCGAGGCGGCGACCGCCCGCGTCCTGTCCCGGCTGCCCGCCGACGCCTTCCACGACGACACCCCGACCCTGCGCGACGCCGACGCCGTCGGTGACGCGCTGACCCGGATGCTCGCGGTGGAGGCCGAGCCGGTCGGCATCGAGATCTTCTCCGCCCAGCCGACCCGCATCGAGTACGCCCCCGAGATCGCCGACACCATGCGCCTGCGCCGCGTCGCCGCCCTGGACGCACGGCACCGCGACAGCGTGCTCACCTCGGTGGTGGACTCCGTCGAGGACACGGTGACCCGGCTGACCACCCGCGGCCTGGTCGAGCTCGACGACTACGAGCGCAAGGCCTTGGTCAAGGACCTGACGGTGGCGTTCTATACGGGGCATGGAGACCGATGACAGCGCCCGAACCGACCGTGCCCCCAGCCTCGCGGACCTCGCCCGGGACGCCTGGAGCCTGACCGCCGACCGGCCCCGCACCCTCCTGGGGATCGCGGGGCCGCCCGGCGCGGGGAAGTCGACGTTCGCGCGGGCGCTGGTGGAGGCGGTCGGCGAGGGCGCCGCGTATCTGCCGCTCGACGGTTTCCACCTCTCGAACGACCAGCTGGAGCGCCTCGCCCTCACCGCCCGCAAGGGTTCGGAGCCGAGTTTCGACGTCCGGGGATACGTCGCGCTCCTCACCCGGGTCCTCGACGACACCGGGCACGACATCTACGTACCCGATTACGACCGCACTCTCCACGAGCCGGTTTCCGCCCGGCACCGGGTCCCGCCGAGCGCCCGTCTCGTCGTCACCGAGGGGAACTATCTCGCCTGCGATCTGCCCGGCTGGCGCGACGCACGGCGGCTGATGGGGGAGTGCTGGTACGTGCGGGCACCTGCGGAGGTACGTCAACTGCGCCTGATCGAACGGCAGTTGGCGGGCGGCCGGACGGCCGACGGGGCGGCGGCGTGGGTGGCGACGAACGACGGCCCCAACGGTGACCTCGTGGAGAAGTCGCGCGAACGCTGCGATCGGATCGTCTCCACTATTGGTATGGACATGTTCAACTACCGCCCATAATCTGGGCTTGGTCTAGACCGCAGTACCCACTGCACCCACTGCACCCGCAGTGCCGCAGCGCGCGCACGGCTCACGGAACCCCCACGTTTCCCCCTGGAGCGGCAGCATGCGAAACAAGAAGATGTACGCGGCCATGCTCGGCGCCACCACGTTCGGGGCCCTCGCGCTCTCGTCCGGTGGCGCGAGCAGCCACGGCTACACCGACCTGCCGGCCAGCCGCCAGATCAACTGTGCCAACGGCACGGTGAGCGGCTGCGGTTCCATCCAGTACGAACCGCAGAGCGTCGAGGGCCCCAAGGGCTTCCCGGCGTCCGGTCCGGCCGACGGGAAGATCTGCTCGGCGGGCGTCGGCGGCTTCGACTCGCTCAACCAGCCGAAGGCGCCGGGCGGCGGCGCCTGGCCGACGACCAGCGTCAGCGCAGGTCAGAACTACACCTTCCGCTGGCAGTTCACGGCACGGCACCGCACCACCGACTTCAAGTACTACATAACCAAGCAGGGTTGGGACGAGAGCAAGCCGGTCACTCGGGCCGCCCTCGACACGACCCCGTTCCTCAACGTCCCCTACAACGGCCAGCAGCCGCCCGCCACGCTCTCGCACTCCGGGGCGATCCCCGGCGGCAGGAGCGGACATCACGTGATCGTCGCGGTGTGGACCGTCCACGACACGGCGAACGCGTTCTACGCCTGCTCCGACGTCAAGTTCTGAGCAGGGCTTGAGGCTCCACGGCGCTCCCCACGGGTAGGTTCTGCGCACGCCGTCCACGACCAGGACGGTGTGCGCGGAACGGCATCGATCACCGGGGGGCAGTTGTGGAGTTCATGTTTGTCGTGGTGCCTGTGGCCATCGGCGCGGTGGCGATCGTGATGGCGGTCAAGGTGGTCAGGCGCTCCCTGGAGCTGCGGCAGGCGTGGTCGAGCGGGCTGACGGCCGAGGGGCGCTGCCTGCGTACGTACACCACGACCAGCAGTCGCAGCGACAGCGGCCACACCACGACCACGCTGCACCACGTCTACGAGTTCACGCCATCCGCGGGGCGCCCCCTCAGGTTCGAGGAGGAGAACGGCCCCGCGACGACCGTCGAGGGCGACTTCGTCACCGTGCACTACGCGGCCGACCGCCCCGAGAAGGCGACGGCGCACGAGCCGAGCCCCTTCAAGAACGCGGCGGGCACGGTCGCCACCCTCTGCTTCCTCGGCGTCGTGCTCGCCTTCTGCGTCTTCTTCATGGTGTCGGCGAACGACCTGTTCGGGTCAGAGCTCCCGTAGACACCCTCCCTATCTGACGGCCCATCAATTATGGTGCGCGGCCATGAAGTCCACCGGGAGCACCGTCGCGGAACTCGTGCGGGCGCGCTGGGGCGACCACCGCCCCGGACTGCGCTTCGAGCACCAGGAGCTGACCCACCACCAGGTCGCAGCGGGCGCGGCGGCGCGGGCGGCGCTCCTCGCCGACCTGCTGCCGAGAGGTGCCGAGCCGCACGTCGGCGTGCTGCTCGACAACACCCCCGAGTACCCGCTGTGGCTGAGCGCGGCGGCGCTCGCGGGGGCGGCCGTGGCGGGCATCAACCCCACGCGCAGGGGCGCGGAGCTGGCCCGCGACATCGTGCACACCGACTGCGCGGTCCTGATCACGGAACGGGCCCATCTCCCGCTCCTGGACGGCCTGCAACTCCCGGGCCTGCGCATCCTGGTGACCGATACGCAGGCGTACGCGGAACTCCTGGCGCCCTACGCGCAGGCTCACCCGGAGATATCGCGATCGGCGACGCCGACGAGCCGCATGCTGCTCTACTTCACCTCCGGCTCGACGGGGGCGCCCAAGGCCGCGATCTGCAGCCAGGGCCGCCTGGCGGCGGCGGGACAGTCGCTGGTCGGCCACTTCGGCCTCGGCCCGGAGGGCGTCCACTACATCTGCATGCCGATGTTCCATGGCAACGCGGTGATCGCGGACTGGGCGCCCGCGCTGGCGGCCGGGGCGGGGGTGGCGCTGCGGCGCCGCTTCTCGGCCTCGGCGTTCCTGGACGACGTACGGGCGCACGGGGCCACGTACTTCACGTACGTGGGAAGGGCGGTGCAGTACGTCCTGGCTACGCCGGAGAAGGCCGACGACACGGACAACCCCCTCCACCTGGGCTTCGGCACCGAGGCCGGGGCGGTGGACGCGGCGCGCTTCGAGAAGCGGTTCGGGGTGCGCCTGGTCGAGGGGTACGGCTCCTCGGAGGGCGGGGCGGCGATCCAGCGGGCGCCGGGGACGCCGGCCGGGGCGATCGGGCGGGCGGCGCCGGGGGACGAGCTGGCGGTGGTGGACCCCGTGACGCGGGAGGAGTGCCCGCCCGCCGTCTTCACGGAGGACGGCCGGCTCCTGAACGGGAAGTCGGCGATAGGGGAGTTGGTGAACAAGGGCCGGACGCCCTTCGAGGGGTACTGGCGCAACGCGGAGGCGGACGCGGCGCGGCTGCGGGACGGCTGGTACTGGACGGGGGATCTCTTCTACCGGGACGGGGAGGGGTTCCTCTACTTCGCGGGGCGTACGGACGACCGGCTCCGCGTGGACAGCGAGAACCTGGCGGCGGCGATGATCGAGAACATTCTGGCGCGGTGGGAGGGGGCGGTGGCGGTCGCGGTGTACGCGGTGCCGGACCCCGTGGCGGGGGATCAGGTGATGGCGGCGGTGGCGCCCCGGGCGGGGGTGGCTTTCGACCCCTTGTCCTTCGCGGAATTCCTGCTGTCCCAGCCGGACTTGGGCACGAAGATGGCGCCGCGGTTCGTGCGGGTGGTGGAGAGGATGCCGGTGACGGCGACGAACAAGGTGGCGAGGGCGGTTTTGCGGGGGGAGGGGTTTCGCTGCGGGGATCCTGTGTGGTGGCGGCCTGCCCCCGGGGCGGGGGCGTATCACCGTCTGACGCCGGACGTGGAGACTGCCCTGCTGGACCAGTACCGGGCCCAGTCCCGTGAGGGGCTGCTGCCGCCGGCGCCGGTGCCGTCTCCCGGGCCTCTCCCGCCCACCCGCCCGTAACTCCGCATCCGCCCCTTGCCGAACGGGCCTCTCCCGCCCACCCGCCCGTAACTCCGCATCCGACCCTGGCCGAACGGGCCTTTCCCGCCCACCCGCCCGTAACTCCGCATCCGACTCTGGACGAACAAGCCTTTCCCACCCACCCACAGACCGGACCCGCAGCCCGTGCGGCACCGCCCCCGCATACCGTGGCCCCCATGGTCAGGGAAAGCGTCTGGGTGGGGGTTCGGCGGCGGGGGTATCTGGGGTCCAGTGCGCCCTGGAGGGGCGTCGGGTATCTCCTCGGGGGTGTGCTGCTGGGGATTCTCCTGCTTCTCTGTGGGCTTGTTGCCGTTAGCGTCAGTGCCGCCCTCGCCCTCCTCCTCGTAGGGCTGCCCCTCCTCGCCCTGCTTCCCCTTGCCGGAATCCCCGTCGCCGCCCTCGAACGGCGTCGGCTCGCCCTCGTCGATCCATCCGGTGCTCCCAGTCCCCACCGCACCCCCGAAGCTCCCGGCATCCCCGCCTGGTTCACGCTTCGGTTCACGGAGCAGGCCACCTGGCGCGAGTTCGCGTACGCCGTGCTGCTCGCGCTCGTCCTGTGGCCGCTCGATCTCCTGGTGCTCATCTGCACCCTCGGCGGCCCCGCCGTCCTCATCGCCGCCCCCGCCCAACTGGCCCTCGACGGAGGCGAGATACGCGCCGCCAAGCTCTGGCTCGTCAGTGGCTATCCGCACGCCTTCGCCCTCGCACTCCTCGGCCTCGCCCTCCTCGCCCCGCTCCTCTATCCCCTCGGCGCCTACGCCACCGCCCGAGCCGCCCTCGCCCGCCTCCTCCTCGCCCCGCGCGAGGCCGAGGCGGCCACCCAACTGGCAGAGGTGACCCGCTCCCGGGCCCGCCTGGTCGACGCCTTCGAGGCCGAGCGGCGCCGCATCGAGCGCGACCTGCACGACGGGGCCCAGCAGCGCCTCGTCGCCCTCACCATGGCCCTGGGCCTCGCCCGGCTCGACGCCACCCCCGGCAGCCCCCTCGCCGGCCGGCTCGCCACGGCCCACGACGAGGCGGGGAACGTCCTCACGGAGCTGCGCGAACTCATCCGCGGCATCCACCCCCAGGTCCTCGCCGACTACGGCCTCGCCGCCGCCATCGAGGACGCCGCCGAACGGTCCCCCGTTCCCGTCGACACCGACCTCGACGGCCTGCCGCGCCTCCCCGAACCCGTCGAGTCCGCCGGGTACTTCACCACCCGGGAAGCCCTCACCAACATCGCCCGCCACAGCGAAGCACCCCGCGCCCGCATCAAGGCCCGACATCAGCACGGAACCCTCCGCATCGAGGTGCGGGACGAAGGCAAGGGCGGCGCCGACCCCTCCCGGGGCAGCGGGCTGACCGGGCTCGCGGACCGGATCGCCGTGCTCGATGGCACACTGACGGTCACCAGCCCGCCCGGCGGGCCGACCGTACTGTCCGTGGAGATCCCGTGCCGAGCCCAGCACTCCCCAGCACTCACCGCCGACTGAGCATCGTCGTGGCCGAGGACAGCGTGCTGCTCCGCGAAGGTCTCATCGGGCTGCTGACCCGCTTCGGGCACGACGTACCGGCCGCGCTCGGTGACGCGGAAGGGCTCCGCGTCGCCGTCGACGCGCACGACCCCGACCTTGTCCTCACCGACGTACGCATGCCGCCCTCCTTCCAGGACGAAGGCCTGCGCGCCGCCCTCGCCCTGCGCGCCGAACGGCCCGAGCTGCCGGTCCTCGTGCTCAGTCAGTACGTGCAGCGTTCGTACGCCGCCGAGCTCCTGGACACCGGCGACGGCACCGGCGTCGGCTATCTGCTCAAGGACCGCGTGGGCCAGGTCGAGCAGTTCGCCGACGCGGTGACGCGGGTCGCGGACGGCGGCACGGTCGTGGACCCGGAGGTCGTACGGCAGTTGCTCAGGCGCCGCCGCGACCCCCTCGCCCAGCTCACGCCGCGCGAGCGCGAGGTCCTCGGCCTGGTGGCCGAGGGCAGGTCGAACGGCGCGATCGCCGCCGAACTCGTCGTCAGCGAGGCCGCGGTGGGCAAGCACATCGGCAACATCCTGGGGAAACTCGACCTGCCGCCCGCGGACGGCACCCACCGCAGGGTGCTCGCGGTCCTCGCGTACCTGCGGGCCTGAGCCCGGAAAGCCCGGCAAGCCCCGGAAAGCCCCCGGAAAGCCCCCGGAAGGCCCCCGGATGGCCCCGGAAAGCAAAGCGTGCAGTGGCCATCGGTCTGGTCGATTACGATCCTGAACCATGAGCACGTCAGACCAGACACGGGCAGGCCTCACGCCGCGCCAGGCCCGGCGCATACGGATCGCCGCGGCCTCGGTGCTGATGGCCGCGGCGGCCGCAGTGCTCGCCGTACGCCTGGCGAGCCGGTCGTCCGTCCTGGTCGTGGGGGTGTACGGGCTGCTGCTCGTCCTCTGCGGCCTGGTGATCGAACTCAGCAGGCGCGGACGGACCCGGCTCGGCAGCTACCTTCTGGCCGTCGGCCTGGTGGCCGCCCTGGTCATGGACTGGGTGGTGCTTGCCTGACCGGTACGGGGTCGTCGGACGGCTCCTCGCGCAGCCCGTACCGCTCGTGCATCCTCCGCAGGCGCGGCGGCGCCCACCAGGCACGGCGGCCCAGCAGCGTCATCGTCGCCGGGACGAGGAACATCCGGACCACGGTCGCGTCGATCAGCACCGCGAGCGTCAGACCGAGCCCGATCTGCAGGATCGGTGAGAAGCCGCCGGTCATGAAGCCGCCGAAGACGATCGCGAGCAGCAGCGCCGCACAGCTGACCACGCGGCCCGAGCGGCGCAGCCCCTCGACGACGGCGGCACGGTGGTCGCCGGTCTCCAGCCACGTCTCCCGCATCCGGGACAGGATGAACAGCTCGTAGTCCATGGCCAGTCCGAACGCGATCGCGATGATCAGCGGCGGCGCGGTCAGGCTCAGCGCCCCGAGCCCCTCACCGCCGAGCAGCCCCGCGAGATGCCCGTCCTGGAACACCCACACCACGACGCCGAGCGCGGCGCCCAGGCTGAGCAGGGTGGTGGCGAGCGTACGCAGCGGGAGCAGCAGCGAGCCGGTGAAGGCGAAGAGCAGGCCGAACAGGGCGACGAGCACGGTCAGTACGGCCCAGGGCGCGCGCTCGGCGAGCATCGAGCGGAAGTCGACGAGACTCGCCGCGTTGCCGGTGACGCGGACGGGTTCGTCGCCGCGGAGGTCGCGCACCTGCTCCACGAGCCGGGTGGCGGTGGGACCGTCGACGGAGCCGGTCGGGGTCAGTTCGAGCAGGATCGTGCCGTCGGAGAGCCGCTCGCCGTCGGCCGCCCTGATCCCGGGCAGGGCACGGATCTTGTCCTCGCAGTCGGGTTCGGCGCCGGGGCCGATGAGCACCTGGACGGGGTCGGTGTCCGTCCCCGCCGGATAGTGCTCGCGCACGGTGTCGTACAGCTGCCGGGCCTCGGTGTCGTGCGGGAGCTGCCGCGCGTCCCCGATGTTGATCCGCATCCCGAAGGCGGGCAGCGCGAGCAGGGTGAGGACGGCGACGACGGTGGTCGTCACGGCCAAGGGGCGCCGGGCGGAGAAGAGGGCGAGGCGCGCGAAGAAGGCTCCGGGCTCAGGGGCCTGGTCTGACTTCGCACGCCACCAAGTCGGCTTGCTCGTACGGGACTTCGACCCGGCCGGTGCGATCTTGCCGCCGAACAGGGCGAGCAGCGCGGGCAGCAGCGTCAGCGCCGCCAGCATGTCGACGACGACCACCGCACCGGCCGCGAGGCCCATGCTGCGCAGGAACGGGCTGGGGAACCAGACGAGCCCCGACAGGCTGATGGCCACCGTCAGACCGGAGAAGAGGACGGTGCGCCCGGCGCGGGCGACGGTCGCGTGCACGGCCCGCGCCACGTCGTCCGTCTTCCCCCGTTCCTCGCGGAAGCGGATCACCATCAGGAGCGCGTAGTCGACGGCGAGGCCGAGGCCGAGCATGGTGACGATCTGGACGGCGTAGACGGAGATCTCGGTGAACTGGCTGAACCCGTACAGGGTCAGGAAGGCACCGGCCACGGCGCTCACGGTGACCAGGAGGGGCAGCCCGGCGGCCCGCAGCCCGCCGAAGATGAGCAGGAGCACGACCAGCACGGCGGGCAAGGTGATCAACTCGGCCTGCGCGACGTCCTCCTGGGCCCTGCCGCCCATCTGCTCGCCGAGCAGCGGCCCGCCGCTCACCGCCACCTCGCCGGCGCTGATCTCCCGGAGGCGGTCGGCGGCGTCGCCGACGGCCTCTTCCTCGGCGTCGTCGTCCAGGCCGCCCTTGAGGGCGACGGGGATGAGCAGGGCCTTGCCGTCCTGGGCGACCAGGCCCCGGGTGGTGTACGGATCGGGCACCTCGGCGATGCCCGGCTGCTTCCGTACGTCAGCGACGGCGTCGCCCACCTGCGCGCGGAGCTGCGGGGTCTCGACGGCGGACGCCGACACGACGGCGTTGAAGTCCTCGCCCTCCGGGGTGAGTTCGGCGAGGCGCTCCTCCGTGACGACCGACTCGCTGCCGGGGACGTCCTCGACCGACGAGGTCAGGTCGCCGAAGACCCGGGTGCCGAAGCCGAGGCCGAGGACGAGGAGAAGGAGCCAGATGAGGACGACGGTTCGTGGGCGTCGGGTCGCTGTGCGGGCGAGGGCGGCCAGCATGGCTCTGCCTCCTCCATGGACGGGGTCCGGGTCGCCCCTCAGCGTCGCCCCGTGCCCGTGTGCGGCGGATCGCCGTGGCGGGCGGTCTTGCCGTCTCCCCCGTGCGGGGTAGGTCTCCGTCGGGCGGGGGAGGGCCGGGGAAGGCAGGGGAGGGCCAGGGAGGTCACGGGAGAAGCGGCGGCAGTTCGACGGCGGGGGGCCTAGCTCCCCGGGATCACGAGCCCCGTCTCGTACGCGCAGATCACCGCCTGCACCCGGTCCCGCAGCGCCAGCTTCGACAGGACGTTGCTGACGTGCGTCTTCACCGTGTGCTCGCTGACCACGAACGACGCCGCGATCTCCGCGTTGGAGAGCCCCCGGGCGAGCAGCCGCAGCGTCTCCTCCTCGCGGGCGGTGAGGACCGCGAGGCGTTCGGACGGCGACACGGCGGGTGCGCCGGCCTCCGTGCGGCGGCGCCGGACCACGTCGGCCACCAGCCGCCGGGTCACCGAGGGCGCGAGCAGGGAGTCCCCGGCGGCCACGACCCGGACCGCGTGCACCAGGTCGTCCCTGCGGACGTCCTTGAGCAGGAAGCCGCTCGCCCCCGCGTACAGCGCCTCGTACACGTACTCGTCCAGGTCGAAGGTGGTCAGCATGACGACCCGGCAGCTGGACTGCGCGCACACCTGGCGGGCCGCCTCGATGCCGTCCATGCCCGGCATGCGGATGTCCAGGAGGATGACGTCCGGGGCGTGCCGGCGCACCGCCGCCACCGCCTCCGCGCCGTCACCCGCCTCCGCCACCACCTCGATGTCGGGCTGCGCCTCAAGGATCATGGAGAAGCCGCTGCGCACCAGCTCCTGATCGTCGGCGACCGCCACCCGGATGCTCATCCCCCAAGGATGCCGTGGGCAGCCGTACGGCGACACGGAATCCACCATCGGGACCGTTCCCGGCCTCGGCGGTGCCACCGCAGGCGGCGGCGCGTTCATGGATGCCGACGAGTCCGTGCCCCACGCCTTCGTCGGCGGAGAACCCGGCTCCGTCGTCCTGGACCTTGAGCGTCAACTCAGCTGCGGACCACCCCAGTTGGACGGTCGCCTCCGTCGCTCCCGCGTGCTTGACGCAGTTGGTCAGGGCCTCCTGGACGATGCGGTACGCGGCCACCTCGACGTCGGGCGGCAGCGGGCGGGGCTCGCCCGTCTCGCTCAACTCCACGCGCAGGCCCGCCCGTTCGACCAGCGCGGTCAGCTCCGGGAGCGCCGCGAGTGTCGGCTGCGGGACGCGTCCGCCGTCCCCCGGGGCCGACGACTCCCTCAGTACGCCGAGGATTCGCCGCAACTGCACCATCGCGTCGCGCCCCGCGCCCGCGATCGCGTCGAACGCCCCCACCGCACGGTCCGGGTCGCTGCGGACGACCACGGGCCCCGCCTCCGCCTGGACCACCATCAGGCTCACCGCGTGGGCCAGGATGTCGTGCATGTCGCGGGCGATCCTGGAGCGCTCCTGGCTGACCGCCCGCGCCGTCTCGGTGGCGCGCTCCCGCTCCAGGCGCCGGGCCCGGTCCTCCAGGGCGGCGGTGTATGCGCGCTGCACGCGGGCGAAGGCCCCCAGGGCGTACGCACTGATGAGGCTGAGCAGATGGAAGGGGTATTCGTACGGCTCGGCGTGCTCCTTGAAGGTCATGGTCACGGCGGCACCCATCAGCCAGCCGACGAGCATGAAGCGCCGTTTCAGCGGTGTGCTCAGGGCGGCCACGGTGTAGAGGGCGACCATGCCGCCGAAGCAGACGTCGGGCGGCGGCCGGTGGTAGAGCGCCATGGCGGGCGTGAAGACGGCGATCAGGGCTGCGCAGGCGAAGGGCGCGCGTCGGCGCCAGATCAGCGGCACCGCGGTCCCGGCACCGAGGGCGAACCCGGCCGCGCTCAGCTCGTCGCCCCCTTCGTCGGGGAAGAGGAACTGGAGCGAGACGGCGAAGAGCACCACGGCGGCGAGCGCGGTGTCCACCGCGTAGGGGTGGGCGGTGCGCAGCCGGGACAGCGCGAGGAAGGGACGTTGCATCGGGCGGCTCCTCGGGGCAGGAGGCCGTGCCAGTATCGCGGCGGCCCCGCGACGCTGTCCTCACCGGTGCGGGGGATATGTGCGGGGCGGTCCGGGGCCGGGCGCCGTCCGTGAGGTGTCAGGACTCCAGGTAGCGCAGCACCGCGAGCACCCGGCGGCTGTAGCCGGTGGTGTGCGAGAGATCCAGCTTGTCGAAGATCATGTTGAGGTTCTTCTCGACCGAGCTCTGCGAGATGTGCAGCTTCTGCGCGATGGCCGCGTTCGTGTGGCCCTGCGCAAGCACCTCGATGACGCTGCGCTCGCGGGGGGTGAGGCGGGAGAGGGGGTCGGTGTGCGTGGTGCGGATGACCAACTGCCGTACGACCTCGGGGTCGATGGCGGCGCCGCCCGCGTGGATGCGCTCCAGCGAGTCGAGGAACTCGTCGACCTGCGCGACGCGGTCCTTGAGGAGGTAGCCGACCCGCTCGACGTTCGAAGTGAACAGCTGGGCCGCGTAGTTGCGCTCCACGTGCTGGGAGAGCACGAGCACGCCGACGCCGGGCCAGCGCTTGCGGATCTCCACCGCGGCGCGCAGCCCCTCGTCGGTGTGGGTCGGCGGCATCCGGATGTCGGTGACCACGATGTCCGGCGTCTGCGTCTCCATCTCACGCAGCAGCGAGACGGCGTCACCCACCCCGGCGAGCACCTCGTGGCCTTCCTCGGTGAGCAGCCGGATCAGCCCTTCTCGCAGCAGGGTCGAGTCCTCGGCGAGAATTACGCGCACGGCAGCTCCGCGGTGATGGTGGTGGGGCCCCCGACGGGGCTGTGGACGTTCAGGCTGCCGTCGAGCGCGGCCACCCGGCTGTGCAGTCCGGTCAGACCGCTGCCCGCCGGATCGGCGCCGCCGACACCGCTGTCGCGGACCAGGATGGCGAGGGACGTGTCGTACGCCTTGACGCTGACGAAGATGTCCTCGGCCGACGAGTGCTTGGCCGCGTTGGTCACGGCCTCGGACACGACGAAGTAGGCGGCCGTCTCCAGGGACGGCGCCAGCGGCTCGGGAACGTCGTACTCCATCCGTATCGGGATGCTGCACCGCTCGGAGACCCCGCCGATGGCCTCCTGAAGACCGAGGTTGTCGAGCGCCGACGGATAGACCCGCCAGGCCACTTCGCGCAGTTCGGTGAGGACTTCCCTCGACTCCTTGTGCGCCTGCTCCAGGAGGGCGTCCGCCTGCTCCGGAGTCTTGCTGCGGCGGGCCCGCCCGAGCAGCATGGCCAGCGCCACGAGCCGCTGCTGGACGCCGTCGTGCAGATCGCGTTCGACGCGCCGCCGCTCCGTGTCCACCGCGTGCACCACCGCGGCGCGGCTGGCGGCCAGTTCGTCGATGCGCCGCTCCAGGAGCTCGCGCTCCGAGGGCCCGAAGCACTCGCGGGCCAGGCGGGCGTCCAGGGCGGCCAGTGAGTGGAGACCCTGTACGTCGAGGAAGAGCAGGACGCCGCCGAGCACCACCTGGGGCAGCAGCTCCTGCCAGGTCATCGTGGACCGGGCGACGCCCGCGGCGAGCAGCCCGGCCAGGACGACGCCGAAGACGAGCAGTCCGACCACGACGCCGCACAGCAGTCCGGTGTACGTGCGGGCCGCGAGGTAGCGCAGCACCTGCTGGTCGGAGGCGTGGTGCTCGGGGAACCTGTCGTGGAAGAAGACCGAGCGCCTCGAACGTTCGAGGGCGGCGAGCCTGCGGGCCCCCGCGGCGAGCAGGGCGTAGGCCCTGCCGCGGGTGCGCGGCCACAGCAGGAAGGCGCCGAGCAGGGCGCCGGCCAGGATGAAGTACAGCAGGCCGAGCAGGGCGGTGAAGCAGCTGAGCAGGACGCCTGCGGCTTTGAGGAGGCGCGCCGTCGGCTTCACCGCCAGGTCCCCCGTCACGCCTGCCGACACTAATGCCGCCGCACCGCCGGGGCAAGATCGCTCAGCAGGGGCGGGAAGGGGACGGGGGTTCGGCGCGTTGCCTGTCATCGCCGCGGGTCAGGACGTACGGCGGTGCTGGGGCTGCGCCTGCGGCCGCTTCTTGGACCGGACGCGCATGACCACGTAGACGGCGATGGCGACGACGACCAGGACGAGGACGGCCTTGGAGAGGAAACCGACGTAGGTCTCCACGGCGTCCCACTGGTCGCCCAGCCAGTAACCCGCCATCACCAGGACCGAGTTCCAGACCAGGCTGCCCACGGTGGTCAGGGTCAGGAAGATCGGCAGCGGCATGCGCTCCACACCGGCCGGGACCGAGATGAGGCTGCGGAAGATCGGCACCATGCGGCCCAGGAGGACCGCCTTCGTGCCGTGCTTGGCGAACCACTGCTCGGTGCGCTCCAGGTCGGAACCCTTGACCAGCGGCAGCTTGGCCCAGATGGCATGCATGCGCTCACGGCCGAACAGCACGCCGATCCAGTACAGGACGGCGGCGCCGACCACCGAGCCGAGTGTCGTCCAGAACAGCGCGGACGCCAGGCTGATCACGCCCTGTCCGGCGGCGAAGCCGGTCAGCGGCAGGATCACCTCGCTGGGCAGCGGCGGGAAGAGGTTCTCCAGGGCGATGGCGAGACCGGCGCCCGGACCGCCCATCGTGTCCACGAGGTCGGCCGCCCAGCCCGCGATGCCGCCCGCGGGTTCCTGGGGGAGGGCGAGAGTCACGAGATCCATGCGGTTTCTCCAGGCTGGCGGGACGGCGGCTGCGGCACAGCCACCGGGATTCATCAGCAACGCTAGGAACCGTGGATCAGCGGCGGTATGCGGATTGCCGTCGAGCAGGGTGGGGATTTCCGCAGGGTCGCGGGACGGTCGGGGCAACGCGAAAGGGCTTCTCGGAAAACCGAGAAGCCCCAGGTCAGCGACCTAATCGCTAGTGCGCCGCCAGGGACTCGAACCCCGGACCCGCTGATTAAGAGTCAGCTGCTCTAACCAACTGAGCTAGCGGCGCGTGCTGACTCGAAAATAATACCCGGTCCTGGAGGGTGCTCCGAACCGCCCGCGTTCCCCCGCTGCTCGCCCCGGGGGCCCGCCCCTAGATCGCCAGCGAGAGCAGCACCGGCGCCGCCCCGCGATTGAGCGTCTGGGCCGCTTCGCGCAGCCGGTGCGCGTGCTCCACCGGCAGGGAGAGCGCGAGGCAGCCGACCGAGGAGCCCGCGGTGATCGGGACGGCCGCGCAGACCGTGCCGACCGCGTACTCCTGGAGGTCGAGGACCGGGACCGTGGCGGGCTGGGCGGCGAGGCGGTTCAGGAGGACCTTCTCGTTCGTGATCGTCCGCGAGGTGAGGCGGGCCATCTTGTGGCGGGAGAGGTGGTCCCTGCGGCCGTCCAGGTCGAGCTGGGTCAGCAGGCTCTTGCCGACCGCGCTGGCGTGCGCGGAGGAGCGGAAGTCCACCCACTCGTTGACCTTCGGGGTGCAGGGGCCGTCCGCGCAGTCGGTGATCTTGATTTCGCCGTCTTCGTACCGGCTGATGTAGACGGCCGCGCCGATCGAGTCGCGCAGCTCGTCGAGCGTCACCTGGAGCTTGTCCCGCAGTGCCTGGTCGCGGCGCTGGGCCGAGCCGAGCCGGGTGAGGGACTCACCGGTCACGTACGCACCGTCGGCGATCTGCTCGACGTACGCCTCGCGGCGCAGCATGCGAAGGAGGGTGGCCAGCTGGGGGGCGGGAAGTTTGGTCTGCCGGGCCAGCTCGGCGTCGGTCACGCCGGCTTCGTGCCTGGCGACGATCTCGAGCACCCGCAGGGCGCTCTGTACCGAGTGCTGCGGCGTGGTCGGCTCGTGCTTCAGCGCCACGGCTTCCCCCTGCGTGGAACGGTTCCGGACAGCTGGGCTCCGTCCCACGATAGCCGCCAAGGGGTCACTATGGAGCGGCTGTTGACCAGATTGGTGGCGCGCTCCGGCTCCGTCAGCAGGAACGCGCCACCCTGGCATATGCCAACGTCATCACCCAAGGCCATGGCCTGGTTGATTTCGCCACGCGGTCACAGGACCGCGCTGAGGAACTCCCGGGTCCGCTCGTGCTCCGGCTCGGTGAAGATCTTCTCCGGTGTCCCGGCCTCGATGACCCGCCCCGAGTCGAACATCAGGACCTGGTCCGAGATGTCACGCGCGAAGTTCATCTCGTGGGTCACACAGAGCATCGTGATGTCCGTGGTGTGCGCGATGTCCCGCAGGACGTCGAGGACACCGGCCACCAGCTCGGGGTCGAGCGCGGACGTGACCTCGTCCAGGAGCAGCACCTGCGGGCGCATCGCCAGGGCGCGCGCGATGGCGACGCGCTGCTGCTGGCCGCCGGAGAGCTGGTTGGGGTACTTGTCGATGTGCTCGGTGAGCCCGACCAGTTCCAGCAGCCCGCGGGCGCGCTCCTCGGCCTCGTCCTTGGACAGGCCGAGGACGGTGACCGGGGCTTCCGTGATGTTGCGCAGGACCTTCATGTTCGGGAAGAGGTTGAACTGCTGGAAGACCATCCCGATGTTCTTGCGGACCTCGCGGATGTACTTCTCGTTCGCCGGCACGAGCTTGCCGTTCTTCTCCTCGTGCGTGAGGTAGCGCCCGCCGACCTTGATCGTGCCCTCCTCGGGCTTCATCAGGGTCATGAGCAGCCGCAGGATCGTGGTCTTGCCGGATCCCGACGGGCCGATCAGCGTGACGTGTTTGCCCGAGTCCACCGAGAAGTCGAGCTCGTCCAGGACGGTGTTCGCCCCGAACCTCTTGGTGACCTTGTCGAAGCGGATCAGCTCGCTGCCGTCCACCGCCGGATTGGTCGTTTCCTTGGGGGTGCTTTCAGACGACAAGACGACGCTCCAGAGCTCGGAGGAGGAGGGAGGACGGGTAGGCGATGACGATGAAGGCGATGCCGACGACGGTCAGGGCCTCGGTGTACTGGAAGGTCTGCGCCGCCTCGAGGCGCGAGCGCTGCAGCAGCTCCAGTACCCCGATGCTGGCCAGCAGCGGGGTGTCCTTCAGCATCGCGATGACGTAGTTGCCGAGCGCGGGGATCACGCGGCGGATGGCCTGCGGCAGGATCACCGCGGTCCACGTGTGGCGGTAGGGCAGGCTCAGCGCCGTGGCCGCCTCCCACTGTCCGACGGGTACGGCCTCGATGCCCGCGCGATAGACCTGCGCGGTGTACGTCGAGTAGTGCAGGCCGATCGCGATGATGCCGGTGGTGAGGGCGGAGAACTGGACGCCCCACTCCGGCAGCACGAAGAACAGGAAGAACAACTGCACGAGCAGCGGGGTGTTGCGGATGAACTCGGTGATGATGCCGACCGGCCACCGCACGAAGCGGCTGGGCGCGCGGAACGCGAGCGCCCACACCAGGCCGACCGAGAACGAGATCAGCGAGCCGAGGGCCAGGATCTGCAGGGTGGTGAGGACGCCGTCCCAGAAGTGCGGCATGAAGTCGGCGACCGCACCCCAGTCCCACTTGTCAGTACCGTTGTTCACGCGCCACCGCCCCCTGAGCTCTTCGGAACCTGTGAAGTCGCCAGCTGCTGGCGGAAGTTGAGCTTGCCCATCAGGCCGCCGCGCGGCTCGGGCTGCTGGCCGATGCCGGCCTTGGTCTTACGCTCCAGGGAACGCATTCCGCGCGTCAGCAGGAACGCGAGCACGAAGTAGATCACCAGGGAGATCGTGTAGATCTCGGCGCTCTCGGTGGTCGCCAGGCGCACCAGGTACGCGGCGAACGACACGTCGCCGATGCCGAGCAGCGAGACCAGGGCGGTGCCCTTGAGGAGCTCCACCAGCAGGTTCGAGAACGGCGGGATCATCTCCGGGATGGCCTGCGGCAGCAGGATCAGACGCATCCGCTGCCACGGACTGAAGCTCAACGCGACCCCCGCCTCGCGCTGTGCCGGAGCCACCGAGTTGAGCGCGCCGCGCACGATCTCGGCGCCGTACGCACCGTAGGAGAGCCCGAGGGCGAGCACGGCCGCCCACATCGGGACCAGCGCCCAGCCCACCAGCTGCGGCAGGACGAAGAAGATCCAGAACATCAGCACCAGCGAAGAGGTGCCGCGGAAGACCTCGGTGTAGAAACCGGCCAGGAAGCGCACGGTGCGCAGCCGGTGGGTGCGGGCGATGCCGATGCCGAAGGCGACGACGGCGGCCAGGGCCGCGCTGTAGATCGTCAGCTGGATGGTGATCCAGATACCGGGCAGAACCCAGTGTTCCCACAGTCCCGCTGTCATTTGCACAGCTCCTTAGCGGTGAGCGTGGTCATCTCGTCCTTGGTGAAGCCGAACGGCTTCAGGATCCGGAAGAGCTCGCCGCTCTTCTTCATCTTGTGGATCTCCACGTTGAAGGCGTCGCGCAGTTCCGTGTCGGTGGGCCGGAAGGTGAAGCCGCCGCCGTCGATCTGCTTCTCGCCGTCGACGATGGGCGCGAAGGCCTCGGTCGCCTCAGCTTTCGTGCTCTTGCGGACCACTCCGCGGCCGGTCAGCGCGGTGCCGGCGAAGAAGTCGATGCGGCCGGCCTCGACGGCGTTCATGCCCGCGACCGGGTCCTGGAAGATGGAGATCTCGTCCCGCTTGTAGCCCGCGGCGATCCCGTAGTCGATCTCAGCGTAGGCGGGGCCCGTGCCCATCTTCGCCTTGATCTTGAAGGCGTCCTGGTAGTTGTAGATCTTCTTCGGGTTGCCCTTGCGGACGATGAAGGAGTCCAGCATCTGGTACTCGGGGTCGGAGAAGATGACCTGCTGACAGCGCTCCTTGTTGATGTACATCCCCGCCGAGACCACATCGAACTGCTGCGTGGTCAGGCCGGGAATGAGTGAACCGAACTCGGTCGCCACGGGCTGGACGCTGTCGACCCCCAGGCGCTTGAAGATCACTTTCGCGAGCTCCACCGCCTCGCCGGTGAACGCCCCGTCCTCGTCGATGTACCCGTACGGCGCCTCTCCCGCGATCCCGAGCCGCACCGTCCCCTGCGACTTCAGGCGCGCCAGCGTGTCCCCGGTGGGCACCTTGCTGCAGCCCGCCGCGCCGAGCGCGCCCACCGCACCTACCGCGGCCGCGCCGAACAGGAGTGATCGTCGGCGGATCCCGATGTTCCGGGGCGCCGCACCGGGCCCCGTGCCCGGGGCACGGGGGCTCTCTGTCTCATTGCTCTCTGGGTCGTTCCAAAGTGGTGGAGCCATGGGCGCGCGGCTACCCGACTCGACGCAAGATATGCGGGCCAATTTCAGCCCCTGATGCAATCGTTGTGGTCTTGACCCAGGGAGGAGCATGGGACACATGGCAGACCGATTCATCGAAGTCTCCCTCGCCAAGCGGGGAGTTCAGTGCACGGCAAAGCTGCTCGACGACCGGGCCCCGGTGACCTGCGCGGCGGTGTGGGAGGCGCTTCCGCTCAGCGAGGACGTCTATCACGCGAAGTACGCCCGCAATGAGATCTACGCCCTCTTTCCGGCTTTCGCGGACCGCGAGCCGCCCCTGGAGAATCCGACAGTCACCCCCATCCCCGGCGACCTCTGCTATTTCTCCTTCAACGGGACACAGCTGGGCACGCAGGCCTATGGGTACGAACCGGCCGCGGACGTCAAGGCGGGTGCCACGGTCGTGGACCTCGCCCTCTTCTACGAGCGCAACAACCTGCTGCTCAACGGAGACGTCGGCTGGGTCCCCGGCATCGTCTGGGGCCAAGTGGTCGAAGGCCTCGACCAGATGGCCGAGGCCTGCAACGACCTGTGGCGCGCGGGCGCGCAGGGCGAGACGCTGAATTTCCGCAGAGCGTAGGCCCCGCCTGCGCACCCGTCCGCGGGTTCAGCCGATGGAGGGCGGCGCGATCCTCGCGCCGCCCGCTTCGTACAGCGCGTGCGCGGCCCGCAGGACGGATGCGTCGGCGTGTCGCGCCGCCACGATCTGCACGCCGATGGGCAGCCCGTCCCGGTCCACCCCGCAGGGGACGGTCGCGGCCGGCTGCTGCGTCATGTTGAAGGGGTACGTGAACGGAGTCCATCCCGTCCACCGCCGATGGCCGGAACCTTTCGGTACCTCGGCTCCCGCCTCGAACGCGGTGATCGGCAACGTCGGAGTGATCAGAAGGTCGTACGTCTGGTGAAAGCGGCCCATGCGACGGCCGAGCTCCATGCGTACGTCAACTGCGGCAAGGTAGTCGAGCGCGCTGGCCCGGGCGCCCTGCGCACAGATCTCCCGCAGCCCCGGGTCGAGCAACTCACGGCGGTCCGGCGGCAGGTGCTGGATCACCCGCGCCGCGCCGCTGAACCACAGCGTGTGGAAGGCCTCCACCGGGTCCGTGAAGTCGGGGTCCGCCTCCTCGACGTACGCACCCTGCGCCGCGAGGGACTCCACGGCCCGGCGCACGGCCGCGGCGACCGCGGGCCGCACCGCGACCTGACCGCCGAGCGAGGGGGAGTACGCGATGCGCAGTCCGCGTACGCCGCCTTCGATACCCGCGCGGAAGCTGCCCTCGGCCGGACCCAGCTGCGACCAGTCGCGCCAGTCCGGGCCGCTGATGACGTCCATCAGGAGCGCCGCGTCCGCCGCGTCCCGCGTCATGGGGCCGACGTGCGCCAGCGTGCCGAACGCGGACGCGGGGTACAGCGGCACGCGTCCGTACGTCGGCTTCAGTGCGAAGATCCCGCAGAAGGAGCCCGGGATGCGCACCGAACCGCCGCCGTCCGTGCCGAGCGACACCGGCGCCGCGCCGAGCGCCACGGCGGCCGCGCTGCCGCCGCTGGAACCGCCCGCGGTGCGCGAAGGGTCGTACGGATTGCGCGTGATCCCGCTCTGCGGGCTGTCGGTGACGCCCTTCCAGCCGAACTCGGGCGTCGTCGTCTTGCCGATGAACACCGCGCCGTGCTCGCGAAGCCGCGCCACCGACGGCGCGTCCTCCTCCCAACTCCCTTGCTCGCGAACGGTTTTGGAGCCCCGCAGGGTCGGCCCGCCGCGCTGCAGCAGGATGTCCTTGACCGAGACGGGCACCCCGTCCACCAGACCCCGCGGCTCACCCCGCCGCCAGCGCTCCGCACTCGCCTCCGCTTCCGCGAGGGCGTCCTCGGCGTCGAGGCGCACGAAGGCGTTCACCGCGGGCTGTACTTCCTCGGCCCTGCGCAGGGCCGCCCGTGTCGCGTCGACCGGACTGAATTCGCCCTTGCGATAGGCGTCGACGAGTTGTACCGCGGTGAGATCCGTGAGCTCGGTCATGCACGCTCCTCAAGGGGGAGGGAAGTGGCTCGGGGAATGATCAATTCCCGGGTACATACCCGCGTTTCTTGTCGACCACGTTCGAGAGGGGCCGCCCGGCCGCCCACTCCTCGTACAACTCGACGAACTGTGCGCCCAGTTCATCGCGCCAGCCGACCGTGTCGCCGCTCATGTGCGGGGACACCAGGAGCCCCGGCGCCGTCCACAGCGGGCTGTCCGCGGGCAGTGGCTCGTGCTCGAAGACGTCGAGCGCCGCGCCCGCGATCCACCGCTTCGACAGGGCGGCCGCGAGAGCGTCCTCCACGACGAGCGCGCCGCGCCCGATGTTGATGAAGCGCGCGGAGGGCTGCATCATCCCGAACCGCCGCTCGTCGAACATCCCGCGCGTGTCGTCCGTCAGCGGCGCCGCGCACACCACCCAGTCGGCGCGCGCCATGAGCCGGTCGAGCTCGTCGGGGCCGTGGACGCCGGCCCGCGCGCTGCGGCCCACCAGGGCGGTGATGATCCCGAGCCCCTTCAGCATGCGCACGATGGCGTGTCCGATGGGGCCCGAACCCACGACACACGCGCGCGTTCGGGCGACTCGCTGGGTCTCGCGGTGCTGCCAGGTGCGCTCGCCCTGGAGCTGGAGGGTGCGCGGCAGGTCCTTGGCCATGGCCAGGACGAGGGCGGCCACGTACTCGGCGATGGGCTGGTCGAAGACGCCGCGGGCGTTGGTGACCAGCGTGTCGGAGCGGGCCAGCTCGGGGCACATCAGGCGGTCCACGCCCGCGCTCGCGGTGTGCACCCAGCGGGGCCTCGGCCCCTCGCCGGGCCAGGCCAGACGCACCGCGTCCGAGAGGAAGTCCCACACCAGGAGCACATCGGCGTGGGGGAGTTGGGCCGCCAGGGTGTCCGCGTCCGCGTGCAGGATCCGGGCGCGCCCGGTGAGGCTGCCGAGGCGGGGCGGCGGGGCGGGGGAGGGGGCGTCAAGGACCAGAACGGTTGTTTCAGACATCGGACCAGACATCGGATCAGACATTGATTCGGACATCGAGGAGAAACCGTTTCGCAATGAGAGTCCGCTTCCCTGAGATTTGTGTCGGCCAGAGCCGTCTGAGATGCGCGGATTGACCACGCTCGCACCTGAAACTACCTTCGTCAACAGAGGTGCTCTATCACAAGCACCCCGCGACTGAGTACGCTCCGTACGAGGCCGTAGCACTCTCTGTAGCGCTTTCTCGGCGCCTTCTGCCCCGTCCCGACGTCCCGGCGCGTCGCCGGTTTCGCATCTCCCGGCCCCGGCCGGTCCCTCCATTGCACGCACGCACGAACTTGGGGCCTGCTCATGGACGTCTCTTTCCTCGGCGGACCACACCCTCAACGCGGTGTAGGTGTCGTCGCCCCTTTCGACTTCGCACTCGACCGGGAGCTCTGGCGCTGGGTGCCGGACGAGATCTCCCTCCACCTGACGCGCACGCCGTACGTGCCCGTCGAGGTAAGCCTTGACCTGGCACGACTCGTCAGCGAGCACGAAACGCTCGCCGAGGCGGTGCGCGCGCTGAGCGCCGCGGAGCCCGAAGTTCTGGCGTACGCCTGCACGTCGGGAAGCTTCGTCGGCGGCATCGCGGGTGAGCGCGCGATGTGCGAGGCCATGAACCGCGAGGGCGCGGTCTCGGCCGTCACGACCTCGGGCGCGCTGCTCGAAGCGCTCGACGATCTGGGCGCGCGGCGCATCGCGCTCGTCACGCCCTACACCTGGTCGGTGACCCAGTCCCTGGAGCACTACCTGGCCGAATCCGGTGTGTCCGTCACCGGTCGCGCCTATCTGGGCCTGACCCGGCACATCTGGAAGGTGCCGTACAAGGACGTGGCGGAGATGGCGCGGCGGGCGGTGCTGGGCGGGGCCGACGCGCTCTTCATCAGCTGCACCAACCTCGCGACGTACGACGTCATTCCGCAGCTGGAGGCCGAGCTGCAGATGCCGGTGATCTCCGCGAACCAGGTGACGATGTGGTCCGCCCTGCGCCGTCTGGGTACCCATGCCGTAGGGCCCTACCAGGCGCTGATCAATCCGAGTGCCAGGCCGGGCGCGGGTCCGGTCGCCGGGCCGGGCGAGCTGCCCGGTGTGGTACCGGTCGATCCGCCCCGGGGGCTGCCCGAAGGACCACCAACGCTGCCTTGAAGGAGGCTGGAAGTGACCGCACTTGGTTTCCTCTATCCGGGTCACTCGGCTGAGGACGAGTACCCCCGCATGGAACAGATGCTGGGGAGTGACGTCCGGCTGCAGGTCGTCCACACCGACATCGGCGAGGACGCGCACCGGGTGGACGCGCTCCTGGAGATGGGGTCGACGGCACGGCTCGCCGCCGGGGTCGAGGAGTTGCGTCTGGCCGGGGCGGAGGCGGTGGTGTGGGCCTGCACCAGCGCGAGCTTCGTCTTCGGCTGGGAGGGCGCGCACGACCAGGTCCGTGCGCTGGCCCGGACGGCGGGCCTGCCGGCGTCCAGCACGTCCTTCGCGTTCGCCCACGCGGTACGTGAGGTGGGCGCGGGGCGGGTCGCCGTGGCGGCCACGTACCCGGAGGACGTCGCTTCCCTCTTCGCCTCGTTCCTGAAGGCGGCCGGCACGGAGGTCGTGTCGACGCGGGGGAACGGGATCATCACTGCGGCGGAGGTGGGTACGTGGGGCTGGGAGGAGGTCCGTGCCATGGCCCACGCGGGCGACCACCCCGACGCGCAGGCGCTCCTGCTCCCGGATACGGCGCTGCATACGGCGGCGTATGTGCAGGCGCTGGAGGAGGAGCTGGGCAAACCGGTCCTGACGGCGAACCAGGTGACGGTCTGGGAAGCGCTGCGCCTGGCGACCCGGCGGGTGAACGCCCCCTCCCTGGGGGCGCTCTTCACCAAGGAGCCGGTGGTGCAGGTTCGGGAGTAGCGGCTGCTGCGGGGTCGGTCCGTGTGTGGGCCGGTCCGTGTGTGGGTCGGTGCCGCGCCGGTATGTCCGTCCTCGCTATCGTCCGGTGGCCGCCCGGCCGCTGCGGTCCCGGAGCGCCGCGAACCGTGCTCCGGGCGGACATACCGGCACGTCCCCTCCCGAGCGCTCCCGACTGCGGGTAGTCGCTGGTCACTGCGGGGCAATCGGGCGGGTGGGCGGGAAAGGCTTGTTCGTTCAGGGGCGGATGCGGGGTTACGGGCGGGTGGGTGGGAGAGGTCTGTTCGTTACGGGGCGCCGCGGGGCAGGGGGCCGGGCATCGGGGAATAAAGCGGAGCCCCCCTCCTGTTGGGTCTGCGGAGTACGAAATACCGCACAAGCACCGCGCAGCAGGAGGCAGGCCCCCGTGACAGTGGACCCGAGCGACGACATCCGCGGCGAGCGGCACGGCAGCGCGCCGGTCCCGCTCTCCGTACTGGACCTGGTGACCGTGGGCGCGGGGCGTACCGCCACCGACGCCCTGAAGAAGAGCGTGGAGATCGCCAAGCTCGCCGAGGGGCGCGGATACCACCGCTACTGGGTGGCCGAGCACCACTCCATGCCGGGAGTGGCCTCCTCCTCACCGGCGGTCATCCTCGCCCACCTCGCCGCCCACACCGAACGCATCCGGCTGGGATCGGGCGGCGTCATGCTGCCCAACCACGCTCCTCTCGTCATCGCGGAGCAGTTCGGGACCCTGGAGGCGATGGCTCCTGGGCGTGTCGACCTGGGGCTCGGGCGCGCCCCGGGTACGGACGGTGCGACCGCCGCCGCGCTGCGCAGGACCGAGCGTCTCAATGAAGGCGCCGACGACTTTCCGCAGCAGCTCGCCGAGCTGACCCGCTTCTTGGACGACGACTTTCCCGACGGGCACCCGTACGGCCGTATCCACGCCGTCCCCGGCCCCGTCCAGGCCACCTCACCCGGCGGCGTCCAGTCCCCGCACCGCCCGCCCCTGTGGCTGCTCGGCTCCTCCGGCTTCAGCGCCCGCCTCGCCGGAGTCCTCGGTCTGCCCTTCGCCTTCGCCCACCACTTCTCGGCGCAGAACACGATCCCGGCGCTCGACCTCTACCGGGAGTCGTTCAAGCCGTCCGCCGTGCTCGACGCTCCGTACGCTCTCATCGGCGTCTCGGCTCTCGCCACGGATGAGGAGGGCGAAGCTCGGCGTCAGGTTCTTGCCGCCGCGCTGAACATGGTCCGGCTGCGCACCGGGAAGCCGGGGCTTGTCCCGACTCCCGAGGAGGCCGAGGCGTACGCGTTCAGTGACATGGAGCGGGAGTTCGTCAACAGCTGGAACTCCAACGTCATCCACGGCACCGCCGACCAGGTCCGCACCGGCCTCGACGACCTCGCCAAGCGCACCGGCGCCGACGAGTTGATGATCACGGCCAACGCGCACAGCGGTGAAGTCCGGTTGAGGTCCTACGAGTTGATCGCCGACGCCTACGGGCTGCCCCGCGCCTAGACTCAACTCGCCGCGAGCAGTGCGGAGATACGATCCGGCGTCACCGGGCGGGAGTACAGCCACCCCTGCCCGGTGTCGCAGCCGATCCGGCGCAGCCGTGCCGCCTGGGACGTCGTCTCCACGCACTCCGCGGTCACCGTCAGGCCCAGCCGGTGGGCGAGTTGCACCAGCGCCTCGACGATGACCTCGTCGGCGGGGTTGATGTGCGCCTCGCCCGCCTCCGCGTCGTACTGGAAGCCTCGTACGAAGGAGCCGTCCAGCTTGAGGACGGACACCGGAAGGCGGCTCAGGTAGGCCAGGTTCGAGTAGCCCGTGCCGAAGTCGTCGATGGCGATCCGCACCCCCATGTCGCTGAGCGACTGGAGAGCCTGCAGCGGGCGGCCCGCCGAGCCCATCACGGCCGACTCGGTGAGCTCCAACTGGAGCAGTTCGGGGCGGAGTTCCGTCTCGGCGAGGATCTCCTCCACGTCGGCCACCAGGTCCGAGTCCCACACCTGGCGCACCGCGACATTGACGCTCACGAAGACCGGCGGCCGCCCTGGGTGGTCCAGCTGCCACTGCCGGGCCTGGCGGCACGCGGTCCGCAGCACCCAGCGGCCCAGCTGCACGATCGAACCGTCCTCCTCGGCCAATCCGATGAACCGATTCGGCGTCAGCAGGCCGAAGCGCGGATGCTGCCACCGCACCAGCGCCTCGACCCCGCGCAGACCGCCGTCCTCCAGGCGCACCAACGGCTGGTAGTCCAGCAGGAATTCACCGCGATCGACGGCCGGACGCAGTGAGCTCGACAGCGACTGCCGCGTCATGCGGTGGGCGTTGCGCTCGGGGTCGAAGAGCGTCCAGCGGGCCTTGCCGTCCGACTTCGCCCAGTAGAGCGTCGTGTCGGCGGCCTGCATCAGGCACGTCGTCGTGGCCCCGGCGGCCCGCCGCTCCACGACGCCGATCGACGCCGAGACGGAGAGCCGCTGGCCCGACAGGTCGAAGGGCTCCTGCAGCGTCTTGAGCGCCGCTTCGGCGAGGTCGGCCAGCTGGTCCGTGCCCGTCGAGTCCTCCACGAGCAGCGCGAACTCGTCGCCGCCCAGCCGTGCGACCAGCGGCGCCGCCGTCCTGCCGTGGCCCGCCTCGTCGGCGCACCGCGTGAGCCGCTCCGCGACGGCCGCGAGCAGCCGGTCGCCGACCCGGTGGCCGAGGGTGTCGTTGACCGCCTTGAACCCGTCGAGGTCCAGATAGCAGAGGCCGATCCGGCCGGTGCCCGTGTCGTCGTACGCTCCCGCTTCGAGCGCGGCGGCGAGGCGTTCGAAGAACAGGCTGCGGTTGGGCAGCCGTGTCACCGGGTCGTGCATCTGGAGGTGCCGCAGCCGGGCCTGCAGCTCGCGGCGGGCGCTGATGTCGGTGGCGGCGAGCAGCACCGTGCTCCCGCCGGGCATCGGCGCGACGGTGACCTGGATCCACAGGGAGTGCCCGTCGGGGTGTTTCAGGCGCCGGGTGCAGCGCAGCTTCGCCTGGCGGCCGCGGAGCACCTCGCGGTACGCGTGCCAGGTGCGGGCCTCCGACGCCAGGTCCACCAGATCGGCGGCGAGGCGGCCCGTCAGCTCGTCCGGTGTCGCGCCGAGCAGCTCGGCGAGCGCGTCGTTCGCGTCGACGACGACCCCTTCGCCGTCGACGACGCCCAGGGCGAGAGGGGCGGCGGCGAAAGCGGCTCGGTGATCGGGCAGCTGCGCCGGACGGCGACGCTCCGTAGTGGGCGCCCCAGCGAGGTCGGGTGCTGTGACCGCTGTGGGCGCTTGGCCTTCAGACGTTCCGTTCACCACTTGCTCCCGCAGTGCAGTTGTTCGGCGAGGCCGGGCCCGCGCAGGAAAGTGTGCCGATCATAGGGGCTGGCCCGAGGGCGCATCCAGCCACAGCGCGGCGCCGCGTGGCGGCCGTCTCCGGCATAGGACAGGCGCATGCCCGGCCTGGGTTTGGCGCCCACACGGCGACAGATCGTTTCTGCTCGACCCGGTACCGCTTCCTTTGCGCCTCAATCTTCCCGGCGACCACTTGTGACGTTCCGTGAGCACTCGACGCGCCGCTCATCACCCGACCGGGTCAGACAAACAGGGCGTATTTGAATAAATCATCACAGGGTGGGTGGGATGCCCCGCAATCCGCACCCGGAGGTCGACGTGCCGCGTCAGCTACCCCCCTGGGGACTCACCCGTGGAGGGGAGAGAACCCGGTTGCGCAGCGCGGCCGCCGCCCTCACATCCCTGACCGCACTGGCCGCCACGGGGCTCGTCGCGGGTCCCGCGATCGCCCAGACCTCGGCGGTGCCCTGCGCGCTCCAGCGCACACCGGCGCATCACTCGGAGGGCCTGGACACCTGGAACGCCGCCTATCCGCGCCCCGAACGGACCCTCGACGCGGTGATGGTCTTCCTCTCCTTCCCCGACTCCCCGCCCCGGATCGACCCCGAGGACCTGGCGGCCGACTACTTCCCCGCCACCAGCCAGTTCTTCGACCGCGCCTCCTACGGCAAGTTCGCGCTGCGCCCGCACCCGCAGCGCGAGTGGGTCGAGATGCCGGACTACTCCACCGCGTACGCCATACAGCGCGACTGGAACGCGGCACGGCGCAGCGCCTATCTGCGGGACGCGGTGACCGCCGCCGATCCGCACGTGGACTTCTCGCGGTACGACGTCGTCTACTTCGTCGCGGACCCGGACGCGCCCGGCGTCGACTCGGACGCGACGAAGGTCGTCAACTTCGACCGGCCGATGCGGGCCGACGGCGCGGACATCAAGCGCATCGTCACGGTCTTCGAGCAGCATCCACCGGACCGCAACGTCCTCGCCCACGAGACCGGCCACGTCTTCGACCTGCCCGACCTCTACCACCGGCCGACGGACGGCGAGGGCGACTGGGACACGCACGTCGGCGACTGGGACGTCATGGGCAGCCAGTTCGGGCTCTCCCCCGACCTCTTCGGCTGGCACAAGTGGAAGCTCGGCTGGCTGGACGAGCGGCAGGTGGTGTGCGTGGAGGGCGGCGACCGGCGGCTGACCCTGGAGCCGCTGTCGGCGCGGCCCACGCGCGGTGGCGTCGGCGGCACCAAGCTGGCGGTCGTGCGCACGGGCCGTGGCAGTGCCATCGCCATCGAGGCGCGCGACGCGGCGGGCAACGACCGGGCGACCTGCCGGGAAGGAGTGCTCGCCTATCGCGTACGCAACGAGGCGCCCTCCGGTGGCGGCCCGGTCGAGGTCATCGACGCGCACCCGGACTCGGAGGCGTGCTGGGGCGCATCGGTGTATCCGCCGCTCGCGGACGCGCCGGTGGGGGCGGGGGAGAGCTTCACGGTGCCGGACGAGGACGTACGCATCGAGGTCGAGGGGCGGACGGCGACGGGGGCGTGGACGGTGAAGGTGTCGGTGGGCTGAGCCGTCCCCGACATCTTGTCGGCGCCGAGGATGAAGGAAGCGCCGGGCATGAGGAAAGCGCCGGACATGAGGAAAGTGCCGGACATGAGGAAAGTGCCGGACATGAAAGGAGCCCCCCGCTTGCGCGAGGGGCTTCTTTCTGTCTGTGCGCCGTCAGGGACTCGAACCCCGGACCCGCTGATTAAGAGTCAGCTGCTCTAACCAACTGAGCTAACGGCGCCTGCTGACGTCGTAGACCTTAGCACTCTGATCGCCGCCAGGAAAAATCGAAATACGGACCGCGGAGCCCGCCGCCGCACGGGCCGCGCGGACGCAGGCCCAGAGCGTCACCTCGGGCCCCGGCAGCCAGGGGTGCCGGGCGTCGGGGGCGACGAGCCAGCGCGATTCGAGGTGCCCTTCGAGGGGGCCGGACCGCTCGGTCTCCCCGTGTTCCGCGGTGAGCGGCGGCACCGTCACCGCGTCCCCCATGCCGTGGCAGAGCACGCCCGGCACGGCGCGGCCCCACTCCTCCCACTCGAGCAGCGAGGGCAGCCGCTGGGCGGTGCCGGGGGCGGTGAAGAGCAGCATGCGGCCGCGGTGCGCGGCGACGGGGCCCGAGCCGGGGCCTTCGTCCCACAGGCGGTCGAGCATCCGCCGGCCGAAGACCGCGGGGACGCTCACCACGTCGAAGACGGAGCCGCAGGGCAGGACGGCCGGGGCGGTGGGGCGGTTGCGCCAGTGGGCCAGGGCGCTGCGGGGATACGTTTCCGCGGAGGCGAGCCAGGCGGCTCCCTCGGTGGTGACGTCGGAGATGTCCTGGACGTCGGCGGGGTGGGGATCCGGGTGGAGGCGCGTGCTGCTCATGGCGACTACATCTACCGGTGGTGAAGGTTCCATTTCTGAGAGTTGCCAGAAATCAGGACAACAGGGGGTGGGAGGGAGTACCTTGCCCCCATGGCATATGCCCCGTGATCTTCTTCCGGGGCCCGGAGCGCCCTTCGCGCCCCCTGTCCGGCGCCTCTCAGGCCTCCGGACCGCCGCCGCCCGCACCGGCCCCGCGCAGCAGGTCCCGGCCGAACTCGACCATCTTCTTCGCGTAGTCCTCGGTCCACTGCGCGCGCTCGGCGATCGCGGCGGGTGTCAGCCGGTCGAAGCGCCGGGGGTCGGCGAGCTGGGCGGCCGCGATCGCCTGGAACTCGACCGCACGGTCCGTCGCGGCACGGAAGGCGTGGGTCAGCTCGGTGGCGCGGGCCAGGAGCTCACGAGGGTCCTCCATCGACTCCAGGTCGAAGAAGTGCTCCGGGTCGGCGACTGCTTCCGCGGGCTCGAAGAGCAGGGGCGCGGGTCGCAGACGCTGTTCGGTCCGGGGCCGCTCGGGCTCCGCCATGGTTCTTCCTCCTCGTACGGTTTCCGGCCGTGGGGCCGACTTCCATTCTCCCTTGCTGCGCAAGGGGGCCGTGGGCCCTGGGCTGTGGGGGTTCCAGGATTTCCGCGCACCGCCAGAGCTAGGGCCGCCATGCCACTCGGTGTTCGGTGTGGTGCGCCTGCGGGTTCACGGTCGCCACGCCACTCGGTGTTCCGCGAGGCGGGCCAGTACCGCGTGGTTCGCTTCCCAGCCGTCTGGGCTGTTTCTCTTGGCCGCCTCCGGCGGCGTGCCGGACTCCGTCCGGCGTTTGGGGTGTGGTGTGTCCGCGGGTTCACGGTCGCCACGCCACTCGGTGTTCGGCCAGGCGGGCCAGTACCGCGTGGTTCGCTTCCCAGCCATCCGGGCTGTTTCTCTTGGCCGCCTCCGGCGGCGTGCCGGACTCCCTCCGGTGTTTGCGGTGTGGTGCGCCGGCGGGTTCACGGTCGCCATGCCACTCGGTGTTCGGCGAGGCGGGCCAGTACCGCGTGGTTCGCTTCCCAGCCGTCTGGGAACTTCACGGTGACGCCCAGTTGGACCGGTTCCGTCGACGGGTGGTCGTCGAGCAGTTCGCTGACGCCCGCGCGGCAGATCACGATGCAGGCGTGGCGGTGGCGGGACGCCAGGACGCACAGGCGGCCCGTCTCCAGGTGGAACGCGGTGGCGTCCGGGCGGCCGGAGAGCGGGTGCAGGACCACCGTCACGTCGAACTCGCGGCCCTGGAGCCGGTTCGCGGTGTCCACCGTGACGTCTCTTACGCCCATTTCCGCGAGGATCGCCCGCACCGCCGCCGCCTGGTCGCGGTGGGCGGTGCCGACGGCGATGCGGTCGGCCGTCAGGGGCGTGGGCTCCGGGCCGCGCTCCGACGTGGCCGCGCCGCCCCGGTCCAGGAGCCGCCGCACGACCTGGGCCACCGCGCGCACGGCCTCGGGGTCGGTCCGCGGCGTGTTCCGCGCGGGCAGTTCCAGCAGGCCCCAGCCCGACTCCGCCGCCTCGTCGATCACCCGGTCCGGGCCCGAACCGTCCGACGGGACACCGAAGCCGAGTTTCCTGTCGCCGTGGTCCGTGCCGCTGCGGAAGGGCGTGTACGGATAGAACGCCGCCGACACCAGCGGGGCCGCCGACGCCGGGAGCCGCCAGGACACCGGCAGGCGGTGCTGCGGCAGTTCGGGATTGTGCGCGAGCAGCGTCGTCACCGCGCTCGCCGAAGGGTCGTACGCGAGACCGGCCCACTGCTCGGCGCCCACGATCGAGAACGGGTCGAGCTGGCCCGGGTCGCCCACGAACAGGGCCCGCTCGAAGAGCCCGGCCACGGCGAGCAGCGCGTCCGAACGCATTTGGTACGCCTCGTCCACGATGGCGTGCCGCCAGGGCTCCACGTCCTTGACGTGCGCCCACTTCGCCGCGGTGGACACGACGACGTCCAGGCCCGCCAGGTCGGCGGCCTTCGTGGACGTACGGACGAAGGGCAGGTCGTCCAGGGCCTTGTCGTACGCGTCCGGGTCGCTGCTGTGCAGACGGCCCACCGGCAGCTCGGGGTCCTTCTCGGCGAGCCGCAGCACCAGGTCGTCCACCTGCGCGTTCGTCTGCGCGATCACCATCAACGGGCGCCCGGCGGCCGCCAGTTCGCGGGCCGCGCGGACGACGAGGGTCGACTTGCCCGCGCCGGGCGGCGAGTCGACGACGACACCGCGGTGCGCGCCGTGCAGCGTGTCGTGCAGGATCGCGTCCGTGGCGCGGGTGGCCGCGGCGCCCGGGTCGAAGGAGGCGCGGTCGAAGGGGGCGGTCGGACTCACAGGGTGTCCTCCGGCGTCACGGGGTCAGGGCGCTCGGCGGCGTCGCCCGGCGGGCCGCCGTGGGTCCAGGGAGTCGCCTCGGGTTCGGGCAGCTTGGGGCCGCCGCGCTGCTCGTGCTCGAAGAGCGTCCAGCAGACGCGGTCGCCCTTCTCCGGCACGGAACCGGGCTCGGGCTCCTTGCCGCGCCCCATCTTGTCGGTGACGCGCAGGACGACGATTCCCTCGCCCTCGTACGTCACGAACTCGGCCGTCTGCGGCTTGCCCTGCAGCGAGCGGTACACCTTCGCGCGCTCGGCCAGGTGCGGGTGGTCGTCCGTGCGGACCGTGACCAGGGGGCGTGGCCTCGGGCTCTTGCCCTCGCTGTACGCCATGACCACCTCGGTCACCTCGCCGGCGAAGGCCTCGCCCGCGAGCCTGCGGCCGGCCATCACCAGCGGGTCGTCGAGCGCTTCCTGGGCCTCCAGCCTGGCCTGTTCGCGCTCGCGCGTGGCGAGCTTGTTCGCCGCCGTCACTGCGTCGTCGACGCGGGGCTGCGGGGGTTCGCCCGCCGTCACGCGGTCGCGGTGGCCGGTGAACGACCAGCGGTCGCGGGTCCAGCGGTCGGCGGCGCGCGGGGCCTCGGGAAGCGTGCAGAGCGCGTCGAGACCGCGCCACACCGCGTCCCAGGTGGGGCGGGTCCTGCTCTCGATCAGGGAGCGGATCTCCCGCTCGGCGGCGGCCAGTTCGGCGAGGCGGGCGTCCGCCTGGATGCCGTCCTCGGCGGTGGCGAGGGTGCCGCGCGCGCGGTCGTAGCGCTCGATGGCCGGGGCGAGGAGGCGGTTGTCGAACGCCGGGTCCGTGGCGGGGCCCGCGGGCGGGCAGAGCAACTGGCCGTCCTTGTCCCGCGCCAGCTCGGCGCGGAGCGCGGCCTCGGCGCCGGACGTGCCTTCCGGGGCCTCGATCCAGGCGAGCAGGGCGCCCAGGTGCTGGTCCTCCAGGCTGGACTGCCCGGTGGCCCAGTGCCGGGAGAGCAGTTCGGTCATGGCGACGAGGAGGGAGGAGCCGGGAACCCGGGCGCGCTCCCCGAAGTGGGTCAGCCAGCGGCCGAGGAGGGGGACGCGCGGCGGGGCGGGATAGGGCGTCTCAGGGTCCTGCTCCGCGGTGCGGCGGAAGCGGGTGGAGCGGCCGATGAGCCGTACGAAGTCGATGCCGGCGCGGCTGGGGACGATCAACTGCGGTGCGTCCGCGCAGAGTTCGACCTCCACCTTGACCCGCTTGCCGGTCTCCGGGTCCGTCTCGCTGCGTTCCGCCGCCTCGACGTCGTCCGTGAACGAGTCGACGTACTCCAGGACGGTGTCCGCGAGTTGGGCGAGGAAGGTGAAGCGCAGGTCGCGGTCGCGGGGCTGCGGCACGATGAGCACGCGGGGCGAGGTCCGCTCCGTCCCGACGAGCGCGCCGAGCGGGGCGCCTGCCTCGCCGGCGGTGATGAGGGGGACGAGGACGAGGGGGCGCTGGGAGAGGTGCCGGTGCCGGGTCGTTGCTCTGGGCTGGGCGCGGCCGGTGGCCACCGCCTCCAGGCGGGCGAGGTTGTCGATCAGTGACACTGGGTCGCCTCTCCCTGCGGGGCCGTTGCACGGGGCTTTGGCGGTGCGCTGTCCGTCGTCGCCTGTTCGCCGCCGTCGTCGCCTGACGCGCCGCGGGGCGCTGCGCGGTGCGGCGGCCTTTGCGGGTCGTCATCCGCTGCTGCCCCGCCGCTTCGCGGCGGATTTTCCCCACCCGCCCACCCGATCACCCGGCGACATCCGCCCACCGAAGGACCGGCCAGCGGATGGGCGGGCCGGTGGAGCGCGGCCACCGGAAAGCTCCGGAACGGGTGGGCGGTCGGGAAGCCAGATGCAGCCGCAGCGCACGGGAGAGCGCGGCGGTACGGGAGAGCGTGGCGGTACGAGACAGCACGGCCGTACGAGACAGCACGGCCGTACGAGACAGCGCGGCCGTACGAGACAGCGCGGCCGTACGGGAAGGTGTGGCGGTTCGAGAGAGCGCGGCTGTACGGGAGAGCGCGGCGGTACGGGAGAACGCGGCCGTACGGGAAGGTGTGGCTGTACGGGAGAGCGCGGCCGTACGGGAAAGCGCGGCGGTTCGAGAGAGCGCGGCGGTACGGGAAAGCGTGGCGGTACGAGACAGCGCGGCGGAGCACGCCGGGCAGCTGCGTCGCATACGCGGTCAGCACGGCGTACCCCCCGCCGCTTCCCCGCCCGAGGCGCCCACGCGCGCCGCTTCCCCGCCCGAGGCGCCCACGCCCGACAACGCCTCAGCGCGCAGTGCCGCCGCCCGCCGCAGTGCCGCCACCGCCGGGTCCGCGGGATCGCCCGATGTGCCGTTCGCCGCCGACAGGACCCCGGCGACCGTCGTCAGACCGCCCAGCTCGCCCCGCAGCGAGCGGCCCAGGGACGTCACCGCGCCCTCTTCGCGGGAGCGTTCGCGGCAGTGGAAGGCCAGTTCGCAGGCGGCCAGGCACTCGGGGGCGTACGTCGCCGGGACCGATTCGACCGCCGCCGTCAGGTCGGCGGCGGGGCGGGACACGTCGAACGTCGTGCCCTCCGGAAGCGCTGCCGCGATGTCCTCGATGCGGGTCAGGCGCGCCAATTGGCGCCTGGTCACCGAGAGTTGTTTGCGCACGTCGATCGCCGACGCCGTCGGGAGGTTCGAGAAGTCCTTGGGGCAGACCAGGAGCACGTGATGGCGGACCTGGGGCGCCGGGTCCAGGTGCGCGGCCACCCGCTCGAGGGCCAGTGCGTACACCGCCGCCTGGCGCGCCGCGGCGCCCACCTTCGCCGCGTCCGCCGAACCGTCGATCATCGGGAAGGACTTGATCTCCACGACCGTCCAGGTGCCGTCGGGGTGGATCACCACCGCGTCCGGTTCGAGGAAGGCGGGGGTCCCGGCGACGTCGAGCGCCAGCATGGGGTGGTCCAGGAGGGTCCAGCCCTCCGTGGACGTCGCCTCGCGCAGGGCGAGGGACGTGCGGGCCGCGCGGCCCTCGGGGCCCACCGCGGTCAGGTCCGGGACCGACGACTCGCCCGGCACCGGCTCGGGTCCGCCCCCGAGCCGCCCGTGCGCCAGACGCAGCAGCTCCGCGCCGCCGTCCGCCTTGACCTTCGCCTCGAAGGCGTTGCCCCGCATGAACGCGAACTGCGACTGCCCGAAGGAGGCGGGGGAGCCGAGCGACTGGGCGAGCGTCGCCTTGTCCACGCCCGCCCCGTCGAGCAGTGCCCGCCGCCGGCACCCCGGGTTCGCGGCGAGGGCCGCCAGCGCGCGGGCGTCGAGCGGCTGCGCGGGGACGTCCGGTCCGCGCAGCTCAGCGAGCCGCTGTCGGAGTGCTGTCCCCCGCTTCGGCGGGTCGGGCACTCGGCTCGGCGCCTGGCTCGGCGGGCCGCTTGCGCGGCCGGGGAATTCGCTCACCTGTCGAAGTCTGGCACCCGCCACTGACAATTGAGGACTCTGGGGCTGACGAGGCCGCGGCCACGCCCACGACGGACGGCGACTTCGGCCTCGCCACCATGCCCGAAGACGGCCGCGCGGCCGCGAACGGCACACCCATTCTGGCCTTCACCCGGTCCGCGAGCCGCAGCACCGGCCGGGCCAGGAGCAGCCCGATGCCCATCACGACGGCGCCCGCGACGGCGTCGAGGAAGTAGTGGTTCGCGGTGCCCATCACGACGATCGTGGTGATCAGCGGATAGCCCACCGCCGCGACCCTGGCCAGCGGCGAACGCCCGTGACGCCACAGGATCACCCCGCACCACAGCGCCCACCCCACGTGCAGGCTCGGCATCGCCGCGTACTGGTTGGTCATGCCGCCGAGCCCGCGCGGCGCACTCGCCTCGCCGCCCCACCAGCCGAAGTCGCTGTACTGCGCCATGGTGTCGACGAAGCCGTGGCCCTCGCTCAGCAGGCGGGGCGGGCAGGTCGGCAGGAGCGTGAAGCCGATCAGGCCGATCATGGTGGAGGTCATCAGCCACGCGCGTGCGGCGCGGTAGTGGACCGCGCGGCTGCGGAAGAGCCAGACGAGGATCAAGGGCGTCACCAGATAGTGCAGCGACGCGTACCAGAAGTCGGCGGGGACACCTATCCACGAGTGGTCGGTGAAGAGACGGTTCAGCGGGTTCTCGGCGTTCAGGCGCAGGAACTTCTCGACGCGGAGTATGCCGAGGCCGTGGTCGACCGCGGTGGACACGTCGCCGCGCGCCAGCAGCCTGCCGGCCGAGTACGCGGCGTACACCAGCACGATCAGCGGCAGTTCCGTCCACCAGCGAAGCCGAAGCCCGCTGATGCCCCCGGTGCCCGGAGCGTCGGTCTGCGGCATCCGGTCGGTCCCCCATCCTCTTTGGTCATGCGGTGTTCGCCGCCGCCTCACTTTACGGCGTACGCGAGAGCGCGCTGCGGCGGTCCCCGGTCGTCTTAGACGCAGAGATCGACGAGCGGGTTGCTCCTGGCGGGCACCAGTGATCGCGATCCGGCGCGTGAGTGATGATGGAAGGTACGGACAGCTGTCTGTCCACAGAATTCGCTCTATGACAGCTGATGGTCTCGACCGATGACGACGACCGTCGGCTCGGGAAAGGCTCGACATGGCACCGCGCATCCTGCTGGCCCGGCACGGACAGACGGAGTGGTCACTGTCCGGCAAGCACACCGGCAGGACGGACATCCCGCTCCTCGAAGAGGGCCGCGACGGCGCGAAGCTCCTGGGCGAGCGTCTGCACCGCGCCCCCTTCGACGGGCTCCCGGACGTCGAAGTGCGCACCAGCCCTCTCGCGCGTGCGCGCGAGACCTGCGAGATCGCCGGCTTCGGGGACCGCGCCACCCCCTGGGACACGCTCATGGAGTGGGACTACGGCTCCTACGAGGGGATGACCCCGGCCGAGATCCAGGACGTACGCCCCGGCTGGTTCATCTGGCGCGACGGCGTCCCCGGGGGCGAGACCCTGGAGCAGATCACCGCCCGCGCGGACGAGGTGGTGGCCTGGGCGCGCGGCGCGGACCGTGACGTCCTGGTCTTCGCGCACGGGCACATCCTGCGGTCCATCGGCGCACGCTGGCTGGGCCTCGGCGTCGACTTCGCCGCCCGCATCCGCCTCAACCCGACCTCGATCTCCACCCTCGGCTGGGCCTACGGCGAACCGGCCGTCGAGTCGTGGAACGACACCGGGCACCTGGCCTAGCCGCCAAGGGCGTACGGGCGGCTATCCCGCCCGCGGCAACGAAGCATGCTGCTCCAGGAAGCCGCACACCCCCGAGGCGCGCCGGTGCGGAAGCAGCACCCGGGCCGTCGTGGCGAGCATCGACTGGATGCGCGATGACTGCACCTCGTCCAGGAGCCCGATCACCCGCACGCCCGCCGTCGCCGCCTCGTCCGGGCGGCCTGCGCGGGCCAGGTCGTCGGCGAGCTCCGCGGTGTACAGGGCGATGTTCCGGGTGAACTGCGGGGTCTGCGCCGACGCCACGCCCGCCGCGCGCCGCGCGTGCCGCACCGCACGCCCCCAGTCGCCGAGCGCCGACCAGCACTGCGCCTCAAGGCCCTCCAGCTCGGCCGGGCCGTAGAAGCTCATCCACTCCGGGTCGGCGTCACAGGGGCCCCGGTCGAAGAGGGCGTGCGCGCGGGTCAGCGACTGCTCGCAGCCGGCCCGGTCGCCGAGCCCCGCCCAGCCGCCGGCCTCGCGCAGCGCGAGGAGCGAGAGCAGCCGGGGCGACGCGAGGTGCCGGGCTGCGCGCGTTGCCGCCTGGGACGCCCGCACCGCCTCCCGGGGCCGTCCGGCGTCGCGCGCCAGGAACGCCGTGTTGCAGAAGGCGTGTGCCTCCAGGGCCGGATCGGAGGCCATCCGGGCCGTCGCGAGCGCCTCCGCGTAGTGCGAGCGCGCGTCGTCGAAGCGGCCGGAGTCGTGCGCCAACCAGCCCACGGAGATGGCCAGTTCACCGGCGCCCGCGTGCAGCCGGTCCGCCGTGGACTGGCGGGTGGTGCCCGCGTCGAGCAGGGCGTAGGCGGTCCGCAGCGGGGCGGCGGCGCGGCGGTAGAGGCCGTCGGCGCCGTGCCGGTCGTCGAGCAGCCGGATCTTCCGTACGGCTTCCTCGACCGCGCTCACCTCGGCCTCGCCCGCCTTGCCGCCGCGCTGGGCGGTGGCCTCGGCCGGGTTCGGGGCGGCGAGCAGCCCGAAGGGCCCCATCGAGGCGGCGGCCACGGTGGCCGTGCCGCTCATGAATGCGCGACGCCGCACGTCGCTCTCCTCGTGGCTCTGGATCTCGTACGGGTCGTACTCGTGCTCTTCGGGGCCACAAGGCCCGGGCGGAGAAGACTCATACAGCTGGATCGTGGTGTGTGGGGCGGGCGCGCCGGACCCGGCGCGCGCCCCCCGTCCGCGCACTGCGGAGCGGGGTGCGAACCCCAGGTCCGTCAGCGTCCGGCCGGGAAACAGGTGCAGGAACACCCGCTCGTACGCGTAGTTGGGGCAGCGGATCTCGCCCGCCTCGACGCGTCCGATGTAACGGGCGTCGCAGCTGACGCGCTCCCCGATGTCGCGAGCGGCCCGGCGGATCACGGCGGCGAACTCGCCCGGCGAGCGCTGTCCGCGCAGGTGACGGAAGCGAAGGTTCGGTCGTGGGGACGGAGTTGACGATGCCATCGGTGACGACGCCATGGCCTGACCCTCTCGTACGGATCGTGCCGGAGTGCGCCGAATCCTGTGGATCCGGCGATGCTGCCCCTGTTCCGGCGGAGCACGAACGTACCCGCTGTGATGGGGACGGCACGCGGAGTTTGGCTACAAACCGGATATCTCACCCATGATCTGCCATGAAGTGCCATCCTTTGCGGCGGCATTCCGCCGTAGCTGTTGACGCCGTCCCGCGTTGAACCATGAGGAGAGGGAGCGACGCGGCTTCCACCCTTGTGAGGAGGGGTCCCCTTGTTGGAGATCAGCGTGGAGAACGGTGCATCGCGGGCGTCGTTGAGCACGGCACGGCACCTGCCGACCCCGGACCACAGCGCACCACCACAGCAGGGCGTCCGGCCCACCGAGCCCCCCGGCTTCTGCGACCTCGTCACCGTCCCGGCCCGCCAGGGCCTGGAGGCGGTCGACATCCTGCGCCGCGGGGCGGGCGACGCCGTCGGCCCCGTCCTGCACGACAACGGCTGCGACACCCTCGGCTTCCTGGTGCCGCCCGGCACCGCGGATGCCTGGGACCTGCCGGGCAGCGCGTGTACGCAGACCTTCCGCCGCGGCTCCCGCCCGCACACCGAGCCGGAGCCCCCGCCGCCCCCGGTCGCGGGCACCGGCTGGCTGCTGCCCCCCGACGAGGCCGATCCGGTCACCGACCCCGCCGTTCTGCGCGCGGCGCTCGGCCAGGCGGCCCGCACGATCGAGGCCGCCGACAACTGCCGCTGAGCCCGCGGTGGGGCAGTACTCCAAGGTCATCGGGCCGCGCCGTCCCCGTGCGCCGATAATGGTCCGATGGCAAGGAACAGGCGGTCCCGGGAAGAGGCGCAAGCCGTCGTCGAGAAGGTGGACGGCGGGCTCGCCGAGCTGATGCCCGACCGGGACAGGGCGCGCGCGTGGACGCTGCTCGTGGACGGCGCCCCGCAGTCCCACGTCGACCTCGACGACCCGGCGTATCTCGACTTCGAGTACCAGCGCAGGCTCGGCCACGTCGCCGACCTGGTCGCGCCGGCCGGCAAGCCGGTCCAGGCCCTGCACCTCGGCGGCGGCGCCTTCACCCTCGCCCGCTACATAGCCGCGACCCGGCCACGTTCCACCCAGCAGGTCATCGAGCGCGACACCGCGCTCATCCAACTCGTGCGCCGCGAGCTGCCGCTGGACCCGCAGGCGCGGGTGCGCGTGCGCGGCACCGACGCCCGCGAGGGGCTCGCGAAGATCGCGGACGGCTGGGCCGACCTCGTCATCGCCGATGTCTTCAGCGGCGCCCGCACCCCCGCCCACCTCACCAGCGCCGAGTTCCTCGGCGACGTACGCAGGGTCCTGAAGCCCGGTGGTCTCTACGCGGCGAACCTCGCCGACGGGCCGCCGCTCGCGCATCTGCGCGGCCAGCTCGCCACCGCCGCCACGCTCTTCCCGGAGCTCGCCCTCATCGCCGACCCGGCGGTGCTGCGCGGCAAGCGCTTCGGCAACGCGGTGCTCGTCGGCTCGGACGTGCCGCTGCCGATCGCCGAGCTGACCCGGCGCAGCGCGGGCGACTCGCATCCGGCGCGGGTCGAGCACGGCAGGGCGCTCATCGACTTCAGCGGGGGAGCGGCGGCGGTCACGGACGCGAGCGCGGTGGCATCGCCCGCGCCGCCGCCCTCGGTGTTCCGCTGAGGACGTGCCTGTACCGCCCGGTCAGTACTCGTTGATCTCGACGGCGGGCGCGTGGTCGTGCCACGTGCAGAACACCGAGACCTTCTCGGCGCCCGACGTGAACTCCACGCGAATCCAGGTGTCCTGCTTCCACACCTGCACCGACCAGCCGGCCGCCGGGGTCGCCGAGACCAGCGTCGCGGACTCCTTGCCGAGGTCGAAGACGACCCGGCCGCCGTCGGAGGAGTAGCTCTTCACGTTGCCGGGGGTGGAGGCGGGCGCCGAGGGGGTGCTCGGCTTGCTCGTCCTCGTCTTCGACGGCTTGCTCTCCGGGGGCTTCTGCGACTTCGAGGGCTTGTCCGTCTTCGACGGCGAGGGCGTCGGCGTCGGGTCGGGACGGTGCGTGGAGGACGAGAGCGGCTCCGCGCGGTCGCCGTCGGCGGCCAGCGGAACGGCGCGCGGCGGGTCGTAGGCGGTGCCCGCCATGACCGTGTGGACACCCCACCAGGAGAGCGTGACCGCCGCGCCCGTGGCGAGCGACCAAGCCATTGCGTGTATGAGTCCTCTGCGCATCGCGAGCCATACTGCACCACTGGCCCCGCCGGTGTCGCCGGTCTCCCAGGAGGACCGGGCTCACTCATATGGCGTACGGTGCCGCCCATGGCAAGTGTGCTCGTCGTCGAGGATGACCAGTTCGTACGCTCCGCTCTCATCCGGCATCTGACCGAGGCATCGCACACCGTGCGCAGCGTCGGCACCGCCCTCGAGGCGCTGCGCGAAGTGGCCCATTTCCGTTTCGACGTGGTGATCCTGGACCTCGGTCTGCCCGATCTGGACGGTTCCGAGGCATTGAAGATGCTGCGCGGGATCACCGACGTACCCGTGATCATCGCCACCGCGCGTGACGACGAGACCGAGATCGTCAGGCTCCTGAACGACGGCGCCGACGACTACCTCACCAAGCCCTTCTCCGTCGAGCACCTCTCCGCCCGGATGGCCGCCGTGCTGCGCCGCTCGCGCGTATCGGCGGGCGAGGCGCCGCCGAGCCGGGAGATACGGGTCGGCGGGCTCGCCATCGACCCGCTGCGCCGCCAGGCGGAGCTGGACGGGGCGCGGCTCGATCTGACCCGGCGCGAGTTCGACCTGCTGGCCTTCCTCGCCGGGCGCCCCGGTGTCGTCGTACCCCGCAAGGAGCTGCTCGCCGAGGTGTGGCAGCAGAGTTACGGGGACGACCAGACCATCGACGTGCATCTGTCGTGGCTGCGCAGGAAGTTGGGCGAGACGGCCGCGCGGCCGCGCTACCTGCACACGCTGCGGGGTGTCGGCGTCAAGCTGGAGCCACCGCTGTGAGGTGGGCACTGGTCAAGGTGTGCCTGGCCGTCACGACGATGGTCGTGGTCGCCTTCGCGGTACCGCTCGGGCTCGTCATCCAGGAGATGGCGCGGGACAGGGCCTTCTCGAACGCCGAGCGGCACGCCGCAGGCATGGGCCCCACGCTCTCCATCACCACCGACCGCGACCAGCTGACGCGGGCCGTCGCCACGTCCGAGGCGGGCGGCGAGGGGCGGATGGCGGTGTACGTACCGGCCATCGACAAGGCGCCCGCCCTGGAGATCGGCGACCGGCGGGCCGACGAGCACGCGGTGGAGACCACGCGCAAGGAGGGCCGGGCGCGGACGGCGACGGTCGACGGCGGCTTCGCGCTGCTCCAGCCGACGGCGCTGAGCTCCGGCCAGATCGCCGTGGTCGAGATCTTCGTGCCCGAGGGCGCGGTCAGCAACGGCGTGACCACGGCGTGGCTGGTGCTCGCCGGGGTCGGCGTCGCGCTGATCATCGGGTCCGTGGCGGTGGCGGACCGGCTCGGCGTACGCATGGTGCAGCCCGCCAAGCGCCTCGTGGGCGCGGCGCAGTCCCTCGGTGAGGGGAAGCTGGGCGCGCGGGTGCCGGCGGAGGGGCCGACGGAGCTGCGCCTGGCCGCGGTGGCGTTCAATTCCATGGCCGACCAAGTGGTCCAACTCCTGGCGAACGAAAGGGAGTTGGCGGCCGACCTGTCGCACCGCCTGCGCACTCCGCTGACGGTCCTTCGCCTCAACGCGGCGTCGCTGGGGGACGGTCCGGCGGCCGAGCAGACCCGCATCGCGGTGGAGAAGCTGGAGCGCGAGGTCGACACGATCATCCGCACCGCCCGCGACGCCAAGCCGCAGACCGCGGCGGTCGGCCCCGGCGCGGGCTGCGACGCCTCCGAGGTGATCCAGGAGCGCATGGCCTTCTGGTCGGCGCTCGCGGAGGACGAGGGGCGCGAGGTGCGGGTCGCGGGGGTGGAGCGGCCGGTGTGGATTCCGGTGGCGCGGCCCGAACTGGTCGCCTCCCTGGACGCGTTGCTGGGCAACGTCTTCCGGCACACGCGGGAGGGGACGGCGTTCGCGGTGGACGTGCACAGCGGTGAGGACGCGGTGATCGTCCTCGTCTCGGACTCGGGCGACGGCATCGCCGATCCCGAGGCCGCGCTGGCGCGGGGCGCGGGCTCGGGGGCCGACGGGTCCACGGGGCTCGGCCTGGACATCGTGCGGCAGCTGGCGGAGTCCACGGGCGGCGACGTCCGCATCGGGCGCTCCGTGCTCGGCGGCACGGAGGTCCGCATCTGGATCCAGCTGGACGGCCGCCGGCCCGTGGCCGGGGGCCGTGGGCACGGAGGGTCCGTACGCCGCCGCAAGCGGGCGACCGCGGGTTGACCTGCGGGTGGCCGGAGAGCTCCGCGTCCCATACCCGAGGCCGACCTTTAACCGGTCCCGATCGCTCCCTTAAGCCCGCCCTAAGATCCAGTGCAGAGCCCCAATTGCCCGCGATGTCGCGCCCTCGCGGGGCTAACGTGCTGCACGCACCCCCACCCCCCGCACAGCTAAGGCAGGCACGCGATGAGCAGCACGCATCGGCGCACGGTGAGCACCAGGTCCAAGGTCATGGGAGGGCTCGCGGCCGCCGCCCTCGTCGGGGGCGGAGCCTTCGCCTTCTCCGGGACGGCCCTGGCGACCAAGGCTCCCGCCGAGGACACCGCCAAGGCCGCGGGCGCCGCCAAGTTCGCCCCGTTCGTGGACACGTCGCTCGCCCCCGCGTACGACCTCGTCGACACCGCCGAGAAGACCGGCGTCAAGGAGTTCACCCTCGCCTTCATCACCTCCGGCGGCAGCTGCGAGCCCCTGTGGGGCGGCATCACCGGGCTCGACGACGACAAGGTCGCCTCGCAGATCGGGGACCTGCGGGCCAAGGGCGGCGACGTACGCGTGTCCTTCGGCGGCGCGGCGGGCTCGGAGCTGGGCCTCAAGTGCGACAGCGCCGACGCGCTGGCCAAGGCGTACGGCAAGGTCATAGACAAGTACGAGCTGACGAAGGTCGACTTCGACATCGAGGGCGCCGCGCTGCCCGACACCGCCGCCAACACCCGCCGCGCGCAGGCCATCGCGCAGCTGCAGAAGGACCACGAGGGCCTGGACGTCTCGTTCACGCTGCCGGTCATGCCCGAGGGCCTGACCCAGCCGGGCGTCGACCTCGTCGCCGACGCCAAGAAGAACGGCGTGAAGGTCTCCGCCGTCAACATCATGGCGATGGACTACGGACCGTCCTACAGCGGCGACATGGGCCAGTACGCCATCGACGCGGCGACCGCCACGCAGAAGCAGATCAAGGGCGCGCTCGACCTGTCCGACGAGGCCGCCTGGAAGGCCGTCGCGGTCACCCCGATGATCGGCGTGAACGACGTCACCACCGAGATCTTCAAGGTCGACGACGCCACGCAGCTGGTGAAGTTCGCCGAGGAGAAGGGCATCGGCTGGCTCGCCATGTGGTCGTCGACCCGTGACAAGGCCTGTGAGGGCGGCGCCAACAACGGTGCGCAGCCGACCTGTTCCTCCATCGAGCAGGAGCCGCTCGCCTTCACCAAGGCATTCGCCGCCTACAAGTAGCACCTCAGCAGCTCCACCCCCTGACTGCCACCCCCCTACGGCGCCTCGACCGGCATCCCCCCACCCGGTCGGGGCGCCACTCGTGCTCAGGCCTTGCTCGCCTGCCACTCCGACGCGTAGTCGTTGAAGATCGCCCGCAGGTGATGGCCGATCTTCAGGTAGTCGAGGTCGTCCAGGTTGGCCAGCGACACCCGCACCGACCACTCGGGGCCCTCGAATCCGCCCCCGTTCAGGAGCACCACATGCGTCTGCTCGGCGAGACGGAACAGTGGGTCGACCGGCTCGTAGTTCTTCTCCAGGAAGTCGGCGAAGTCCTTGCCGTGGACGCGTTCGGCCTCGGCCAGCAGATCGAGCTCGATGTAGTAGCCGGCCCGCTTGGGGTCGTCCGAGATCTTCATCTCGGCGCCCTCCAGGAGGAGTTGCAGCCGCTGCCGCACGATCGCGCGGATTCGTAGCTTGTACGCCTGCCCCTCCTCCAACATGTCGAAGAGGGAGAACAGGACCATCACCATCTGCTGGGGGAGCGAGAGCCCCGAGGTGTGGTTCAGCGCCACCTGGCGCGAGTCGGCGACGAGCCGGTCGATGAACCTGATCTTCTCCGGTTCCAGGGTCAGCGTCCCGTACCGCTTGGCGAGCCGGTCCTTCTCGGCCTGCGGCAGCGCCGCGATCAGCTCGTCGATGACGTTGTCGTCGTGCAGTCCGATGACGCCGAGCCGCCAGCCGGTGGCGCCGTAGTGCTTGGAGTACGAGTAGACGAGCAACGTGTTGCGCGGCAGGTCGGCGGCGATCGAGCGGAAGCCCTCGACGAACGTGCCGTACACGTCGTCCGTCACGATCAGCAGGTTCGGGTTCGACGTGGCGACGATCTGCTTGATCTGGTCCGCGACCCGCTGACTGAGCGCGAGCGAGGGCGGGTTGGACGGATTGACCAGGCACACCATCTTGATGGCGGGGTCCGCGAGCTTCGCCACCTCCTCCTCGGGGTAGCGCCACTCCCGCACGCCCGCCTCGGCGAACTTGCTGGCCTGGACGTACGTCACGTCGAACTCGTACGTGTCGAGCTCGGGGATCTCGATGTACGGCGTGAACACCGGCACCATCAGGGCGATCTTGTCGCCCTTGTGCAGGATGCCGTTCTTCATGAGCGAGTCGAAGATGTAGCACATCGCGGCCGTGCCGCCCTCGGTGGCGAAGAGCGAGAGGTTGTCGGACGGCGGCTTCTTGTCGAACATCTCGTCGGCGATGTACCCGCGCACGATCTGCTCGGCGTGCTTCAGCATCCGGTCCGGGACGGGGTAGTTGTCGCCCACCGAGCTGTCCGTCAGCTCGTGGACGAAGTCGTCCCGGTCGAAGCCGAAGCGCTCGACGGCGTACTCGACGCACTTCTGGAGCAGCTCGATGCCGGGCAGGTCCGGGTGCCGGCGTACGAAGGTGTCGAAGCGGTCGCCCGATCCCGCCTTCTCCGGCATGCCGCCCAGGTCGTCGGCGGTCCAGACGCGGCGGGACTCGGAGAGGGCGAAGTAGCCGAGCGCGTAGAAGGCCTCGCGGGGACCAGTGGCGATCCAGTTCGGGTTGCCGCGGCCCGCGTTGAGCATCTGCGGGATGGACTTCTCCTTCTGGCCCGGCTTGTCGGCCTGCACCGCCTGGGCGATCTGGATGAACTTGTCCTTCAGCTCGAAGGGGCTGAGCTGGGCGAACGACTGGATTTCCTCGCGGGTGAAGGTGGTCTTGGGCACGGCTCGTTCCTCACATGCGGACGGGATCGACGGGATCAGTGGTGGAGCAGGACGATGACGGCGCCCCAGATGGTCAGGAGCACGTTGCCGACGGCGTACGGAATCGTGTAGCCGAGCGTCGGGATCTGGGACCTGGACGTTTCGTTGATCGCGCCGATCGCCGCGGTGGTCGTCTGGCCGCCCGCGAGGACCCCCATCAGGATCGGGAAGCGGATCTTCTGGACGTAGTGCCCGAAGAGGAAGCCGACGATCAGCGGGATCACCGTGGCGATCGCGCCGAACAGCAGGAGGCCCCAGCCCGCGGTCGACAGACCGGAGGTGAAGCTCGGCCCGGCGTTGATGCCGACGACCGCGACGAAGAGGCAGAGCCCGAGCGTGTCCATGAACCACTGGGCGCCGGGCGGGACGTTCCCGTACGTCGGGTACTTGCCGCGGATCCACCCGAAGACCAGGCCCATGATGAGCGCGCCGCCGGACGTGGAGAGCGAGATGGGCACGCCGCCCGCGGTGAGTGCCGGGATGCCGATGCAGCCGCCGAGGAAGATGCCAAGGCCCACCCAGATCATGTCGGTGGCGAAGGACGTCGGCACGGGTTTGCCGATCTCCTTGCCCGCCGGGTCCACCAGGCGTTTGGGGCCGGTGAGGATCAGGGTGTCGCCGCGCTCCAGCTTCGTGGAGAGGCGGTAGGGGAACTCGGAGCCGGAGCGGTACAGCTTGTCGACGTAGACGCCGACCATGAACGGCTCCTGCCGCAGGTCACCGATCGTCCGGCCGAGCTGGGCCTTCTCGGAGGCCACGACGTGCAGCGACTCGGTCTGGTAGCCGAGGAGTTCGACGTCGTCGGTCTCGGCGCCGATGTGCGTACGGGGATCGAACTCGACGAGCGAGCCGCGCAGCGCGCTCAGCGCGACGACATCGCCCTCGCGCAGCGCGGTCCGCTGGTCGTGGTCGAGGATGTCCCCCTCTCTGCGTACGCGCGTGATGTAGACCCGGCGGCCCAGCTCGCGCTGCTGGTTCTCGAAGTCCTCGATGGTGCGGCCGGCGAGGTCGGGGCGCTGGATGGTGTAGGCGCGCAGGACGACCTCGTAGTAGCCCTCGGCCAGGTCGGGGTTGTCGCCCGGTGCGTCCAACTCCGCTGCCAGGGCCGCTGATTCGGCCGCGAGATCACGGCGGTAGAGCCGGGGCAGGACGTTGGCCAGCAGCATCGCGCACAGGATCGTGCCGAGCGGATAGGTCACGGCGTACCCGATGGCGACCAGGTTCGACTCGCTCTTGACCTGCGCGGAGCTGAGCCCCGGCAGGTTGGAGATCGCGTCGCCCGCGACACCGATGACGGCGGACTGGGTGAGCGCCCCGCCGAGCAGTCCCGCCGAGAGCCCGGGACCGTAGCCGAGCATCGCGGCGAAGCCCCAGCAGACGAGCAGGCCGGTCACGCAGACCACGACCGCGTTGAGCACCTGTGGAAGGCCGTCCTTCTTCAGGCCGCGGAAGAACTGCGGGCCGACCTTGTAGCCGAGGGCGAAGAGGAACATCGTGAAGAAGAGGTTCTTCACCGTTCCGTCGATCTCGACCTTGAACTGCGCCCCGAGCAGCAGCCCCGCGATGAGACAGCCGGTGACCGCGCCGAGTCCGATGGCCCGATAGCGCACCTTCCCGAAGAGGAAGCCGATCGCGACGGTGATGAAGACGAGCAGCTCGGGGTGGGGCTGGAAGATGTTCCGGTTGAGGAAGTCGATCATTCTCTACGCTCCGGACGCGCCGCTCAGGCGCCGAGTACGCCGACGAGGATCGGCCCGGTCAGAGGGAGCAGGAAGTTCGAGAGGGCGTACGTGATCGTGTAGCCGAGCAGCGGGACCGAGCTCTGGGCCACCTGGGTGACGGAGGTGATCGCCGGGGTCGAACACTGCTGGCCCGCGATGGCGCCGATGAGGAGCGGTTTCTCGATCTTCAGGAGCTTGCGGCCGACGACGAGCGAGATCGTCGCGGGCACGAGGACCATCGCGATCCCGGCGAACGGAAGCAGCACCCCGTACTCCTTGAGCAGCGGCCAGGCCTGCGGCCCCGAGACGAGCCCCGTGCAGGCGATGAAGATCGCCAGACCCATGTCCTTGAGGGTGTTGGCGGCCTGCGGCGGGAACGCCCCGAAGGTCTGCTTGCGGGAGCGGAACCACCCGAAGAGCAGCCCGGAGATCAGACAGCCGCCGCCCGTGCCGAGCGACATGGGCACGTCGCCGAAGTGCACGACGACCTGCCCGAGCAGGGAACCCGCCGCGATGCCCAGACCCAGGTAGATGAAGTCGGTGGCGTCGTTCTTGACGACCGCGCCGATCCTCGCGACCAGCTTGTTCAGGCCGGAGCGCGCGCCTACCAGGGTGAGCACGTCACCGCGGCGCACGGTGGTGGTGCCGGCCGCGGGCAGATGCTGATCACCGCGCAGTACGTCGGTGACGTACACGCCGTCCTTGACGAACTCGGGATGGGCGCGCTCCAGCTCGTCCACGCTCAGGCCGTCCGACGCCTTCTCGGTGACGGCGACCTGGGCGGTGGCCAGCGGGGTGTCGACGCCGGGGATGCCGGGGGTCTCGGGGCCGATCAGGCGTCCGGCCTCGATGGTGTTGGCCCGCTGCCCGACCACCAGGACCAGGTCGGAGAGGGTCAGGGCGAGACCGGGGGAGGGCGTCAGGGCCTTGCTGCCGCGTTTGACGGCCTCGACGGTGGCGCGCCCGCCGACCTCGGCCTCCAGATCGCCGACCGTGCGGCCGTCCGCGTCGGTCACCAGGAAGGTGCGGCCGACCATGCCGGGCAGCGCCGCGCGCTCGTCGGACTCCAGGCCGCCGCCCGCGCCGCGCATCTTCTCCCACAGCTCGCGCGAGGCGTCCCGCAGGTTGATGCGCAGCATCATCGGCATGATCTGGCTGGTGTAGAGCACGATGGTGATCAGGCCGAAGAGGTAGCAGACCGTGTACGCGGTGGCGACGTGCCCCTGGTACTGGGTGATCTGGTCCGGGGTGAGCCCGTCGAGCTTGCCGATGGCCTCGGTCGCCGTACCGACGACGGCCGACTCGGTGGCCGCGCCCGCCAGGATGCCCGACGCGGTGCCGACGTCCAGGTCGAAGGCCTTGGCGAGGCCGAGGGCGATGCCCAGGACGCAGACGAGCTCGATCCCGCAGAGCGCGAAGAAGCGCAGGCTCTCGCGGTTGAGGTTGGAGAAGAACTGCGGGCCCGCGAGATAGCCGAGGGCGAAGATGAACAGCGCGAAGAAGATCGTCTTGACGTCGTCGGAGACGACGACCTTGGCCCAGGCGCCGAGCAGCAGCGAGACGATCAAGGTGCCGCAGATGCCGCCGAGCGTGATGGGGCCGACGCGCACCTTGCCCACGAGGTAGCCCAGGGCGAGGCAGATGAACAGCGCGAACTCGGGGTGGTCACGGAGTACGCCCACCGGCGCTCACCGCGCCTGATCTATTGCGATATGTGGCATATGGGCAACTTAAGGAGCCGAGTGGCGGGGTGCCACTCGGCTCCTCGGGGGTACGGCAGGGGCGGGTCAGCTCACGGCACCCTCGCGCGGCAGCTCACCGGCTGCCGCGACCGCCGCGTACCAGTGGGCGCTGGACTTGGGGACGCGGGCCTGCGTCTCGTAGTCGACGTAGACCGCGCCGAAGCGCTTGCCGTAGCCGTACGACCATTCGAAGTTGTCCATGAGGGACCAGAGGTAGTAGCCCCGGACGTCGGCACCGTCCGTGATGGCCCGGCGCACGGCGGCCAAGTGTCCGTGCAGGTAGGCGATGCGCTCCGGGTCGTGGACGCGGCCGTCCGCGTCGGGCTTGTCGTCGTAGGCCGCGCCGTTCTCGGTGACGTACAGCGGCAGGCCCGGCGCCTCCCGGGAGTAGCGCATGATCAGCTCGTGCAGCCCCGTCGGGTCGATCGTCCAGCCCATCTCGGTGCGGTCGCCCGGCGTCTGGTGGAAGGCCACGTCGTCGGACCCGGGCCACGGGGAGTGCTCGCTGGCGCCGTGCCCGTCGTTGCGCGGGTTGCCCGCGTCGTCCTGCGCGGCCGAGACGAGGGCGGGCGTGTAGTAGTTCAGGCCGAGCGCGTCCAGCGGCTGGTGCGCGGCGGCCAGGTCGCCGTCGTGCACGAAGGACCAGTCGGTGATCCGGGCGGTGTCGGTGAGCAGGTCCGCCGGATAGGCGCCGTGCAGCATCGGCCCGTGGAAGACGCCGTTGGCGAGGTTGTCGATGCGGCGGCGGGCGTCCATGTCCTCGGGGCTGTCCGAAACCGCCCTGACCACCGAGGAGTTGAGGCTCACCGCCACACGGGCGCGGGCGGGCAGAGCGGCCCGCAGCGCCTGCATGCCCAGGCCGTGCGCGAGGTTGAGGTGGTGCGCGGCCTGCAGGGCCGCCGCCGGATCGGTGCGGCCGGGGGCGTGCACGCCCGAGCCGTAGCCCAAAAAGGCGCTGCACCACGGTTCGTTGAGCGTGATCCAGGACTCGACGCGGTCACCGAGCGCCTCGGCGACGAAGCCCGCGTACTCGGCGAACCGGTAGGCGGTCTCCCGCGCCGGCCAGCCGCCCGCGTCCTCCAGCTCCTGCGGCAGGTCCCAGTGGTAGAGGGTCAGGGCGGGCTTGATGCCCTTGCCGAGCAGTTCGTCGACCAGCCGCCGGTAGAAGTCGAGCCCGCGCTGGACGGCGGGGCCGCGTCCGGTGGGCTGCACCCGCGACCAGGAGACGGAGAAGCGGTAGGCGTTCAGACCGAGGTCCGCCATGAGTGCCACGTCGTCGCGGTAGCGGTGGTAGTGCTCGACGGCCACGTCACCGGTGTCGCCGTCGGCGGTCCTGCCGGGCGTGTGGCTGAAGGTGTCCCAGATGGAGGGGGTGCGGCCGTCTTCGCGTACGGCGCCCTCGATCTGGTACGCGGAGGTGGCCGCGCCCCAGAGGAAGTCGGCCGGAAAGGCGAGGGATTCAGGCATGGAAGCGCTCCCATGGAAGGGGGGAAGAGGAAAAGGAAGAGAGAGGGAGAGGGAGAGAGGGCGGGTCGCCAGGGCCGGCGGAGTGGCGGCGGCCCGGCCCTGGCGGGAGAGGGGCACGTACGGCAGAGGGAGAGAAGCGCGCCCTCAGCCCTTGACGGCGCCCTGCATGATGCCGCTCACGATCTGCTTGCCGAAGAGGATGAACGCCAGGAGCAGCGGCAGCGTGCCGAGCAGGGCGCCCGCCATGATCACCGCACGGTCGGGGATGTAGCCCGTGCCGAGCGAGTTGAGCGCCACCTGCACGGTGGGGTTCGACTGGTTGAGCGCGATGATCGGCCAGAGGAAGTCGTTCCAGGCCATGACGAACGTCAGCAGGCCGAGGACCGCCATCGCGGGCCGCGCCGCGGGGAACACCACGTGCCAGATGATCCGCAGGCTGCTCGCCCCGTCCATCCGAGCCGCCTCGATGAGCTCGCTCGGCAGCGCCTGCAGCAGGTACTGCCGCATGAAGAACACCCCGAAGGCGCTCACGAACGTCGGCAGGATCACCGCCTGGAGCTGATTGGTCCACTGCAGGTCGGCGATCCACAGATAGAGCGGTACGACACTCAGCTGCGGCGGCACCATCATCGTGCCGATGGTCAGCAGGAGCAGCAGACCGCTGAACTTGAACTTCAGCTTGGCGAAGGCGAATCCGGCGATCGTGGAGAACAGGACGGTGCCGATGGTGATGCTGCCCGCCACGATCGTGGTGTTGAGCATCGCGTCGCCCAGGCTCGCCTCCGTCCAGGCCCGCTCCAGGTTCTTGAAGAGGTTCCCGCCGAACCACAGGGGCGGCGGTGTCTGGGCGAGCCGCCCGCTCGTGCGCGACGCCGCGATCGCCGTCCAGATCAGCGGCGCCAGCGAGACGGCCGTGAACAGGGTGAGGACGAGGTAGGTCACGGGCCCCGCGTGCATCGTGCGACCGGCCTTCAGACCCAGCGGGCGGCCTGTCTTCGGGCTCTTGACGAGGTCTGCCTTCGGGCCTGTGGCGAGGTCGGTCGTCGGGCCCATGGTGCCGGACTTCATTGGGCCTTCCTCAGACGTCGGGCGATCAGCAGATTGACCGCGGCGATGAGCAGCAGGATCACGAGCATCAGCCAGGCGACGGCCGAGGCCCGGCCCAGGTGGCCGTTGATCCAGCCCTGGTCGTACAGATAGAGACCCAGCGTCTGGAACTGGTGGTCGGCGCCGCCCTTGGATCCGGACGTGCCGCCGAACAGCAGCGGCTCACCGAAGAGCTGGGTCGCCCCGATGGTGGAGACGACCACCGTGAACAGGATCGTCGGCCGCAGCATCGGGATGGTCACGTGCCGGAACTGCTGCCAGCGCGAAGCGCCGTCCAGCGATGCCGACTCGTACAGGTCGTGCGGCACGGCCTGCATCGCCGCCAGATAGATCAGCGCGTTGTAACCGGTCCACCGCCAGATGACGATCGAGGACACCGCGAACTGCGAACCCCACGACGATTCACGCCAGTTGACGGGGTCGATGCCGACGGACCCGATGATCCAGTTGACCATGCCGCCGTCCCAGGCGAACAGCAGCGTGAAGACCAGCGAGGCGCTCGCCACCGACGTGGCGTACGGAGCGAGCATCGCGACGCGCCACAGGGTGGAGCCGCGCAGTTTGTAGTTGAGCAGGTGCGCGATGCCGAGGGCGACGGCGAGCTGGGGGACGGTGGAGATGATGCCGATGGTGAAGGTGTTGCCGAGCGCGTTCCAGAAGTAGTCGCTCTGCAGCAGGTTGGTGTAGTTCTCCAGGCCCAGCCACGTGCTGTCGTCGAGGTTGGTCAGCTCCAGGCGGTGCAGCGACGCCCAGCCGGTGTAGAGCAGCGGGAAGAGGCCGAAGGCGCCGAAGAAGAGGAAGAACGGGGCGACGAAGACGTACGGCGACGCCTTTATGTCCCAGCGGTACAGGCGGCTGCGCCACGAGGACGTGGGGGAGGCCTTGCGGCTCCCGGACGCGGCCGGGGCCGCGTCCCCCTCACCGGGGGACGCGGTCTCGGCGTACTCAGCGGTCTCGGACATGCGCGTCACTGTCCCAGAACATCCTTGATCTCCTCCTGAGCGGCCTTCCAGCCCTCCGCCGGAGACTTGCCCTGTTGCTCCACCTGGAGCACACCGATGTCCGTGATGGACTGGCCGATCTGGGCGTCCTTGACGCCGTAGACGGCCGCGGGGGTGTTCTTCGCGATACCGGCGAAGGTCTCCGTGATGGGCGCGTCGTTGAAGTACGCCTTCGTCTCGGCCGACGGCTTCAGCGAGTCGTAGACCGACGGGGTGGACGGGAAGCTGGCCTGCTTGGCGAAGACCTTCGCGAGCTGCTCGGGCTGGGTCAGCCAGACGGCGAGCTCGGTCGCCTCCTTCTTGTGCTTGCCCGCGCTCGGCACGCCCAGGAACGTTCCTCCCCAGTTGCCGTCCGTGGGCGCCTTGGCCATGTCCCACTGGCCCTTGCCCTCCGGGCCCGTCTTCTCCTGGATGTAGCCGGCCATCCACGCGGGGCAGGCCACGGTGGCGAACTTGGCGTTGGCGAAGCCCTGGTCCCACGTCGGGTCGAACTGCTTGAGCTTGGAGGACATGTCGCCCTGCGCGACCTTCATCGCCGCGTCCCAGGCGTCCTTGCGGCCCTGGCTGTCCTCGTAGATCTCCTTGCCGCCCTTGTCGTAGTACCGCTCTTTCGCACCGGCGAAGACGGCGTTGTAGACACTGGAGGCGGAGTCCACGAACTTGGTGCCCTTGGGCGCCTTCTCCATGTACTTCTTGCCGAGCTCGACGTACTTGTCCCAGTCGCCGGCCCAGGCCTTGGCGAGCTCCTCGCGGTCGGTGGGCAGACCGGCCTTCTCGAAGAGGTCCTTGCGGTAACACAGCGCCGTCGGGCCGATGTCGACGCCGAGGCCGACCGTCTTGCCGTCCTCGGTCGTGGCCTGCTTCCACTTCCAGTCGAGGTACGTGGCCTTGTCCACGCCCTCGGCCTTGCTCAGGTCCTCGAACTTGGCGCCCTGGGTCTGCACGACCTCGGTGATGTTGCTGACCTCTATGGCCGCGACGTCGTTCACTCCGGCGCCGGACTGGAGCTGGGTGAGGAGCTTGGGGTAGTAGGCGTCGTTCCGCTCGATGACGTTTTCTTTGATCTTGATGTTCGGGTGCGACTTCTCGTACTCGTCGTAGAGACCTGCCTGCTTCAGGCCCAGCACACCGAACGTGCCGACATTGAGCGTGACCTTGCCGTCGCCGCCCTCCGAGCCGCTCTCGTCGTCGCTGGAACAACCGGCCAGCAGGCTTGTGGCCAGCGCGGTCACGGCCGCGAAGGCCACCAGCCGTCCGGGCCGGCGGGAACTCGTGCGCATTGCGTCCTCCTGTTGCCTGACGTGCCGACCCCCCGGCCAACTGCACTGCTTGCCCCGTTGATTGACGCTTCGGCGCGGGTGGGGAACGTGCGGGATGTGTACGTGTCAGGTAGTGTGGGAGCGCTCCCACAAGTGATGAGTTGAAGAGTCGTGGCTGGGAGCGGGGGTGTCAAGGGACCGGACAGCGAGATATGTCTTCAGTTATCGGGCTGTTACTCGGACTGCCGCGAGGGCGCTCGGGTGTCCGGCCCATCCGCCCGGCAATGATCAGGCTGTTACATTCCTCTACATTCCTCGCCGGGGGAAGTGCGACGGGAGGCGGACAATGGCAGCTCACGGTGCGCGTAGCCGCAGTGGCGGGCGACCGACCCTGGAGGAGGTCGCCGCAAGGGCAGGGGTGGGCCGCGGGACGGTCTCCCGGGTGATCAACGGATCACCGCGGGTGAGCGAGGCGACCCGGACGGCGGTCGAGGCCGCCGTCGCGGAGCTCGGTTACGTCCCGAACACGGCGGCCCGTGCCCTCGCCGCCAACCGCACGGACGCCATCGCCCTGGTCGTGCCCGAGCCGGAGACCCGCTTCTTCGCCGAGCCGTACTTCTCCGACGTCCTGCGCGGTGTCGGGGCGGAGCTCGGCGAGACGGAGATGCAGCTCCTGCTGATCTTCGCGGGGAACGACCGCAGGCGTCAGCGCCTGGCCCAGTACCTCGCGGCCCACCGGGTCGACGGGGTCCTCCTGGTCTCGGTCCACGCCGACGACCCGCTGCCCGACCTCCTGACCCAGCTGGAGATCCCCGCGGTGATCAGCGGCCGCCGCTCGGCCGACGAGGCGCTGCCCTCGGTCGACTCCGACAACTTCGCCGGGGCGCACTCGGCGGTGGAGCACCTCCTGGCGCGCGGACGCACGTCCATAGCCACCATCACCGGCCGCCTGGACGTCTACGGCGCCCAGCGCCGCCTGGACGGTTACCGCGCGGCCCTGTCGGACGCGGGCCGCCCGGTGGACGAGCGGCTGATCGCGCCGGGCGACTTCACGGAGGAGGGCGGCCGCCGGGCGATGGCGGAGCTGCTCGAGGCCTGCCCCAACGTGGACGCGGTGTTCGCGGGCTCGGACGTGATGGCCGCCGGCGCCCGTCAGGTCCTGCGGGAGGCCGGGCGGCGCATACCGGACGACGTGGCCCTGGTCGGCTTCGACGACTCGGCGATCGCCCGCCACATGGACCCGCCGCTGACGAGCGTGCGCCAGCCGATCGAGGAGATGGGCCGGGCCATGATCGACCTGCTGCTCGCCGAGATCGCGGACGACCGCCCGGCGTCCGCCCGCCGCCTGGAGCACCGCCAATTGGTACTGCCGACGGAATTGGTGGAGCGGGCTTCGTCCTGAGCCCCCGGCCGGCCGGGGAACGGGCCCCGGACATGAAGAAGGCCCGGTCCGCTTCCGCGGACCGGGCCTTCTTCATTCAGGGTGAGTGACGGGACTTGAACCCGCGGCCACCTGGACCACAACCAGGTGCTCTACCAACTGAGCTACACCCACCATGTCCGGTCGTTTTTCTTTCTTCCGACCGGCCGAGAAAAAGTGTACAGGGTCCGAAGGGGTGCTCGCGCACGCGTTTTCCGGACCCCGTACAGAGGGGTTCCGCGGAGGCTACTCCGCAGGCAGCACGTACTTGGCCGCGATGGTTTTCGCGGTGTCCGAGTCCGGTCCCGGCTGCGGCACGAAGACCGCCTCGCGGTAGTAGCGCAGCTCGGCGATGGACTCGCGGATGTCGGCAAGCGCCCGGTGGTTGCCGTTCTTGTCCGGGCTGTTGAAGTACGCCCGGGGGTACCACCGCCGGGCGAGTTCCTTGATGGAGGAGACGTCGACGATGCGGTAGTGGAGAAACTCCTCCAGCGTCCGCATGTCGCGCAGCAGGAAGCCACGGTCGGTGCCGACCGAGTTCCCGCAGAGCGGAGCCTTGCGGGGCTCCTTGACGTGCTCACGTACGTACGCCAGGACCTGCTCCTCGGCGTCGGCCAGCGTCGTGCCCGAGGCCAGCTCGTCGAGGAGCCCCGAGGTGGTGTGCATTTTGCGCACCACCTCGGGCATGGTCTCCAGCGCCGCGTCCGGCGGGCGGATCACGATGTCCACACCTTCGCCGAGCACGTTCAGTTCCGAGTCGGTGACCAGTGCGGCCACCTCGATAAGTGCGTCATCCGTCAACGAGAGCCCGGTCATCTCGCAGTCGATCCACACCATGCGATCGTTCATGCGTCTTACCCTACGGCGCACTCCTCTGGCCGGGCAGTGGCGGACGGCCTGGCGCGTACACATCCGAGTTCGGCTTCCCCGGATCCGCGGAGAGCGACGCCGAGGGGCCGAAGGCGCTCGCGGCCGCCGTGCGCCGCGTCTGCGACGGCACGGGTCCGCTCTCCGCGTTCACCGTCTGCGGGGCGGAAGCGGGCGCCGGGGGTTCCAGCATGGCCCGCTCACCCCCCTGCGGCCTGCGGGCGCGGTAAGCGGCCCGGTAGGCGGCGGGCGAGGAGCCCAGCTGACGGCGGAAGTGGCCGCGCAGGGCCACGGGCGAGCGGAAGCCGCAGCGGCCCGCGACCTCGTCGACGGAGTAGTCGGAGGTCTCGAGCAGCCGCTGTGCCTGCAGTACGCGCTGAGTGATCAGCCACTGCAGGGGAGCGCTCCCGGTGAGCGAGCGGAACCTGCGGTCGAAGGTGCGCCTGCTCATGTACGCGCGCGCGGCCAGGGTCTCCACGTCGAACTGCTCGTGGAGATGTTCCAGGGCCCAGGCGACGACCTCGGCGAGCGGGTCGGCGCCGATCTCCTCAGGTAAAGACCTGTCGAGATAGCGCTCCTGGCCGCCGGCCCTGCGCGGAGGCACGACGAGCCTGCGGGCGAGCGCGCCCGCCGCTTCGTTGCCGTGGTCCGTGCGCACGATGTGCAGGCACAGATCAATTCCGGCCGCGGTCCCCGCGCTCGTGAGCACGTCTCCGTCGTCGACGAAGAGCTCACGCGGGTCCACATGGACGGACGGATATCGCTTGGCCAGCGTCGGTGCGTACATCCAGTGCGTGGTCGCCGGACGGCCGTCGAGCAGGCCGGCCGCGGCGAGTACGAACGCCCCGGTGCACAGCCCCACGATGCGGGCGCCCTCTTCGTGCGCGCGGCGCAGCGCGTCGAGTGCTTCCGGTGGCGGCGGTGACGTGATCGACCGCCAGGCCGGCACCACGACGGTGCCCGCACGCCCTATGGCCTCCAGGCCATGCGGCGCGGTGAGTTCGAGCCCCCCGGTCGTACGCAGCGGACCATCTTCGCCGGCGCACACCAGCAACCGGTATCGGGGGACCCCGGCGTCCTGCCGGTCGATCCCGAAAACGGAGAGTGGTATGGAACTCTCGAAGATGGGGCCACCGCTGAACAGCAGCACCGCGACAATCTCCCTGCGGCGGCGTCCGGAAAGCTTCCGCGACGCGGCTTCTTGCACGGCAGTGGAGTCGTGGCTCATGGTGCTAAGCCCCCCTCGGTCGTCGCGGCTCCCTGTTCTTGGCCTGGTCTGTTTTCTCTGTGTTCTCTGCGGTCTCTGTGTTCCCGGCGCTCTTGGCGTTCCTGTCGGACCTGTCGCTCCTGCACGTTTCCCCTCGGTCCTCCACCAGTCCCCCGCCGTAATACAGTCATGATCGAATCTACTGCGTCCCGTGCTGCCGGGGTGACCAGTTAAGGACCCGGCACTATGTCGACATGGCAACTTGGCGTGAAGCAGTCGATCACGAAGCGTTGCACTCACGGGCGTTGCTGGGAAGTGCGCCTTGGCTCCGTGGCCGGTCCCCGTAGGGTTCAGGCGGCTTCTGTATGGCTTTCAGCCCTGGTGGGACCGGGGTTGGGTACCCCTTCGGCCAAGGAATGCATGGCCATAGGAAGTTGGCTGAAAAGCAATGGGTGCGTGCGCGCGAATCGGTCAGTCCCCCGGCGTAGACCCACCAGCATGCCGACCGCTCCGATGCGCCCCCGCGCCCGTCCGCCCGTGCCGCCCGCGGCGCTCGCGACTCTGCTCCTCGACCAGCCGCTCCGCCCCCCGCTCCGACTGCCGCAGAAGCAGCCGGCAGACCCCCGTCACGGCCACGAGTCCGAGGGCCGAGCCCGCGGCTCCGGCCAGTGATGTCCCGTACCCCACGAGGACGACGGGAACCAGGACGCAGCTGAACGCGGCCCAGCGCACCACGTCGCTCGCCGAGTCCTGAGGAGGGGCGGGCGGCGTCTCCTCGGCGCGCGGGGCCGGGGCGCCGCCGCGCGGGCGCTCGCGCGCCCCCTCCGGAAGGCGTCGGCGGCTCTGCGTCGTGACTCGTGAGGACGTCGTGACTTGTGAGGACACGGACGGCGGTCCAGGCACGGCGGGCTCCCTGTGGCGGTGGCGTACCGAGGTTCAACGCGTGGTCGCTCGGCCGGTCACTGGCGTGAACCTTGTGGCCGATCCCGGCCCACGCGGGTGGGTGCCCAAACCACCTGTACGAGGCAGCAACCATTGCCATACGGGCGCCGCTCATGCATGCTCCGGTGAACGCCGTGAGGCTCCCGCAGGGCCGACAGCAAGCTCTGGGCAGGAGAGGAGTGTCGCCGTACCCTTAGGGGTATGGGGTTGGGAAGATGATTCCCGGACACAGCTCCGGTGGTCGTAGCCGCTCCTCCTCGTCCCTGCCCGATCCTGTCCGTTCCGCTCCATATGCGCCGTACGACCCGAACAAAGCCGACCCTCCCACAGAGGACTCCTTCGCCGAGACACCCATGGCCGGTCACGAATTCTCCGAACCCGCGGACCGCAAGCGGCAGGTCGCCGATCCCACGGCGACCCCCCAGGCGGCGGAAGAACCACGTCATTCCTGCGATCCAGCCTTCCGGCACGGGGTCGTCGTCGGCTTCGACGGCTCGACCTCCAGTGAACGCGCGCTCTCGTACGCGATCGGCATGGCCCATCGCTCCGGATCAGGCCTGATCATCGTGCACGTCGCCAACCGGCTCCCCACCACCGTGTGGGCGGGCTGTGAGCCCCCGGTCTTCGTCGACGTGCCGGACCACCGCACGGAAGTGCTCGGCCTGGAGCTGGCCTGTGCGGACTATCTGTCCGAGGTGCCCTGGATCCTCGTCGAGCGCGGCGGCGACATCTGCCACGAACTCGAAGAGGTCGGCCGGGAGTATGCGGCGGACGCGATCGTCGTCGGGTCGACGCACGGGATCGTGGGGCGCATCTTCGGCTCGGTCGCGGGCCGGCTTGCGCGCCGTGCGCAGCGCCCCGTCGTCGTCATTCCGTAACACCCCTTCGTCGCAGGTGGGGTTGGGGTGGCGAGGCGTCAACTTCCTTGCCGTGTAGATAAATCTACTCACGCGTAGAGGTGGGTTGTGCCCTTGTGAAGGGTACGTACAGGTGGCACGGCAACCTCCTGCCGACCGGGGAGTGACGGCCACCGGGCGAGGCAGGCGCGGGTCGGGGGAATGGGCGCCCCCGGCTCCTGAAGAACGACCCCTCGCACGCTTGGTGGCACGCGCGAGGGGTCGTTCACATGGCAGGGCCGCTCTTCGCGAGGACTACTCGACCGTGACCGACTTGGCCAGGTTGCGCGGCTTGTCGATGTCGCGGCCCAGGGCCAATGCCGTGTGGTAGGCGAGGAGTTGGAGCGGGATGCCCATCAGGATCGGGTCCAGCTCGTTCTCGTTCTTCGGGACGAGGATCGTCTGGTCGGCCTTCTCCTGCTCCTGGTGCGCGACCGCGAGGATCTTGCCGCTGCGGGCCTTGATCTCCTCGAGGGCGGCGCGGTTCTTCTCCAGGAGGTCGTCGTTCGGGACGATCGCGACCGTCGGGAGCGCGGGCTCGATGAGCGCGAGCGGGCCGTGCTTGAGCTCGGAGGCGGGGTAGGCCTCGGCGTGGATGTACGAGACCTCCTTGAGCTTGAGGGAGGCCTCGCGGGCGACGGGGTAGCCGCGTACGCGTCCGATGAAGAGCATCGAGCGGGCTTCCGCGTACTGCTTGGCGATCTTCTTGATCTCGTCCTCCTGCTTGAGGATCTCCGAGATCTGGCCGGGCAGCTTGCGCAGGCCCTCGATGATCCGCTTGCCGTCGGAGACCGACAGGTCACGGATGCGGCCCAGGTGCAGGGCGAGCAGGCCGAAGGCGACCGTGGTGTTGGTGAAGCACTTGGTCGAGACGACGCAGACCTCGGGGCCCGCATGGACGTACACGCCCGCGTCGGCCTCACGGGCGATCGCCGAGCCGACGACGTTCACGACGCCCAGGACGCGGGCGCCCTTGCGCTTGAGCTCCTGGACGGCGGCCAGCACGTCGTACGTCTCGCCGGACTGCGATACGGCGATGTACAGGGTGTCGGGGTCCACCACCGGGTTGCGGTAGCGGAACTCGCTCGCGGGCTCGGCGTCCGCGGGGATGCGGGCCAGCTCCTCGATCATCTGGGCGCCGATCATGCCCGCGTGGTACGAGGTGCCGCAGCCGAGGATCTTGACGCGGCGCACCTTGCGGGCGTCGTGCGCGTCGAGGTTCAGGCCGCCGAGGTGCACGGTGGAGAAGCGGTCGTCGATGCGGCCGCGCAGGACGCGGTCCACGGCGTCGGGCTGCTCGAAGATCTCCTTGTGCATGTACGTGTCGTGGCCGCCCATGTCGTACGACTCGGCCTCCCACTCCACGGTGGTCGGCGACGCGGTCGTGCGCGAGCCCTCGGTCGTGTACGTGCGGTAGTCGTCGGCCTTGATGGTGGCCATCTCGCCGTCGTCGAGGGTGACGACCTGACGGGTGTGCGAGACGAGCGCGGCGACGTCCGAGGCGACGAACATCTCCTTCTCGCCGATGCCGAGGACCACGGGGGAGCCGTTGCGGGCGACGACGATGCGGTCGTTGAAGTCGGCGTGCAGGACGGCGATGCCGTACGTGCCCTCGACGTGCCGCAGGGCCTCGCGGACCTTGTCCTCCAGCTTGTCCGCCTGGGCGCGGGCGATGAGGTGGGTGAGGACCTCGGTGTCCGTCTCGGAGAGGAACTCGACGCCGTCGGCGGTGAGCTTGGCGCGCAGCTCGGAGGCGTTGTCGATGATGCCGTTGTGGACGACGGCGACCTTGTCGTCGGCCGACATGTGCGGGTGCGCGTTCTCGTCGGACGGGGCGCCGTGGGTGGCCCAGCGGGTGTGGGCGATGCCGGTGGTGCCCTTGAAGCGGGCGGGCACCTTGGCCTCCAGGTCGCGCACGCGGCCCTTCGCCTTGACCATCTTCAGGCCCGCGGCCTTGGGGCTGGTGATGACGACGCCCGCGGAGTCGTAGCCGCGGTACTCCAGGCGCTGCAGGCCTTCGAGGAGGAGGGGGGCCACGTCACGCTTGCCGATATAACCGACGATTCCACACATAGAGGGTGTCCTAGCCGTAGAGGGTTGGGTTGTTCCGGGCTGGCTCTCAGCCGTCTCAGCCGTAGATCATGCGGCGCAGCTGTCTGAGGCTGAGCTCGGGCGGCGCGACCGCGCGGTACTTGAGGTCCGCCGAGATCTGTTCGAAGATCGCCGCGTTCAGCAGGCCCTGACCTTGCAGTTCGCGGTGGCGGCGACGGACGAATTCCTCGGTCGTCTCGTCGAAGTAGGCCAGCACGTCCTGGACGACCCGCAGAGCTTCGCCCCGCTGGAGCGGGGTGCTGCGGGTCAGGTGGTCCACCAGGTCGTCGTGCATTCGTTGATCCTGGAGTAATAGCCCTCTCGGTGCAACAATCCTGCCCGATTCCGGGCAGGGTCGTGGCGAAAATCGGCCCCGGACCCCTACATCCGCTTCAGGACCGCCTGCTTGGCGAGGGAGAACTCCTCGTCGGTGAGTATTCCGGACTGGTGCAGTTCGCCCAGCTCACGCAGGCGCCGCAGCAGCGCGTCGTGATCGTCCTCCGCCGGGGCGGCAGGCACGGCCTTCGCCGTCAGGGCAGGGGGCGCCTGCGAGGGTTCCGCCGAGGCCGCCGCCGGATGCGGCAGCCGCACCTGCACGGCCGCGGCCACCAGCGCCATCAGCGGGTCCTTCTTGAAGCCCCACAGCTCGACGGAGTTCGGGTCGTACTTCGGCGGGGCCTTGGTGGGCGCGTGCCGGACGGTGAAGCGGAGGTAGCCGTTCTCCAGGCCCACCGCGGGCTGCCACTCCACCGCCGCGACATCGGCGAGGGCCAGCGAGCGCGCACCGGCCGCCGACTTCGCCTCCTCCGTCTTCCAGTTCCACTCCAGGCGGATGTGCTCGCCGTCGAAGCTCGCCGTGCCGTCCCCCGCGGAGACCGAGAGCGGCACCGAGGGGCCCGGCAGCAGATAGCCGTCGCAGGGCGCGGCAGGCACCTGCTCGATCAGCAGCGCGTTGCGGACCTCGTCGACGACGTACTCCGCGACGCCGTAGCGATCCGAATCCACCGTCAGCTGATACGGGTCCGCGTCCCCGAGCTTGCCCCCGGCCGCCTGCAGCAACGGATCGGCGCCGTCCCGCAGCCGCAGCCTCAGCCGCCCCGACTTCTTGCCCTGTTCGAAGGCGATGCCCGCCAACGCGACCAGCGGCACGGCCAGTTCTCCCAGTGACTTGCGCAGCAGGGACACGTTCTTGTCGCGTCCCGGCACAAGGCGCAGCGTCTCTCCGTCGAAGGTCCATGTCCCGTCGCGCTGGATGATTTCCGCCATGGGGACGATTCTTCCACCGGCGGGCGGCCGAAGTGGTCTACACCCTTGACCCGCCACGGGGTGCGAGGGTCCCATGGTGAGCGTTCGATTGAGATGCACCACAGTGATGGCCCGTCGAAGGGACCCGCACGTGAGACAGCACCCCAGATCGACCCGCCTGTTCGGCTCGTTGCTGCTCGTAGCCGCGGCCGGACTCTCTTCCGTGGCCGCTGTGCCGGGCGGCGACAGCGGAGCCAAGGAGGCAGCCACGGCCGGCGAACCGACCCCGCTCGGCCAGGTGATCCCGGCCCCCGCCTCCGCCGACCCGGGCGGCTCTCCGTACGAGATCAACGCCAAGACCCGCATCCGGGTCGACGACTCGCGCGACGCGCACAGGATCGGCGGCTATCTGGCGGGTGTCCTGCGCCCCTCCACCGGCCACCCCCTCAAGGTCACCGACGACGAGGGCCGCGACGGCATCCGGCTGCGGCTGAACCCCAAGGACACGTCCCTGGGCAGTGAGGGCTACCGCCTGGAGTCCAAGCGCGGTTCCGTCACCATCACGGCCCGTAAGTCCGCGGGGCTCTTCTACGGCGTCCAGACGCTGCGCCAGCAGCTGCCGGCGGCCGCCGAGAAGAAGAGCAGGCAGAAGGGCCCCTGGCTGGTGGCGGGCGGCACCATCGAGGACTCGCCCCGCTACGAGCACCGCGGCGCGATGCTCGACGTGTCGCGGCACTTCTTCTCGGTCGACAAGGTCAAGCGCTACATCGACCAGATGTCGCTCTACAAGGTCAACAAGCTGCACCTGCACCTGAGCGACGACCAGGGCTGGCGCATCGCCATCGACTCCTGGCCCCGGCTCGCCACGTACGGCGGCTCCACGCAGGTCGGCGGCGGCCAGGGCGGCTACTACACCAAGGCCCAGTACAAGGACATCGTCAAGTACGCGGCGTCGCGGCAGCTCGAAGTGATCCCCGAGATCGACATGCCGGGCCACACGAACGCCGCGCTCGCCTCGTACGCCGAGCTGAACTGCGACGGCGTCGCGCCGCCGCTCTACACCGGCACCGAGGTCGGCTTCAGCTCGCTGTGCGTGAAGAAGGCCGTCACGTACGACTTCGTGGACGACGTCATCCGCGAGATCGCCGCCCTGACGCCCGGCAAGTACATCCACATCGGCGGCGACGAGGCGCACTCCACCAGCCACGAGGACTACGTGGAGTTCATGAACAAGGTCCAGCCGGTGGTCGCCAAGTACGGCAAGACCGCGATCGGCTGGCACCAGCTGACCGGCGCCACGCCCGCCAAGGGCGCCATCGCGCAGTACTGGGGCTACGACGCCACCGGCGCCGCCGAGCGCGAGCAGGTCGCGAACGCGGCGAAGAAGGGCACCAAGCTGGTCCTGTCGCCCGCGGACCGCGCCTACCTCGACATGAAGTACGACAAGGACACCCCGCTGGGCCTGTCCTGGGCGGGCTACGTCTCCGTGCAGCGCAGCTACGACTGGGACCCGGGGACGTACCTGACGGGCGCGCCCGCGGACTCGATCAAGGGTGTCGAGGCGCCGCTGTGGTCGGAGACGCTCTCGACCTCGCCGCACATCGAGTACATGGCGTTCCCGCGCCTCCCCGGCATCGCCGAGCTCGGCTGGTCGCCCGCGTCGACGCACGACTGGAACACGTACAAGACGCGGCTCGCCGAACAGGGCCCGCGCTGGGACGCGCTGGGCATCGGCTACTACAAGTCGCCGGAAGTTCCCTGGCCGTCGAAGTAGACAGGCGGACACGTGAGAGTGGGGCTCCCGAGGACCGTCTCGGGAGCCCCACTCGGCTTATGGGTGACTGGCTACGCGATCGGGTTCCTGAGCGTCCCGACCAGCTGCAGCGCGCCCGCCGGGTCGGCGAGGTCCACCATCTGCTCGTTGTCCCGCAGCTGGAGCCTGTTCAGGCAGGAGCGCGCGAACTCGGGCGCGAACATGTCGAACTGCTTGAACTTGTCGGCCAGTTGGGGAGTCGCCTCCTGGTAGGCGGTGACGCACTCGGCGACGGCGCCCCAGAACGTCTCCTCGTCCACCAGGCCCTCGGTGACCAGGTTCGCGGACAGGAAGCGGAAGAAGCAGTCGAAGACGTCCGTGAAGATGGACAGGAGCTTCTGGTCGTCGGGCACCTCGACCCGCAGCCGCTCCACCGTCGGCGGGAGCACCGCGTCCGGGTCCATGACCGCGATCTCCTCGGCGATGTCCTTGAAGATCGCCCGCTGTACGACGCCGTCCTTCAGGACCAGGATGACGTTCTCGCCGTGCGGCATGAAGACGAGGTCGTACATGTAGAAGCTGTGAAGGAGCGGCGTCAGGTACGCGTGCAGGTAGCCGCGCAGCCACTCGGCGGGGGTGAGCCCGGAGCGCTCGATGAGGGCGCCCGCGAAGGACGCGCCGTCGAGGTCGGTGTGCAGGAGCGAGGCCATCGTGGCCAGCTGCTCGCCCTCCGCGAGGGACGGGACGGGGCTCTCGCGCCACAGGGCCGCGAGCATCTTGCGGTACGGGGAGTAGCGGTCGGTGGCGGCCTCGTACTCCAGGTGGCGATAGCCGACGGCCGCGCGCTCACGGATGATCGTCAGGCCGGTCGACTTCAGCGTCTCGTCGGTGTCGATGAGGTTCGCCAGCCAGTCGTTGATCGCCGGGGTCGCCTCCATGTACGCGGCCGAGAGCCCGCGCATGAAGCCCATGTTGATGACCGACAGGGCCGTTTTGACGTAGTGCTTGGCCGGGTCGCTGGTGTTGAAGAACGTACGGATCGACTGCTGGGCGAGGTACTCGTCGTCGCCCTCGCCCAGGCAGACCAGGTGCCGCTGGGCGACCTCGGCCGCGAAGGTCACCGAGAGCTTGTTCCACCACTGCCAGGGGTGGGCCGGGATCAGGATGTAGTCCTCGGGGTCCAGGCCCTGGTCGCGGAGTGTGCGGTCGAAGCGCTCCAGGGTCTCCTGGCCCAGCTCGGCCCGGAAGAACGACTCGTAGTCGATGCCCGCGCCCGCGGTGAAGGCGGCGCGCTCCTTGCTCGCCGCCAGCCACACCAGGCGCAGGGGGCTCGCGGTCTCGGGAGCGTACGAGAGGTACTCGTGCACGCCGAAGCCGAGCCGGCCGTTGTTGGCGACGAAGCAGGGGTGGCCCTCGGTCATGCCCGTCTCGATCTCCTGGAAGCCGGAGCGGGAGAGCTCGGCGGAGGGGATCGCGGGCTTGGTGAGTTTGTAGCAGGTGCCGGAGAGGGTGGAGGAGATCTCCTCCAGGTAGACCGGCAGGATCTCGTCGCTCAGGCCGAGCGCCGTGCGCAGCTCGATGAAGAAGTCCAGCGCTTTCAGCGGGAGTTCGGCGCCGTCGCGGTGCCGGGAGATGGAGCCGGCGTCCACCTGCCAGTGGTCGAGCCGCAGCCGCTTGGCGGTGAAGCGGTAGCGGGTCAGGGCGTCGTCGCTGCGGATGACGTAGGTGTCGTCGCCCAGCGGCTCCGGGGTGAAGAGCCGCTCGTGGGCGAACTCGGCGATGGCTTTGCGGATGAGGAGGCGGTTGGCCTGCTCCCAGCGCTCGGGGGAGAGGTGCGCCGTTGCGTCGGACAGGGTCATATCGCCGTTTCCCTTTCGCGTACTGCTTGTTCGAACTGCTCGCGGGTGCAGAAGCTCAGCAGAGCCTTCTTCTCCGGCTTCTGGATGACCTCGGACGCCCGGAAGCCGACGGCCTCGTTCAGGGCGTGCACGGCCACGTTGTCGACGTCGGGCTCGACCACCACGCGCTCGGTCGCCGGGTCGGCGAAGAGCGTCTCCATGACCTTGGTGATCACGTCCCGGGTGAAGCCGGGGATGCGGACGTCGGAGGGCGCGGTGAGGAAGTGCATGCCCACGTCGCCGGGCCGCGGCTCGTAGAGCCCGACGAGCTCGACGTGCGCGGGGTCGTAGCGCTCCATCAGGAAGGCGGGGACGCCTTTGTGCAGGCCGATGAACGCGTCGTGGTGCTCGTGGGCGGCGATCGCCATGTACTCGCGCTCGACGTCCGGCAGCGTCGCGTCCTGCATCATCCAGAACGAGGCCTTGGGGTGGGTGACCCAGCCGTGCAGGAGCTCGGCGTCCTTCAGCGGGTCGAGGGGGCGCAGGGTCAGGTCTGCGGTGGTGCTCATACGGCGAACTCCTGGAACGCGATGGACTTCTCGACGGGGTAGTACTCGGCGCCGAGCAGCTCACCGATGATGTACGCGTTGCGGTACGGGCCCATGCCCAGGTCGGGGCTGGTCAGGGAGTGGGAGTGCACGGCGCCGTTCTGCAGGAAGATGCCGCGGCCCGTGGTGTCGATCGAGTAGTTGCGGGCGACCTCGAAGCGGCCGCGGCCGTCCCAGCGGATGCGGTCGCGCACCGGCTCAAGGAAGTCGGGCGTGACGTACTGGTAACCGGTGGCCAGGATCAGGCCCTCGGACTCCAGCTCGAAGTCCTTGCCCTGCTCGTCCTGGCGCAGGCCCAGGGTGTAGGTGCCGTTCTCGTGCCGGGCGCTCCGCAGCGAGGAGTTGGTGAGCAGCCGCGTCGGCACCGGGCCGCCGAGGTTCTTCTGGTAGAGCAGGTCGAAGATCTCGTTGATCAGGTCGCCGTCGATGCCCTTGAAGAGCGTCTTCTGCTGATCCTGCAGGCGGTAGCGGGTCGCTTCCGGCAGTGCGTGGAAGTAGTCGACGTACTCCGGAGAGGTCATCTCAAGGGTCAGCTTGGTGTACTCAAGGGGGAAGAAGCGCGGGGAGCGCGTGACCCAGTTGAGCTTGTAGCCGTGGACGTCGATCTCGCTCAGGAGGTCCTGGTAGATCTCGGCGGCGGACTGGCCGCTGCCGACGAGCGTGATCGACTCCTTCTTCTGGAGCTCCTGCTTGGACTGGAGGTAGCGGGAGTTGTGGATGAAGTCCCCGCCGAGGTCCGCGCACGACTCGGGGATGTGCGGCGGGGTGCCGGTGCCCAGGACGAGGTGGCGGGCGCGGAAGGTGTCGCCGCTGGTCGTGTGGACGACGTACAGATCGTCCGCGTACGTCACCTCGGTCACCGTCGTGCTGAAGCGGACCGAGGAGAGCTTGGCCGCGGCCCAGCGGCAGTAGTCGTTGTACTCCGTGCGCAGCGGATAGAAGTTCTCGCGGATGTAGAAGGAGTAGAGCCGCCCTGATTCCTTCAGGTAGTTGAGGAAGGAGTAGGGGGACGTCGGGTCCGCGAGGGTGACGAGGTCGGACATGAACGGGGTCTGGAGGTGAGCGCCCTCCAGGAACATGCCCGAGTGCCACTCGAAGTCCGGCTTGGACTCCAGGAAGAGGCCGCTCAGCTCGTCGATGGGTTCGGTCAGACAGGCGAGGCCGAGGTTGAAGGGGCCCAGTCCGATACCGATGAAGTCCAGTGGTTCTCGGTGATCAGGAAGCGCGGTCAAGGGTCTCTCCCAGGTACTGCTCGGCGTGGCCGGCGATCAGATCGAGGACGGCCGTGATGTCGGCGACCGTGGTCTCGGGATTGAGCAGGGTGAACTTGAGGTACTGGCGTTCGCCGACCTTGGTGCCCGCGACGACGGCGTCACCGGAGGCGAACAGGGCCTTGCGGGCGTACAGGTTGGCGCGGTCGATGGCGGCGGGGTCGCAGATCGACTCGGGGATGTAGCGGAAGACGAGCGTGGAGAGCTGGGGCTCCACGACGACGTCGTAGCGCGGGTCGGCGGCGAGCAGCCGCCAGCCGTCGTCCGCCATGTCGCACACGGAGTCGAAGAGCTCGCCGATGGCGTCGGCGCCCATCACGCGCAGGGTCATCCACAGCTTCAGGGCGTCGAAGCGCCGCGTCGTCTGGAGGGACTTGTCGACCTGGTTGGGGATGCGCTCCTGCACCATGCGGCGCGGGTTGAGGTACTCCGCGTGGTACGTCGCGTGGCTCAGCGTGGAGCGGTCGCGCACCAGCACGGCGGAGGAACTCACCGGCTGGAAGAAGGACTTGTGGTAGTCGACGGTCACGGAGTCGGCGCGCTCGATGCCGTCGATGAGGTGGCGGTTCTTGAGCGAGGCGAGCAGACCGCAGCCGTACGCCGCGTCGACGTGCATCCAGGTGCCGTACTGCTCGCAGAGTTCGGCGATCTCGGGGAGCGGGTCGATGGAGCCGAAGTCGGTGGTGCCGGCCGTGGCGACGACCGCCATGGGGGTGAGGTCGTCGGCCAGGCAGCGCTCCAGCTCGTGGGCGAGTGCCACGGTCTGCATGCGCTTGTCGTGATCGGTGGGGATGACGATCACGGCGTCCTCGCCGAGGCCGAGCAGCGTCGCGGCCTTCTGGATGCTGAAGTGGCCCACCTCGGAGGCGAAGATGCGCAGCCGCGAGGCCGGCTTTCCGGCCTTGGCGGCCTCCTCGCGGGCGAGCAGCATGGCCTGGAGGTTGGACTGCGAGCCGCCGCTGGTGAACACGCCGTCGGCGGCCGGGCCGAGCCCGATGCGCTCGGCGGTCCAGTCGATGAGACGGCGTTCGATCAGGGTGCCGCCCGCGGATTGATCCCAGGTGTCGAGGGAAGAGTTGACCGCGGAGAGCACCGCCTCGCCCAGCACGGCCGGTATGACGACCGGGCAGTTGAGGTGCGCGAGGTAGCGGGGATGGTGGAAGTACACGGCGTCGCGCAGGTAGAGCTCGTCGAGCTCGTCCAGGGCGGCGATGGTGTCGTGCAGGGGCTCGTCCAGGTCGACGGCCTCGATGCGGGGCGCGAGTTCGTCGACGGAGATCCCGGTGAAAGGGCGGGAGGTGGTGGCGATCCTGGCCGCCACCCGCTCGACTCCTTCGGTCACGGAACTGCGGTAACGCTCCGCGGTGGTGTCGTTGAGCAGGTGCGAGCGCATGAACTTCCTCTGGGTGAGGGGACTTGGGGGAAGTGAGGTAAGCCTAACCTAACTCTCCCTCGGGATAAACCCAGGGGGTCCCTGTGGTCACCGGGTGACACAAAAACGGAACAGCCCTCTCCGGAATGCGGAGAGGGCTGCTGCGTGAGGCCTTCGGAAGGGGAGGGGTCAGCTGACCTTCTTGGCCTTCTCGATCGCGTCGGCGAGGTCCTCGAGGATCGGGGCGCACTTGTCGTACGAGTAGATGGGCTCGGTGACGCGCGGGATGACCTGACCGGCCTTGACCGCGGGGAGCTTCGCCCAGGTCGGCTTCTCGATGTCCGCGGGCTGGATGGTGGCGGTGCGGTTGTCCATCATGATCACGTCCGCGGCGTGCTTGTTGACGTTCTCCCAGCTCAGGTTCTCGAACCAGCCGCCGCTCGCCTTCTTGGCGCTCTCGGACGGCTCGACGAAGTTCACGCCGAGGGACTTGAAGTACTCCAGGTCGGCGGAGAGGTTCGTCCCGGAGACGTAGAAGATGTCCTGGCTGGCCGAGCCGACGAGGACCTTGATGTCCTTGTTCGCCTTGGCGACCTTGCGCAGTCGCTCGGCGGCGGCCTCGAAGCGCTTCTTCGCCTTGACGACCTTCTCGGCCTTCACGTCGGCGCCGAGCGACTCGGCGAGCGCGAGGAGGCGCTGGAGGGGCTGGGTCATCTGGCGGTCGTAGACGCTGATGCCGGCGCTCGGGGCGAGCTTGAGGATCTTGTCCTTGCTCTCCTCGGGGACGGACCACAGGGTGCCCGCGTCGTCGAACATCGTGGAGACGAGGAGGTCGGGGGCGAGGCCCGCGTACTTCTCGATGTTGAACTTGCCCCACTCGTTGCCGAGGATCGTCAGCTTGCTGATGTCCATGTCGCCGGCCTGGACGTCCGCCTTGCCGTCCTTGGTCTTCGTCGGGCCGAAGACGCCCTTGACCTCGATGCCGTAGTCGAAGAGCGCGGCGGCGACGCCGGTGAAGGCGACGATGTTCTTCGGGGTGCCCTTGGCCTTGGCGGTCGTGCCGCGGTCGTCCTTGAAGCTCCAGGGGCCGGAGTCGCCGGAGTCCGCCGCGCCCGAGCCGTCCTTCTTGTCGTCGCCGCAGGCTGCCAGCATGGCCGTGAGGCCGAGGGCTCCACCGGCGGCGAGGATGCCGCGGCGGGAGGGCTGGGGGAAGCGGGGGTGGGACATATGAGGGTCTCTGCTTTCGTGAGGACGGCGGCGGGGCCACTGGCCGGAACTAGCGCTTAGGTTAACCTAACCTAAGCTGGTGTCCAGCGGCTCCCGCGGTCGCCTTCCCCGGTGCGGGCGTGGTTATCCCGCGAACCCCAGCTCCCGTGCGATCAGCATCCGCTGCACCTCGCTGGTGCCCTCGCCGATCTCCAGGATCTTGGAGTCCCGCCACATCCGGGCCACGGGGTACTCGTTCATGAAGCCGTACCCGCCGTGGATCTGGGTGGCCTCGCGGGCGTTGTCGACGGCGACCGTGGAGGAGTAGAGCTTCGCGATCGCCGCCTCCTTCTTGAAGGACTCCCCGCCGACCAGGCGCGACGCCGCGTCCCGCCAGCCGACCCGGGCCATGTGCGCCCGCATCTCCATGTCGGCGATCTTGAACTGGATCGCTTGGTTCGCCCCGATCGGCTTCCCGAAGGCGTGCCGCTCCTTGGCGTACTTCACGGACTCGTCGACGCAGCCCTGCGCGAGGCCCGTCGCCAGCGCGGAGATCGCGACCCGGCCCTCGTCCAGGATGCGCAGGAACTGGGCGTATCCACGCCCCTCTTCGCCCAGCAGGTTGGCCACCGGGACCCGCACGTCCGAGAAGGCCAGCTCGCGGGTGTCCGACGCGTTCCAGCCGACCTTCGAGTACGGTGCCGCGACCGTGAAGCCCGGGGTGCCGGACGGCACGATGATCGAGGAGATCAGCGGACGGCCGTCCGCCTTGCGGCCGGTGACGGCGGTGACCGTGACCAGGCCCGTGATGTCCGTGCCGGAGTTGGTGATGAAGCACTTGGAGCCGTTGATCACCCACTCGTCGCCGTCCCGCACCGCGGTCGTGCGCGTGCCGCCCGCGTCCGAGCCGCCGTCCGGCTCGGTCAGGCCGAAGGCGCCCAGGAGTTCACCGGAGCAGAGCCGGGGCAGCCACTCCTGCTTCTGCTCGTCCGTGCCGAAGAGGTGGATCGGCATGGCGCCGAGCGAGACGCCCGCCTCCAGGGTGATCGCCACCGAGGAGTCGACCCGCGCCAGCTCCTCGAGCGCGATGCCGAGGGCGAGATAGTCGCCGCCCATGCCGCCGTACTCCTCGGGGAAGGGCAGGCCGAACAGGCCCATGCGGCCCATCTCGCGCACGATCTCGTACGGGAATTCGTGGCGTTCGTACAGGTCGCCGATCTTCGGGGCGACCACGTCGTGCGCGAACTCCTCGACCGTGCGGCGGAGTTCCTCGTGCTCGGGGGACAGACGGTGGTCCATCGTTCTTCACTGCTCCTGGTGGGAGGTGCCGGTCAGGGCACGGACGGTGCGGGACGGGCTGGGTCGGCCCAGTTGTTCGGCCATCCACGCGCTGGTGGCGGTGAGGCGGCCGAGATCGACGCCGGTCTCGATGCCGAGGCCGTCGAGCATCCATACGAGGTCTTCGGTGGCCAGATTGCCGGTGGCGCTCTTCGCGTACGGACAGCCGCCGAGGCCGCCCGCCGACGCGTCGACCGTGCTCACGCCGTGCTGCAGGGCGGCGAGGGTGTTGGCGAGCGCCTGGCCGTACGTGTCGTGGAAGTGCACGCCGATGCGGTCCGTGGGCACGCCCGCTTCGTTCAACCCGGCGAGCAGGGCCAGCACATGGCCCGGTGTGGCCACGCCGATGGTGTCGCCGAGGCTCAGCTCGTCGCAGCCCATGTCCAGGAGGGCCTTCGCGGTGCGGACGACCTGGGCGATGGGCACGGCGCCCTCCCACGGGTCGCCGAAGCACATGGAGACGTACCCCCGCACGTGCACCTTCTGCTCGCGGGCGCGGGCCACGACCGGCTCCGACATCGCGAGCGCCTCGTCCATCGTGCGGTTGAGGTTGGCCTTGGCGAAGGACTCCGTGGCGCTGACGAAGACGGCGACGCCGCGGGCGCCGAGCGCCAGGGCGCGGTCCAGGCCCCGGTCGTTCGGCACCAGGACCGGGAGCTTCACCTCGCCGCCCTGCGCGAGGTCGCGCACGAGCGGGAAAAGACGCTCGGAGTCCGCCAGTTGGGGCACCCACTTGGGGTGCACGAAGCTGGTCGCCTCGACGGTGGTGAGGCCCGCGGCGGCCAGGCGGTGGATGAACTCCGCCTTGATCTCCGTGGGGACGACCGCCTTCTCGTTCTGCAGGCCGTCCCGTGCGCCCACCTCGTGGATGCGGACGCGGGGCGGGAGGTCCTGGGCGGGGACGGCCATGGGGAGGCCGCCGGGCCGTGCGTCGGTGGTCACTTCTGGTCCTCCTCCGTCGTGTCCGCCTCGTCCGGGATCACCACGGCCAGGATCTGGTCCATGGCGACGGTCGCGCCCGGTGTGACGTCGAGTTCGCTGACGGTGCCCGCGTGCGGGGCGGAGATGACGTGCTCCATCTTCATGGCCTCCACCACGAGGAGGCTCTGCCCCTGGGCCACCCGGTCGCCGGTGGACACCTTGACGACCGTGACCGTCCCGGGCATCGGGGCGGTCAGCGCGTCGGCCCCACCGTGGGCGGCTCCGGTGAGGCTCGCCTCCACGGGGTCGTGGTCCTGGACGTGCCAGGCGTCGCCGTCCCTGCCGAGCCAGTCGGCGGCGCGGTGGAACGTGTGGGTGAGGCCGTCCACGTGGACCGTGACGCGGCCGGGCTCCACCGTGCGGGGGCCCTCGCCCGCGACGTGCGCGACGGGTTCGTGTCCCGGCACGCGGAGTTGGTGCGTCAGCGGGGCCGGGATGCCGCCAAGGCGCCAGCCCTTCGGCACCGAGAACGGGTCCCGCCAGCCGTCACCGGTGGGTTCGAGGGCGGCGTTGCGCACGGCGGCCGCCGCTTCGTACACCTCGTCGGGCACTCCCTCGGGGACCAGGCCCTCCGCCTCGCGCTCGACGAGGCCCGTGTCCAACTCCCCGGAGACCACCGCCGGGTGGGCGAGGAGCCGCCGCAGGAATCCCGCGTTGGTCGGCACGCCCAGCGTGACCGTCTCCGCGAGGGCGGCCCGCAGCTTGCGCAGGGCGGTCGGGCGGTCCGGGCCGTACGCGATGACCTTGGACAGCATCGGGTCGTACAGGCTCCCGACCTCGGTGCCCCGGCTCAGCCCGGAGTCGGTCCGCACGCCGTCGCCCTGCGGTTCGTGCAGCGCGAGGACGGTCCCGCCGGACGGCAGGAAACCGCGTGAAGGGTCCTCGGCGCAGATGCGGGCCTCGATCGCGTGGCCGGTGAGCGTGATGTCGTCCTGGCCGCAGGGGAGTTCCTCGCCGGCGGCGACCCGCAGCTGCCACTCCACCAGGTCGATGCCGGTGATCAGCTCCGTCACCGGGTGTTCCACCTGGAGGCGGGTGTTCATCTCCATGAAGTAGTACGACGCGGGGTCCTTGCCCGGCACGATGAACTCCACCGTGCCCGCGCCCGCGTACCCGCAGGAGCGGGCCGCCTGGACCGCCGCCTCGCCCATCGACGCGCGCGTGGCCTCGTCGAGCAGGACGCTCGGGGCCTCTTCGATGATCTTCTGGTGGCGGCGCTGGAGCGAGCACTCGCGCTCGCCGAGGTGGATCACATGGCCGTGACCGTCCGCGAGGACCTGGATCTCGATGTGCCGGGGGCGGTCGATCCACCGCTCCACCAGGAGCGTGTCGTCACCGAAGGAGGACCGCGCCTCGCGCCGCGCGGCGGCGATCTCGTCCGCGAGCAGCGAGGCGTCCCGCACCAGGCGCATGCCCTTGCCGCCGCCGCCCGCGGAGGGCTTGAGCAGCACCGGCATGCCGATCTCACGTGCCGCGTCGGCCAGTTGGGCATCGGTCAGGCCGCTGCCCGAGGAGCCGGGGACCACCGGGACCCCGGCCGCCGCGACCGTCTCCTTGGCGCGGATCTTGTCGCCCATCAGGTCGATCGCCGAGGCGGGCGGCCCGATGAAGACCAGACCGGCCTCCGTGCACGCCCGCGCGAACTCGGCGTTCTCCGCGAGGAAGCCGTACCCCGGGTGGACGGCCTGGGCGCCGCTGCGGGCCGCCGCTTCGAGCAGCCGCTCGGCCGAGAGATAGCTCTCGGACGCCGGGGCCGGACCTAGGCGCACGGCGGTGTCCGCCTCCCGCACGTGCCGGGCGTCCGCGTCCGCGTCGCTGAAGACGGCGACCGAGCGCACGCCGAGCGCCCGCAGCGTCCGGATGACGCGGACCGCGATCTCGCCCCTGTTGGCGACCAGCACCGTGTCGAACATCGTCCCTCTCCTGGAATCAGTCATGGCCGCCCTCACATCCGGAAGACGCCGAAGCCGGGCTCGCCCAGCGGGGCCTCGGCGCACGCGGTCAGGGCGAGGCCGAGGACCTGCCGGGTCTCCATGGGGTCGATCACGCCGTCGTCCCACAGCCGCGCGGTGGCGTAATAGGCGTTGCCCTGCTCTTCGTACTGGGCGCGGACCGGGGCCTTGAACGCCTCCTCGTCCTGCGCCGACCACTCTTCGCCGCGCGACTCCAACTGGTCGCGCTTGACGGTCGCGAGGACCGACGCGGCCTGCTCGCCGCCCATCACGGAGATCTTGGCGTTCGGCCACATCCACAGGAAGCGGGGGGAGTAGGCACGGCCGCACATCGAGTAGTTCCCCGCGCCGTACGAACCGCCGATCACGACCGTCAGCTTCGGCACGCGGGTGCAGGCCACGGCCGTCACCATCTTGGCGCCGTGCTTGGCGATGCCGCCCGCCTCGTAGTCCCGGCCGACCATGAAGCCGGAGATGTTCTGCAGGAAGACGAGGGGGATGCCGCGCTGGTCGCACAGCTCGATGAAGTGGGCGCCCTTCTGGGCGGACTCGGAGAACAGGATGCCGTTGTTCGCGATGATGCCGACCGGGTGGCCGTGGATGTGGGCGAAGCCCGTGATGAGCGTCTGGCCGTACTCCTGCTTGAACTCGGCGAAGCGCGAGCCGTCGACCACGCGCGCGATGACCTCGCGGACGTCGTACGGGGTGCGGGAGTCCGTCGGCACCGCTCCATAGAGCCCGAGCGGATCGACCTTCGGCTCCTCGACCGGGCGGACGGACCAGGGGAGTTCACCGCGCCCGGGGAGCGTGGAGACGATCGTCCGCACGATCCGCAGCGCGTGCGCGTCGTCCTCCGCGAGGTGGTCCGTCACCCCGGAGACCCGGGAGTGGACCTCGCCGCCGCCCAGCTCCTCGGCCGTCACGACCTCGCCGGTCGCGGCCTTCACCAGGGGCGGGCCGCCGAGGAAGATCGTGCCCTGATTGCGGACGATGACGGCCTCGTCGCTCATCGCGGGGACGTACGCCCCGCCTGCCGTGCACGAGCCGAGCACGGCCGCGATCTGCGGGACGCCCGCACCGGACATCCGCGCCTGGTTGTAGAAGATCCGCCCGAAGTGCTCGCGGTCCGGGAAGACGTCGTCCTGCATGGGCAGGAAGGCGCCGCCCGAGTCCACCAGATACAGGCAGGGCAGGCGGTTCTCCAGCGCGACCTCCTGGGCGCGCAGGTGCTTCTTCACCGTCATCGGGTAGTACGTCCCGCCCTTGACGGTGGCGTCGTTGGCGACGATCACGCACGTGCGCCCGGAGACCCGGCCGATGCCGGCGATGACTCCGGCCGCCGGGGCGTCCCCGCCGTACAACCCGTCCGCCGCGAGCGGTGCCAGCTCAAGGAAGGGCGAGCCGGGGTCGAGCAGGGCGTCCACCCGGTCGCGGGGCAGCAGCTTGCCGCGGGAGACATGGCGGGCGCGGGCCCGCTCGCCGCCGCCGAGCCTGGCCGCCGCGAGCTTGGCCCGCAGCTCGTCGACGAGGGCGGTGTGCGCCGCCTCGTTCGTCCGCCATGCTTCGGACGCGGGATCAGCCGCGCTCGCCAGCACTGGTGCCTGCAGCATCAGTCGAGCCCCCTTGCTCGGTTAATGAGCGTTAACGCATTCCCATCAGGTTAACGAGCGCTAACCGCCCTGTCTAGAATTGATTCCATGGCCACCAGAACCGACGCCCCCACCCGTCGCGAGCAGATCCTCAGAGAAGCCGCGCGGCTCTTCGCCGAGCGCGGCTTCCACGGAGTCGGAGTGGACGAGATAGGGGCGGCGGTCGGCATCAGCGGCCCCGGCCTCTACCGCCACTTCCCCGGCAAGGACGCGATGCTCGCCGAGCTGCTCGTCGGCATCAGCGGGCAGCTCCTGACCGGCGGCAAACGCTGTGTGGCCGACGAGAACGGGTCGCCGGAGCAGGTGCTCGACTCGCTCATCGCGGGGCACATCGACTTCGCCCTGGACGACCGCTCCCTGATCACGCTGCACGACCGCGAGCTCGACCGGCTGCGGGACACCGACCGCAAGCTGGTCCGCCAGCTCCAGCGGCAGTACGTGGAGATCTGGGTCGACGTGGTGCGCAAGGTCTATCCGGACCTCGCCGAGAACGCGGCCCGGGTGTCCGTGCACGCGGTCTTCGGGCTGCTCAACTCCACGCCGCACCTGAGCCGCCGCGACGCGCTGCCCAGTCGCACGGCCATGGCGCAGCTGCTGCACAGCCTCGCGCGCGGGGCGTTCGCCGCGGCCGTAGCGTGACGGGAGCGACAGGGCTTCTCTCTGGACGGTCCGGTGACCGACGGGTAACGTCTATCTGAGCAAGCGCTTAGTCGTGTGCGCTTGGCCGAGCTTGGTGCCGTATCGAAGGAGTTCTCCGTGCGCCGTACCGTTTTCAATGAGGACCACGAGGCGTTCCGGGAGACCCTGCGCGCCTTCATCGAGGCCGAGGTCGTCCCGGTCCACGAGGAGTGGTTCGCCGCGGGTCAGGTGCCGCGCGAGTTCTACTACAAGCTCGCCGAGCTCGGTCTCTTCGGGATCAGCGTCCCCGAGGAGTTCGGCGGCGCGGGCATCGAGTCGCACAAGTTCGAGGCCATCCAGTACGAGGAGACGGCCCGTGCGGGCGTCACCTTCGGCGGCTCCGGCGTGCACGTGCTGCTCGCCCTGCCGTACATCAAGGCGCTCGGCACCGACGAGCAGAAGAAGCGCTACCTCGAGAAGTTCGTCTCCGCCGAGGAGATGTGGGCCCTGGCGATGACCGAGCCGGGCACCGGCTCCGACCTCGCGGGCATGAAGACCACGGCCAAGCTCTCCGAGGACGGCACGCACTACGTCCTCAACGGCTCCAAGACCTTCATCACCGGCGGTGTGCACGCCGACCGCGTGATCGTCTGCGCGCGCACCTCCGCGCCCACCGCCGAGGACCGCCGCTTCGGCATCTCCCTCTTCGCCGTGGACACCAAGTCCGAGGGCTACTCCATCGGCCGCAAGCTCGACAAGCTCGGCCTGAAGACCTCCGACACCGCCGAGCTGGCGTTCGTCGACGTCAAGGTCCCCGTCGAGGACCTCCTCGGCGAGGAGAACAAGGGCTTCTACTACCTCGGCAGCAACCTGCCCTCCGAGCGCTGGGGCATCGCCTACGGCGCCTACGCGCAGGCCAAGGCCGCCGTCCGGTTCGCCAAGGAGTACGTCCAGGACCGCACGGTCTTCGGCAAGACGGTCGCCTCCTTCCAGAACACCAAGTTCGAGCTCGCCGCCTGCCAGGCCGAGGTGGACGCCGCCGAGGCCGTCGCCGACCGCGCCCTGGAGGCCCTGGACGCGGGCGAGCTGACCGCGGCCGAGGCCGCCTCCGCGAAGCTGTTCAACACCGAGGTCGCGCACCGCGTCATCGACAAGTGCCTCCAGCTGCACGGCGGCTACGGCTTCATGAACGAGTACCCCATCGCCCGCCTGTACGCGGACAACCGCGTCAACCGCATCTACGGCGGCACCAGCGAGGTCATGAAGATGATCATCGCCAAGAACATGGGCCTGTAGAAGAACACGGGCCTGTGAAAACCGCCCTGTAGAACTGGATTCATGAACAAGGCACTTGAGTCGCTCCTCGATCTGCTCGACCTCGAGCAGATCGAGGAGGACATATTCCGGGGCGTGAGCCGGTCGGCGATCGTCCCGCGCGTCTTCGGCGGCCAGGTGGCCGCCCAGGCGCTGGTGGCGGCAGGACGCACGGTCCCCGTCGAGAGGCCCGCCCACTCCCTGCACGCGTACTTCCTGCGTGCGGGGGACCCGGGCGCGCCGATCGTCTACACCGTCGACCGCATCCGCGACGGCCGCTCGTTCACCACCCGCAGGGTCGTCGCCGTCCAGCACGGGCAGCCGATATTCCACCTCTCCGCGTCCTTCCAGACGCATGAGGAGGGCCTGGAGCACCAGACGGGCATGCCGTCCGCGCCGGACCCGGAGACACTGCCGACCGCCGCCGAGATGCTGCCCCGCCATCTGCCGGCCCACGTCGCCGAGCGCCTGATCGAGGCCCGCGCGGCCGTCGACCTGCGCTACGTGGACGCACCGCCCTGGGCCAGCGTCGGACAGCCGCGCGAGCCGCGCTCGCAGGTGTGGTTCCGCACGAACGGCAAGCTCGACGGCGGCATCGACGCCTCCCTGCTGCACGTCTGCCTCGCCACGTACGTCTCCGACATGACGCTGCTCGACTCGGTGCTGCTCGCGCACGGCAGGGGCGGCTGGGCGGTCGGCGACGTCGTCGGCGCGTCGCTCGACCACGCGATGTGGTTCCACCGCCCCTTCAGGGCCGACGAATGGCTCCTGTACGACCAGGAGTCGCCCTCCGCGTCCGGCGGGCGGGGCCTGGGCCAGGCGCGGATCTGGACGCAGGACGGGCAGCTCGCGGTGACGGTCATCCAGGAAGGCGTCGTTCGCGTTCCCCGCTGATCGGACATACCGTCCGATACATGAGTGAGCAACCGTCAGAGGGCGGCGGCGAGAGCACCTTCACCGTCATCGTCGCCGCCGTCGCCAACCTCGGGATCGCCGTCGCCAAGGCCGTCGCCGGTGTCATCAGCGGGTCGAGCGCGATGCTCTCCGAAGCGGCGCACTCCCTGGCCGACACCGTCACCGAACTGCTGCTCCTCACCGCCCTGAAGCGGAGCGAGAAACCCGCCGACGAGGACCATCCGCTGGGCTACGGCCCCGAGCGCTACATCTGGGCGATGCTCGCGGCCGTCGCCACCTTCGTCGGCGGCGCCGTCTTCTCGATCTACGACGGCATCCACACCCTGGTGGCGGGCGAGGAGCTCGGCGACCCGCTCGTCTCGTACATCGTGCTCGCCGTCGCCTTCCTCCTGGAGGGCTATTCGCTGCGCACCGGCGTCAAACAGGCACGCGGTGAGGCGGAGCGCTTCGGGGCGTCCTTCGGGCGCTATCTGCGCTACACGCCCGACACCGCCGTGAAGGCCGTCGTCCTGGAGGACTCCGCCGCCCTCGCCGGCCTCGTGCTCGCCGCGGGCGGACTGCTCGGCGGGCAGCTCACCGGGTCGGGCGCGTGGGACGGCGCGGCCTCGCTCTGCATCGGCGCGCTGCTGCTCTACGTCGCCTGGGTGCTCGGCCGCAGCAACGCGCAGCTCCTCATCGGGCGCCCGCTGCCGAAGCCGATGCGCAAGGAGATCCGCGAGGTGCTCCTCGCCTCCGAGCACGTCGAGGCCGTGCTCGAACTGACGACGCTGCTCCAGGGGCCGCAGGAGGCGATGGTCGCCGCCAAGGTCGACTTCCGCGACGCCTCCACGGCGGCGCAGATCGAGTGGGCCTGCGAACAGGCCGAGCGGCGGCTGCGGGAGCGGTTCCCCGGCGTACGACGGGTCTATCTGGACCCCACGCCGGGCTACTCCCAGCAACGTACGGAAGGGCTCAATCCGTGGCCGTGAGGCCCGCGGCGTCCAGCAGGTAGGCCGTCATCGGGTCGTAGAAGCGCGGGCTCGTGACGTGGTCGTCCATCGGGACCGTCACCTGGACGGTGCCCTCGGCCTCACCGATGAACAGCGCCGGGTCGTTGCAGTCCGCGTACCCGACGGAGTCGATGCCGCGCTGGCCCGCCCGTCCGGCCCAGCCGTGGTCGGCGACGACCAGGTCCGGCAGCGGGCGCCCCTCGCGCTCCAGGCCGTCCAGGATCGCGTTCATCGGCTCGGGGGAGTGGGTGTGCCACAGGGTCGCGCCGCGCTCCAGCATCGCCACGTCCGCGAACTGGAAGACCATGCCCTCGTCGGCGGTGAGGCCCTCGGGGATGACGACGATCTCGCAGCCCGCCGAGCGCAGGGCGGCGGCCGTCGCGCGGTGCACGTCCAGCAGGCCTCCGGGGTGGCCGGTGGCGAAAAGGACCCTCTCCTTGCCGGCCGCGGCCTTGCGAAGGCGGGCCGCCATCCGCTCCAGGGCGTCGACCGTCAGCTCCGGGTCGATGGTGTCCTGCCCGTGCCGGAACTCGGCGTCGTCGATCACGCCGCACCGCTCGGCCATCACCGCGAGGACGTCCTGCTCGTCCGTCCAGCGGTCACCGAGCTCAAGGCCGAGCCAGTAGTGGCGGTCGCCGTTCGCGAGCTTCCGGTAATGGCTGAGGTTGTTCTCGCGGGGCGTGGCGACATCGCCCGCGATGCGGGAGCGGACTAGGTGGTCGACGAGCGCGGCACGGCTGGGTATCGGCATGGTGTCCATTCTGCCGTCGGTGACCGGCTGGTGGCGGGCAGTCCCGAAGCCTGGACTGTGAGCTGCACTGCGTTTGGCTTGAGCGGGGGTGGGTTCTTCCTGTCCGCGGGCCGCCTGTGGCTTGGCGCGCGGTTCCCCGCGGCCCCTTCAGGGCGCCCTCATCGGCCCAGTGCGAACCACAGCTCCATCCGTACGTCCGGGTCGTCCAAGTCCGCCCCCAGCAGCGTCGCGCACCGGGCGATGCGCTGCCGGACCGTGTTGCGGTGCACCCCCAGGGCCGTTGCCGTGCGGTCCCAGCTGCCGTGCAGGGAGAGCCAGGTGCGCAGGGTCTCCGTGAGCGCCTGGCCGCCGCCGAGCGGGGCGAGCAGCACGCGCGCGTGGGCCGCGGCCTCGGCGGGCGCCACCAGCGCGGCGATGCCCGCCTCGCGGTGCCGGACGAGCGGCGCGCGGGTGGCCTCGGCGCGGCGCAGGGCGCGGTCCGCCTGCGCGTCGGCGGCGGGCAGGTCGCGGGGGGCGGCGGGGGCGGAGACGCCGAGGGTCCAGCCCGGCTGCCCGGTGAGCTCGCGGTCGGCGGGGAGCAGCAGCCGTACGAGGTCCTGCCCCGCGTCCGCGTCGACCAGGCCGCTGCCCAGCGCGGCGGCCAGCGCGGAGGCCGCGACCGAGTGGGCCACCGGGTCGTTTCCGGCCTCCCCGCGCGCGTGCACCACGGTCCACTCCTCGCCCCCTAGAAGGAGCGCGACATCGCCCACCGCCGAGCCCAGGAGCAGCCGCACGAGCGCCGCCGACCGCAGGGAGTCGGCGGCCCCCTGGTGCTTCCCGGTCAGGAGCGAGAGCAGCACGACGGCCACCCCGGTGATGGTGTGATCCCCCGGTTCGCGCTGCTCGGCGGCGACCCCGAGCGCGAACCCCTGCCCGCCGCCCAGCGCGTACGCGGCGAGGTGGGCGCCGCCCACGGAGTCGGTGGCGGAGGCGGGCGTCGGGCCGGGCCGCCCCGCCGGACGGACGACTTCGGAGAGGCCGCGCACCGCCTGCCGCGCGCCCGGCGCCGGATCGGCCCCCGCCGTGTGGAGCACCGCGCCGTCCGGTGCGTAGAGCACCGCCCAGCCGCTCAGGCGCGCCGCCAGCTGGCGAAGGACCGCGGGCACCGGGTCCGGGCGCGCGGCGGCCGTGGCGAGGCCCTGCTGGGCCTCCGTCACGCGGCGCAGCTCGGCGTGCCTGGCCTCGGCCACCAGCTGCCACACCGCGCGGGCGACCCCGCTGAACGTGGTGCGCGGCGGCACCTCCAGGAGCGGCAGGCCGTAGCGGTCGCAGGCCGTCACCAGGGCGCGCGGCACCGTGTCGTGCACCGGCGCGACGCCGAAGCCGAGGGCCGAGCCGCCCGCCTGGACGATCCGCGCCACGTAGTCGTCCAGGTAGACGCCCGCGCCCACCGGGTCGCTGATGTGCACGCCCGCCGTCAGCAGGAGCTCGCCGCCCAGGAGGTACGGGTACGGGTCCGCCATCTCCGAGGTGTGCACCCACTGGACGGCCGCCCCGCTCTCCGCGGCGTCCGGGCCCGCGATCTGGCGCAGGCCCAGGTCCTCCCGGGCAAGCAGTGCGGTGAGCGGGACCGGCGGCGTCGGGGGCGGCGCGGAGGGGGCTGACGGGGTGGCGGGGTCCGGCACGGTGGATGTTCCATCCATATCGATCACGGGAAGTGGATGAAACGTACACTTCAGCGTTGCTTTCCGGCCACCTAAGGTCGTGCCGACCCCAGGCCGCGGGTACGGGCGGATGTCCCCGCGGCTGGTTGCCACCCCCCACCACCCCCATCTGCACGACACGCCACCGAGGTGCGCGAAGGAGGGCCCCCTATGGCCGTCGACTACACAGTGATCGTCGTCTATCTCGCCGGCATGCTCGCGATGGGCTGGTGGGGCATGCGCCGCGCCAAGTCCAAGAGCGAGTTCCTGGTCGCCGGACGCCGCCTCGGACCGTGGATGTACTCCGGGACCATGGCCGCCATCGTCCTCGGCGGCGCGTCCACCATCGGCGGCGTCGGCCTCGGCTACCAGTACGGGCTCTCCGGCGCCTGGATGGTCTTCACCATCGGCCTCGGCCTGCTCGCGCTGAGCGTCTTCTTCTCGGCGCGCATCGCGCGCCTGAAGGTCTACACCGTCTCCGAGATGCTCGACCTGCGCTACGGCGGGCGCGCGGGCGTCATCTCCGGGGTCGTCATGTGGGCGTACACCCTGATGCTCGCGGTCACCTCGACCATCGCGTACGCCACCATCTTCGACGTCCTGTTCGACATGAACCGCACGATCGCGATCATCCTGGGCGGCTCGATCGTCGTCGCGTACTCCACGCTCGGCGGCATGTGGTCCATCACGCTCACCGACATGGTGCAGTTCGTGGTGAAGACCATCGGCGTGCTGCTCCTGCTGCTGCCCATCGCGGTCGTCAAGGCCGGCGGCTTCAGCGAGATGAAGGCCAAGCTGCCCACCGAGTACTTCGACCCGCTGGGCATCGGCGGCGAGACGATCTTCACGTACGTCCTGATCTATACGTTCGGCATGCTCATCGGGCAGGACATCTGGCAGCGCGTCTTCACCGCGCGCAGCGACAAGGTCGCCCGCTACGGCGGCACCGTCGCCGGTACCTACTGTCTGGTGTACGCCGTCGCGGGCGCTGTCATCGGCACCGCGGCCAAGGTCATGTACCCGAAGCTGCCCAGCGCGGACGCGGCCTTCGCGACCATCGTCAAGGACGAACTGCCCATGGGCGTACGAGGGCTGGTGCTCGCCGCGGCGCTCGCCGCCGTGATGTCCACCTCCTCCGGAGCGCTCATCGCCTGCGCGACCGTCGCCAACAACGACATCTGGTCGCGGCTGCGGGGCGCCGTCTCCCCGAAGGGGGAGGGCGAGGAGCACGACGAGGTGAAGGGCAACCGCCTCTTCATCCTGATCATGGGCATCGCGGTCGTCTGCATCGCCATCGCCCTCAACGACGTCGTCCAGGCGCTCACCGTCGCCTACAACCTGCTCGTCGCCGGGCTGCTCGTGCCGATCCTCGGCGGGCTGCTCTGGAAGCGCGGCACGGCGCCCGGTGCGCTCGCGGCCGTCGCCACCGGCGGGCTCTCGGTCATCGGGCTCATGTGGGGGTACGGAATCCTCGCCAATGAGCCCGTCTACTACGGCCTGCTGATCTCGCTCGCCGTGTACGTCGTCGTCTCCCTCGCCACCAAGCCGACCGACGCACAGGTCCTCGCGGCCTGGCGCGAGCGGCTCGCGGGCCGGGGGGCCGAAGAGGCGGAGCCGGAGACTCCGGTGCCCGCCTAGCCCTCTCGCGCGGCCCACTGCCGGTGGGCCGCGCGACACTTGTCCCAGCAGCAACGCAGCACTCGTAACCAGCAGGAGGAAACCGACCATGAGCAGCGCCGAGACCCCGACCCCCCGCGGCCCGGTCGATTCCTCCCGCGTTCCCCGGTATGCGGGCCCGGCGACCTACGCCCGGCTGCCCCGTCTCGACGAGGTGGGCGGCAAGACGGACATCGCCGTGGTCGGCGTGCCCTTCGACACCGGTGTCTCGTACCGCCCCGGCGCACGCTTCGGCGGCAACGCGATCCGCGAGGCCTCGCGCCTGCTGCGTCCGTACAACCCGGCGCAGGACGCATCCCCCTTCGCGCTCGCGCAGGTCGCGGACGCGGGCGACATAGCCGCCAACCCGTTCAACATCAACGAGGCGGTCGAGACGATCGAGGCCGCCGCGGACGACCTCCTCGGCTCCGGCGCCCGCATGATGACGCTCGGCGGCGACCACACCATCGCGCTGCCGCTGCTCCGCTCGGTCGCCAAGAAGCACGGCCCGGTCGCCCTGCTGCACTTCGACGCGCACCTGGACACCTGGGACACGTACTTCGGCGCGGAGTACACGCACGGCACGCCGTTCCGCCGGGCCGTCGAGGAGGGCATCCTCGACACCGAGGCGCTCAGCCACGTCGGCACGCGCGGCCCGCTGTACGGCAAGAAGGACCTCACCGACGACGAGAAGATGGGCTTCGGCATCGTCACCTCGGCGGACATCTACCGCCGCGGCGCCGACGAGGTCGCCGACCAGCTGCGCCAGCGCATCGGAGACCGCCCGCTGTACATCTCCATCGACATCGACTGCCTGGACCCGGCCCACGCGCCCGGCACCGGCACCCCGGAGGCGGGCGGCATGACGTCGCGCGAGCTCCTGGAGATCCTGCGGGGACTCTCCTCCTGCAACCTCGTCTCGGCGGACGTCGTCGAGGTCGCCCCCGCCTACGACCACGCGGAGATCACGGCCGTCGCCGCCTCGCACACCGCGTACGAGCTGACGACGATCATGTCCCGGCAGATCGCGGAGGCCCGCCGGACCACCGAGGGGAGCGCGGCCAAGTGACGCACGACCACGACGTAGTCCTGCGCCCCACGGACGCGCAGCAGGAAGCGGCCCTGAACCCGCCCGCCGGGCGCAACGGCGGCGACCTCGTCGTCGAGACCCTCCAGGGCCTCGGCGCGACGACGGTCTTCGGCCTGCCCGGCCAGCACGCGCTCGGCATGTTCGACGCGCTGCGCCGCTCTTCCCTGTCGTACGTCGGGCTTCGCGTCGAGAACAACACCGGCTTCGCGGCGGACGCGTACGGCCGGATCACCGGCGAGGTGGCCCCGCTGCTCCTGTCCACCGGACCCGGCGCGCTGACCTCGCTCGCCGCGCTCCAGGAGGCGGCGGCCGGCTCGTCGCCCGTGCTCGCGATCGGCAGCCAGATCCCGGTGGCGGGCCTCGGCGGCGGCCGGCACGGCTACCTCCACGAGCTGCGCGACCAGCAGGCCTCCTTCCGCGACATCGTGAAGTCCGTCCACACGGTCCGCACGGCCTCGCAGATCCCCTCCGCGATCGCGGCGGCCTGGGAGTCGGCGCTCACCGCCCCGCACGGCCCGGTCTGGGTGGAGATCCCGCAGGACGTGCTGCTCGCGGAGACGACCCTGCCCGTCGTCACGGCCATGGACGCGACCCCGGACGAGGTCGTCCCGCGTCCCGAGCTGACCGCGGTGGCGGCCGACCTGCTGTCCCGGGCCGAGCGCCCGGCGATCATCGCGGGCGGCGGAGTCGTGCGCTCGGATGCCTCCGGAAAGCTCCTGGCCCTCGCCGAGCTGGTGAACGCCCCTGTCGTGACGACCTTCGGCGGCAAGGGCGCCTTCCCCTGGGAGCACCCGCTGTCGCTCCAGTCGTGGCTGGAGGACCGGTACACCACGGACTTCCTGGAGGACGCGGACGTCCTCCTGGTGGTCGGATCGGGCCTCGGCGAGCTCTCCTCGAACTACCACACGTTCAAGCCGCGCGGCCGGGTCGTGCAGATCGAGGCGGACGCCGGGAAGCTGGAGTCCAACCACCCGGCGCTCGGCATCCACGCGGACGCGCGCCTGGCGCTCTCCGCGCTCCTGGAGACGATCGACGCCCCGCGTGAGGACCCGTCGGCCCCCGAGCGGGTGCGGACGGTGCTCGCCAAGGTCAAGGACCGCATCGCCGCCCAGGAGCTCGACCTGGAGCAGCAGGTCCTGGCGTCGGTGCGCGAGGCCCTGCCGGACGCCTCGCCGTCCTTCTGGGACATGACGATCCTCGCGTACTGGGCCTGGTCCGCCTTCGACGCGCGGCGTCCGAACACGATGCACTCGGCGCAGGGCGCGGGCGGCCTGGGGTACGGCTTCCCGGCCGCCATCGGCGCCGCGGCGGCCGACCCGACCAGGCCGGTGCTCGCCGTGTCGGGCGACGGCGGCGCGATGTACTCCATCGCGGAACTGGCCTCGGCCAAGCAGCACGGCCTGCCGGTCACCTGGCTGATCGTGGACGACGGGGGGTACGGAATCCTCCGGGAGTACATGTCCGAGGCGTTCGGCGAACCCACCGCGACGGAGCTGGCCCGCCCCGACTTCGTGGCGCTCGCGGAGTCCTTCGGGGTGCCGGGCGTCCGTACGACCCCGGAGACCCTCCGCGACGACCTGGCGAAGGCGCTCGCGGAGCCCGGCCCCTCGGTGGTCGTGCTCCCGGCGGTGCTGCGCATGTTCGAGCCGACGCATATCTGACCCGACGCACATCTGACCCGACGCACATCTGAGCCGCCGCCGATCGCGGCGGAGTCCCGGCACCACCCGCTCTTCGCGGTGTGACGCCGGGACTCCGCCGCGTGCGGGCGCGAGGTGATCATTTGGCTACGGGTTCGTCACGGATCGGTCATCTGTTCCAAAGTCGTACAACCTCGCCCGGGGTCGGTGAGTCATGCGGGGTGAGTGCGCCGGGGGGCGCGCTCGTACGGGCCCCGAGGGGTTTGTACGAACCCAAGGGGATGGGGAAATTCCATGACGCACCCGGTATCCGGGATATCCAGGCGTGCCCGCGTGCTCTCGGCGGGTCTCGCCGCCGGAGTGCTCGTGCCGCTCGGCACCGCCGCGACCGCCACGCCCGCCGCCGCGGCGGCGCCGCAGGTCGTCTGCACCTCCGCGCAGGCCGGCCTGGCCGCCAAGCTGACCAAGGACATCACGGCGGCGCTGAAGAACCGCAAGGGCACCGTCGCGGTCGGCCTGCACGACCGCACCACCAAGACCACCTGCACCCTGCGATCGACCACGTCGTTCGACTCGGCGAGCGTCGTCAAGACGACCGTCCTCGCGGCGCTGCTGTGGGACGCGAAGAAGACCGATCGGAAGCTGTCGGAGCGCGAGTCGGACCTCGCGTACGCCATGATCACCAGGTCGGACAACGCGGCGACCAGCAAGCTCTGGCGCCAGCTCGGCACGGGAAAGATCAACGGGTTCCTCCGGGCCGCCAAGATGACCAAGACGGTGCCGGGCTCCGGCGGCTACTGGGGCCTGACCCGGATCAACGCGGCCGACGAGCAGAAGCTCCTCGCCCTGATCACCGCCAAGAACTCCGTCCTGAGCGACAACGCGCGCGCCTACATCCTCAAGCTCATGGGCAAGGTCGTCTCCTCGCAGCGCTGGGGCACCCCGGCGGGCGCGCCGTCCGGCGTCAAGATCCACGTCAAGAACGGCTGGCTGCAGCGCTCGACCCACGGCTGGCGGGTGCACAGCATCGGCGCGTTCAAGGGCGGCGGCCACGACTACACGATCTCCGTGCTCACCCACGGCAACAGCTCCATGAACTACGGCGTCACCACCATCCAGGGCGTGGCCAAGGCCGTCCACAAGGACCTGACGCCCAGGACCGCCGCGTCCCAGCGCTACACGCCGACGGACACGCCGCGTGAGGCGTTCGTCGCGGTTCCCGGCAGCTGACCGGGTCCTAGGACCTCAGACCCCTCTTTGTTGCGGCGGGATGAAATCCGCATCCCGCCGCGTTGGGCCTCTCGGCAGGTCAGGTCGACGGGAGGCAGCACGTGACGGAGCAACGGGGCGGGGCCGAGCCGGAGAAATCCGGTGGGGCCGGGGCGGAGAAATCCGGCTGGGCGAAACGGCTGACCGGGTACGCGTGGCGGTACCCGAAGGACGTCGTGCTCGCCCTCGGGTCCTCGCTCGCGGGCATGGCCGTCATGGCGCTCGTACCGCTCATCACCAAGGTGATCATCGACGACGTCATCGGGGACAAGAGCCGGTCCATGGGCCCCTGGGTCGGTGCCCTCATCGGCGCGGCCCTCCTCGTCTACGTCTCCACCTACATCCGCCGCTACTACGGCGGACGCCTCGCCCTCGACGTCCAGCACGACCTGCGGACCGAGATGTACGGCACGATCACCAAGCTCGACGGGCGGCGGCAGGACGAGCTGTCCACCGGGCAGGTCGTCGGCCGCGCCACCAGCGACCTCCAGCTCATCCAGGGCCTGCTCTTCATGTTGCCGATGACCATCGGCAACATCCTCCTCTTCGTCATGTCCCTCGTGATCATGGCGTGGCTCTCCATCCCGCTGACCCTCGTCGCGCTGGCCGTCGCCCCCGCCCTCTGGTTCATCGCCAAGCGCAGCCGGGGCCGCCTGCACCCCTCCACCTGGTACGCGCAGGCCCAGGCCGCCGCCGTCGCCGGAGTCGTGGACGGCTCCGTCTCCGGCGTACGCGTCGTGAAGGGGTTCGGCCAGGAGGACCAGGAGACCGGGAAGCTCAGGGAGGTCGGGCGCAAGCTCTTCGCGGGGCGGATGCGCACCATCCGGCTGAACTCCAAGTACACGCCCGCCCTCCAGGCCGTGCCCGCGCTCGGGCAGGTCGCGATGCTCGCGCTCGGCGGCTGGCTCGCGGTGCGCGGGCAGATCACGCTCGGTACGTTCGTCGCCTTCTCCAGCTATCTCGCCCAGCTCGTCGGGCCCGTGCGCATGCTCGCCATGGTCCTCACCGTCGGCCAGCAGGCCCGCGCGGGCGCCGAGCGCGTCCTGGAGCTCATCGACACCGAGCCGACGCTGAAGGACGGCACCAAGGAACTGCCCGCCGACGCCCCGGCCACCGTCGAGTTCGACGACGTCTCCTTCGCGTACGAGGACAGCCGCCCCGTCCTTGACGGGCTCTCCTTCGAGATCCGGCCCGGCGAGACGCTCGCCGTCGTCGGCACCTCGGGCAGCGGCAAGTCCACCGTCTCGCTGCTGCTGCCCCGCTTCTACGACGTGACGCACGGCGCCGTCCTCGTCGGCGGCCACGACGTGCGCGAGCTGACGACCGACTCGCTGCGGGCCGCGATAGGGCTCGTGCCCGAGGACTCCTTCCTCTTCTCCGACACCGTCCGCGCCAACATCGCGTACGGAAAGCCCGACGCCACCCAGGAGGAGATCGAGACCGCGGCCCGCGCCGCCCAGGCCGACCGCTTCATCTCCGAACTGCCCGACGGGTACGACACCACCGTCGGCGAGCACGGCCTCACCCTCTCCGGCGGCCAGCGCCAGCGCGTCGCCCTCGCCCGCGCCATCCTCACCGATCCGCGCCTGCTCGTCCTCGACGACGCGACGTCGGCGGTGGACGCGCGCGTCGAGCACGAGATCCACGAGGCCCTGCGCGGCGTCATGGCGGGCCGCACGACCCTCCTCATCGCCCACCGCCGCTCCACCCTGAACCTCGCCGACCGCATCGCCGTGCTCGACGGCGGGAAGCTCGCCGCGATCGGCACGCACGAGGAGCTGACGGAGAACTCTCCCCTCTACCGGCGTCTGCTGACCGACCCGGACGAGCTCGGCGGCGTCTCGCCCGGCCGCACGGTCCCGGTCGAGCTCCCCGAGGACACCTCCCTGCGCGCCGAGCTCGACGCCGAGTTCGACGCCGAACGCGGCATCACCCCGCAGCTCTGGGTCGGCGACCGCGAGCCCAAGGACACCGCGATGTCCGGGATGCCCGCGACCCCCGAACTCCTCGCCCAGGTCGACGCGTTGCCCCCGGCCACCGACACCCCCGGCGTCGACGAGGCGCGCGCGGTCGCCACGGAGGAGTCCTACGGCCTGCGCCGTCTCCTCGCCGGATTCGGCAAGCCGCTGCTCCTGGCGCTGCTCCTGGTCGCCATCGACGCGGGCATGGGTCTGCTGCTTCCGGTGCTGATCCGGCACGGCATCGACGAGGGCGTATCGCAGCTCGCGCTCGGCGCCGTGTGGGCGGCATCCGGGCTCGCGCTGCTCGCCGTGCTCGTCCAGTGGACGGCGCAGATCGGCGAGACGCGGATGACCGGACGGACGGGCGAGCGGGTCCTCTACTCGCTGCGCCTGAAGATCTTCGCCCAGCTCCAGCGGCTCGGACTCGACTACTACGAGCGGGAGTTGACCGGGCGCATCATGACCCGGATGACGACCGACGTGGACGCCCTGTCCACCTTCCTCCAGACGGGCCTGGTCACCGCCTTCGTCTCCGTCGTCACCTTCTTCGGCATCATGGTCGCGCTCGTCGTGATCGACGTGGAGCTCGCGCTCGTCGTCTTCGCGACGCTGCCGCCGCTGATCATCGGTACGTTCTTCTTCCGCCGCTCCAGCGTCAAGGCGTACGAGCTGGCGCGCGAGCGCGTCTCGGTGGTCAACGCCGATCTCCAGGAGTCGGTCGCCGGGCTGCGCATCGTGCAGGCCTTCCGGCGCGAGCGCTCGGGCGCAAGGAAGTTCGCGCAGGCCAGCGCCGACTACCGCAGCGCCCGCATCCGCGGGCAGTGGCTGATCTCCATCTACTTCCCCTTCGTGCAGCTGCTCTCGGCGGTGGCGGCCGCCGCGGTCCTGATGGTCGGCGCGGGGCGTGTGGAGGCGGGGACGCTGACCACCGGCGCCCTGGTCGCCTACCTCCTCTACATCGACCTGTTCTTCGCGCCCGTCCAGCAGCTCTCCCAGGTCTTCGACGGCTACCAGCAGGCCACCGTCTCGCTCGGCCGCATCCAGGAACTGCTCCAGGAGCCGACCTCGACGAAGGCCGCGGACGAGCCGCTCGACGTCCTGTCCCTGCGCGGAGAGATCGCCTTCGAGGACGTGGACTTCGCGTACGGCTCCGAGGACGAGCCCGAGGAGGCCCTCAGCGACGTGCGCCTGCGCATCCCCGCAGGCCAGACCGTCGCGTTCGTCGGCGAGACCGGCGCGGGCAAGTCGACGCTGGTCAAGCTCGTCGCCCGGTTCTACGACCCGACCGGAGGCCGGGTCACCGTCGACGGCACCGACCTGCGCTCCCTGGACCTCACCTCGTACCGCCACCGCCTCGGTGTCGTCCCGCAGGAGGCCTACCTCTTCGCGGGCACGGTGCGCGACGCGATCGCCTACGGGCGGCCCGACGCCACGGACGCCGAGGTGGAGGCCGCGGCCCGCGCGGTCGGCGCGCACGACATGATCGCCACCCTGGACGGCGGCTACCTCCACGAGGTCTCCGAGCGCGGCCGCAACCTCTCCGCGGGACAGCGCCAGCTGATCGCCCTGGCCCGCGCGGAGCTCGTCGACCCGGACATCCTGCTCCTGGACGAGGCCACCGCGGCCCTCGACCTCGCCACGGAGGCGCAGGTCAACCAGGCCACCGACCGCATCGCGGGCAAGCGCACCACGCTGGTGGTCGCCCACCGCCTGACCACGGCGGCCCGCGCGGACCGCGTGATCCTGATGGACCACGGCCGGGTCGCGGAGGACGGCACGCACGAGGAGCTGCTCGCGCTCGACGGACGGTACGCGCGGCTGTGGCGGACGTTCGTGGGGGAGGCCGAGCCGTCGACCGCGTAGCCGGGGGACGCCCGATGACCGGCCCGTCGAACGAATCCGGGCGGCGGCGCAACCGGCGGACGTACGGTCGGCGTCCGTACATCAGTACGCTGATGCGGAAGTGTCGGGAGGGAAACTGGTGAGCAGTGGTCGAATACGGCGGAGCCTCGCGCTCGGCGCCGCCGTCCTTGCGGCTGCCGTCCTGCTCGGTGTCGCGGGCGCCGGCGCGGCGCAGGCCCAGGCTTCGGCCGGACGCTGCGCCGGGCACAAGGTGCGCACGCTCTCCTTCAGCACGGGCAAGGTCGTCATCTACAAGAAGCGCAGCTATGTCTGCGCCGTCACGATCGCCAAGCGCCCCGGCGCCCGCAAGACGATGTCGGTCAGCGTCCAGGCCCGGGGCAACCGCCCGGCCAGGGACAAGGGCCGCTACACGCATCGCGCGGGCCCGGTGACGGTGCACGTGGGGCATCGGTGCGTGTGGGTGAAGGGGATGGTCGGCGGGGGGAGCGTCAGCTCGGGCTGGATCCTGTGCTGACCGTGCGTGCCGACTCAGGGTGCTGACTTGTGGGTCCGACTTGTGGGTCCGGCTGAGGGCAATGCCCTCTTTGTTCCGTACTGCGGCCTGATGTGACGCAAGAGCCCCTAGTGGTGAGCGAGTTGCTCCGATAAGTTCCGGCGGACGCAACCGTGAACCACTCAGGGGAGAGTGCATGCGCAAGGCGCTCAGATGGCTGCTGTCGCTCGTGGTGCTCATAGGCATAGGCACCGCGGGCACAGTGAGTGCGGCAGGGGCGGCCACCGCCGCCAAGCCGCAGGCCACCGACATCAAGGACCGGCTCCTCGCGATACCGGGCATGAGCCTGATCGAGGAGAAGCCGTACACCGGCTACCGCTACTTCGTCCTCAACTACACCCAGCCGATCGACCACCGGCACCCCTCCAAGGGCACCTTCAAGCAGCGCCTGACGGTGCTGCACAAGGACACCGCCCGCCCCACGGCCTTCTTCACCAGCGGCTACGGCGTCTCGACGAACCCCAGCCGCAGCGAGCCGACGCGGATCATCGACGGCAATCAGGTCTCCATGGAGTACCGCTTCTTCACGCCGTCCCGCCCCGAGCCGGCCGACTGGTCCAAGCTCGACATCTGGCAGGCCGCGAGCGACCAGCACCGCATCTTCAAGGCACTGAAGCCGATGTACGACAAGAAGTGGGTGGCGACCGGCGGCTCGAAGGGCGGCATGACCGCCACGTACTACGAGCGCTTCTACCCGCGTGACATGGACGGCGTCGTCGCGTACGTCGCCCCGAACGACGTGGTGAACAAGGAGGACTCGCGCTACGACGAGTTCTTCGAGACGGTCGGCACCAAGGAGTGCCGCGCCAAGCTGGAGGCCGTGCAGCGCGAGGCGCTCGTGCGCCGCGAGCCGCTGGAGAAGAAGTACGCCGCGTTCGCCGAGGCGGGCGGCTACACCTTCAAGACGGTCGGCAACCTGGACAAGGCGTACGAGGCCGTCGTCCTCGACCTGGTGTGGGGCTTCTGGCAGTACCAGCCGGAGTCCGCATGCGCCGACGTGCCGGACGCCAAGTCCGCGTCCGACCAGGTGATCTTCGACTACGTGGACGCGGTGGGCGGCTGGACCTCCTACACGGACCAGGGCCTCACCCCGTACACGCCGTACTACTACCAGGCCGGTACGCAGCTGGGCTCGCCCGACATCAAGCAGCCCTGGCTCGGCGACCTGAGCCGCTACGGCTACCAGCCGCCGCGGAACTTCGTGCCGCGTGAGATCCCGATGAAGTTCCAGTCCGGTGCCATGAAGGACGTGGACCGCTGGGTGCGGCACAACTCGCACCGGATGCTGTACGTCTACGGCGAGAACGACCCGTGGGGTGCGGAGCCCTTCCGTCCCGCCAGGGGCGCGAAGCACGACTCGCACGTCTTCACCGCCCCGGGCGCCAACCACGGAGCGAACGTGGCGGGCCTCGTCCCGGCGGAGAAGGCGAAGGCCACGGAGCGGATCCAGGCGTGGGCCGGGGTCTCCACCTCGGCGTCCCCGAAGCCGCTGGCCCCGTACGACGCGAAGCTCGACCGCAAGGACGAGCGGAAGCAGATGACCCTGCGTCCGTAGGGTCGTTGCCGCACGGCCGGACGGGCCGCATCCTCGGCCCGTCCGGCGTTCGCACGCCGCACCGCTCACACCCGCACCGCACACCCCACCGGCTTACCGCCCTCCAGCGACACGTACAGCTGCGTGGCGGCAGGACACAGGGCCCGCTCCGAGACGGCCGACGTCACCCGGTACTCGGGGGCCTTCGCGCCGGACCCGTCGCACGCGGTCTCCCGCACCTCCCCCTGCCTCGCGCTGTAGACGCAGTCCCCGACGACGGTCCGGGGCCCGCCGCCGCCCCCGGGGTCACCGGGATGCGGCTCCTCCAGGTTCCGCATGCAGGCGTAGCCGCGCGGCACCTCGCCGTTCCCGTCCTCGTCGCCCGCGGGCCGGTTCTCGCTGATGTGGAGCACGAAGTCCGTGCGGACGGGGCACGCGGGGCCCTCCGCGACCCTGCCGTCGTAGCGGGCGATGACCCGCGCCGCCGCCCGCTCGCTCGTGCACGGCACCTCCGTGAAGGTCTCGCGCCCCCGCGAACTGCACTCGTCCACGGCGAGGAAGACGGCCCCGTAACCGGACGACACCGACGAGGACGGCTTCCGGTCCGAGGAATCCGATCCGGGGGACGAGGACTTCTGGCAGCCGGTCACGCCGAGGAGCACGGCAAAAAGCACGGCAAGGAGCACCCCCGCACACCTCAAGCCCGGCATGGCATGCATGGCAAACCCCCCGATATGTGCACCCAGCGTGACCCGCTCGGGCGGGCGCACGCCAGGTGCGTGGGGTGCTTTGGGTCAGGTGGAGGCGGTGTGCGGGTGGGGCGACGTACGGATCAGTACGTCAGGCCGTGGCCGACCGGGTACAGCACCTGCCCCGGATCGTCCGCCCGCTGCACCGGCACGGGCAGCTTCCCCCGCGGCTCGACGCGCCCCGCGATCACCCGGACCGCGGCGCGCAGTTCGACGTCCGTCCAGCAGTAGGCGGCAAGGGAAGCGCCCACGGACGGCAACCGCGCCACGTCGTACGGATTGCGGATGGCCACCGCGACGACCGGAACCCCCGTCGCCACCAGCGCCTGCACCAGGGCGATCTGCGCGCTCCCGGCCCCCACGTTGTACGTGCCCACCAGCACCGCGTCCTTGCCCGCGGCGGCCGCCACCGCCTCGGCGATCTTCGCGGCGGAGGGGGCCGTGCCCGTCGGAAGCACCGTCGGCGAGAAGCCGACGGCCGTCAGCTCGCGCCCGAGCACGGTCGTCGGCGGACCCGTCGTCCCCGACGGCGACGCCGGGTCCGCGCCCACGACGAGCACCTCCCCGTGCGTACGCCGCGACAGCGGAAGCAGCCCGTCCGTGTTGCTGAGCAGCGTCGTCGTCTCCTCGGCGATCCGGTCCGCGGCGGCGAGATGCGCGCGCGTGCCGACCGTGCGGTCGACGCCGCGCGAGGTGACGTACGGGTCGGAGAACAGGTCGAGCTTCGCCTTCAGGCGCAGGATTCGCAGGATCGACTCGTCGAGCCGCGCCTCCGTCAACTCCCCGCCGCGCACCGCCCGGAGCACCGCGTTCCAGGCGATCTCCGGCTTCGGCGGGTTCAGGAGCTGGTCGACGCCCGCCTTCAGGGCGAGCACCGGCACCCGGTCGTCGCCGTACTTCGTGCGGACGCCCTGCATGCCGAGCGAGTCGGTCACCACGACGCCGTCGTAGCCGAGTTCCTCGCGCAGGATGCCGGTGAGGATGGGGCGCGAGAGCGTGGCCGGGTCCTCGGCCGGGTCCAGGGCGGGGACCACGATGTGCGCGGTCATGATCGAGTCGATGCCGGCGGCCACCGCGGCCCGGAACGGCGGCGCGTCCAGGGTCTCCCACTGCTCGCGGGTGTGGTGGATGTAGGGCAGGTGGGAGTGGCTGTCGTCCTTGGTGTCGCCGTGCCCGGGGAAGTGCTTGGACGTCGAGGCGATGTCCTCGCCCTGGTAGCCCTTGACCTGGGCGGCGACCAGTTCGGCGACCGCTTCGGGGTCCGAGCCGAAGGAGCGGACGGCGATGACGGGGTTGGCCGGATTGACGTTCACGTCGGCCACCGGGGCGTAGTTCTGCCGGATGCCGAGCGCGCGCAGCTCGGCGCCCGCGATCCGGGCCGCCTTGCGAGCGGTGGAGCGCGAGCCCGCGGCTCCCAGGGCCATCGCGCCGGGCAGGAGCGTGGCGGGCTTGCCGACGCGGGCCACGGCGCCGTGCTCCTGGTCGGTGGAGATGAGCAGCGGGATGCGGGCGGTGGGGGACTGCTCGGGGGCGTCCGGGGTGAGGGCCGCGCGCTGGATGCCGTTCGAGAGGGCGGCGATCTGGTGCGGGGCGCGGGTGTTGTGGGCCCAGCCGAAGTAGATGATGCCGCCGAGGTGGTACTTGGCGACCGCTTCCGCGGCGGTGCGGACGCCCAGTTCCTTGAGGTTGGCGTCGATGTCCGCCTGGTCGGGCTCGGTGGCGGAGTGGCCGTACACATGCATCACGAAGAGCTGGCCGACCTTCTCCTCGAGGCTCATGCGGGAGATGATCTCCCGCAGCTTCCGGTCGCGCCCGCGGTCGCCGCTGCCCGCGGCATGGGCGGCGGACGGCGCGGCGAGGGCCGTCGCAGCGACGGCCGTGGCGGTGAGCAGGGTGCGTCTGGAGGCGTTGCGGTGGGACATGTGCGCTCCTTCGGGGACGGAGGCCGGACCGGGAGCCGGGCTGGGGAAACCGGCTGAAGGAAACTTTCCGAGAGTCACGGATATCCCGAAGATTTCTGCCGGTCAAGGGAGTCGGCAGCCACTGTGGAGGAGAGGGGCCGTCACCGGCGCTGTTGGAGGGGGGCGCACCGGTGACGGCATGCTGCCGGCCGCGGGCGGCGGAGAGGGTGGTCAGCGTTCGCAGCCAGCAGCGATGCCGACACCGCCTCGCGGAGACTCACCCGGCAGCTGCCAGTTGGACGGTGGGGCGTGCGCGTGGGTTCCCGGCAGAGGGCCATTTTCGGAAAGTGGTACGAGTGGGGGAACTGAGGTTCAGGGAACGGCGATTCGCGCGGCCTCGGGCACCGCGTAGGGCCCCGCGTCGGGCCGCGCGCCGTCCCACTGCTCCTGCAGGGTGCGGACCGTCTCGGCGATCGCGGGGCGCCGCGACGCCCCGGCCCGCCACAGTGCGTACAGCCGCCGCACCGGCAGCGGGTCGAGCCCCACCGTGACCGCGCCGTCGGGGATCGGGCCGCGGCCCAGGCGGGGGATGAGCGCGATGCCGAGCCGGGCCGCGACCAGGGCGACGAGGGTGGGGTTCTCCTCCGCCGTGTGCGCGATGTCCGGCTCGCAGCCCGCCTCGCGCAGGGTGCGCACCAGCCACTCGTGGCAGACGAGCCCCGGCGGCTGGGTGATCCACCGCTCGCCCTTCAGCTCCTCGCGGCGCACGGAGACGCGCCCCGCGAGTCGGTGTCCCGCGGGCACCACGAGGTCGCAGTAGTCGTCGCCGATGACGGCCTGTTCGACGCCGGGCGGCGTGGGCAGCGGCGCGATGTCCCAGTCGTGCACGACCGCCATGTCCACCGCGCCCTTGGCCACCAGGTCCACGGAGAGATGCGGGTCGATCTCCGACATCCGGGCGTCGAGCGCGGGGTGCCGCGCGGCGAGATCCGCGAGGGCGCCGGGGAGCAGACCGCGCGCCGCCGATGCGAACGCGGCGATGGTCAGGCGCCCCGCGGGCAGCCCGCGCCGCTCCTCGAGCTCGGTCTCCGCGCGCTCCACGATCGCCATCAACTCCTGCGCCGTGGCGGCGAGATGACGCGCCTCCTCGGTGAGCGCGACGCCCCTGCCCTGCCGCTCCAGGAGGGTGGTGCGGGTCTCGCGCTCCAGCTTGGCTATCTGCTGGGAGACGGCGGAGGGGGTGTAGCCGAGCGCGGTGGCGGCGGCGCCGACGGTGCCGTGCACGGAGACGGCGTGCAGGGCGCGGAGCCGAGCGAGATCGAGCACGGGAAGCCCTCCCCATTGGTCGGCGACGCCCTGCGGGCCCCGCCTGATCCGTAAGCGTTGCTACATCCCATCATGCAGAGATCCGCGCTGGTCCTACATGGTCGCGGCGGGTGATCCTCGACGCATGCGACCCGCTCATGTCCTCCTCGCTCTCCTCGTCACCGCCGTGTGGGGCGTCAATTTCGTCGTCATCGAGGTGGGCCTCGACCACTTCCCGCCGCTGCTCTTCTCCGCCCTGCGCTTCCTGGTGGCGGCGCTGCCCGCGGTGTTCTTCGTGGGGCCGCCGAAGGTCGCCTGGAAGTGGATCGTGGGGGTCGGACTCGTCCTGGGGGTCGCCAAGTTCGGCCTGCTGTTCATCGGCATGGACGCGGGGATGCCGGCGGGAACGTCCTCCCTCGTCCTCCAGATCCAGGCGGTGTTCACGGCCCTGTTCGCCTTCGTGGCCCTCGGTGAACGCCCCGGCGGCGTACGCCTGGCGGGGATGCTCATCGCGCTCGCGGGCATCGGCGTCGCGGCGGTCGACGAGGGGGAGGCCGGCCCGCTCACGGCCTTCGTGCTGCTGATCGGCGCCGCGGCCTGCTGGGGCGCGTCGAACGTCCTGACCCGCAAGGCGTCCCCGCCCGACTCCCTGAACTTCATGGTGTGGGTGAGCACGGTCCCGGTCCTGCCGCTGCTCGGGCTCTCGCTGCTCTTCGAGGGCCCGACGGCGGACCTCGCCGCCCTGCGCTCGCTGGACTGGCAGGGCGTGGGCATCATCGTCTACGTCGCGTGGATCACGACGGTCTTCGGCTTCGGCGCCTGGGGGTATCTGCTGCGCCGCCACCCCGCCTCGACCGTGGCGCCCTTCTCGCTCCTGGTCCCGGTGTTCGGGATGTCCGCCGCCGGTCTCGTCCTGGGCGAGTCGGTGAGCCCGCTCGGCTGGTGCGCGGCGGCGCTCCTGGTGGGCGGTGTGGGCCTGACGTCCCTGGCGGGGGCCGGGCGCGGCGGCTCCGGCGGGGTCAGGCGGGGCGGTTCAGGAGCCGTGACAGGAAGTCCCGTCCCGGGCCGAGGAGTTCGGGCAGCGGCGTCGCGTCCTCGTACCACCGCGCCTCGTACTCCCAGCACAGCCAGCCGTCCCGGTGCTCCCCGCTGAGCAGCGCGTCCACGCACGCGGCGAGCGGCAGGACGCCGTCACCGAGCGCCAGCGGTGTCGTGTCGTCGGCCGACGCGATGTCCTTCACCTGTACGTAGCCGAGGTACGGGGAGAGCGCCGCGTGGCTCTCCGCGGGGGACTCGCCGCCGAGCCAGGTGTGCATCACGTCCCACAGGGCGCCCGCGTGCCGGTGGCCGACCGCGCCGAGCACGCGGGTGGCCGCGGCGCCCGTGCGGTGCGAGTCGTGGGTCTCCAGGAGGATGCGTACGCCGAAGTCCGCGGCGATCTCGGCCGCGGTGCCGAGCCGCCGGGCCGCCGTCGCGTCGGCCTCGTCGGCGCTCTGCTCGGTGCCGCCGCCGGGGAAGACGCGGATGAAGGGGGCGCCCAGGTCGCGGGCGAGGGTGAGCAGGGAACGTATGTCGTCGAGGACGGGCCCGTCGTCGCCGGGCGCCGCCACGCGCGCGTACCCGGAGACCCCGAGGATCTCGATGCCCGCGGTCTTGAACTGGGCGGCGACGTCCGCCCGTTCGGTGAGGCCGATCCCCGGGTGGACCGGCTCCTCGGGATGCGCGCGCAGCTCGATGCCGTGGTAGCCGTGGGTGGTGGCGAGGTCCAGCACGTCGGCGACGGGGAGTCCGGGGACGCCGAGGGTGGAGAAGGCGAGTTTCATGACGCAGACCCTAGGTGCAGTTGCCAGTCCTGCCCCAGCAGGTCGACGCCGAACGAGCGGTGCGGCTTCTCGTCGACGAGGACGAAGCCGTGCCGCTGGTAGATGGTGCGGGCGGCGCCGAGGATGTCGTTGGTCCACAGGACCATCTCGCGATATCCGACACCGCGCGCGAACTCGACGCAGGCGCCGACCAGTTGATCCCCGATGCCGTGCCCCCGCGCGTCCGGCTCGACGAGCAGGAGCCGCAGCCGGGCGGTCCCCGGAGCGTCGTCGCGCACGCACATCACACACCCCACGGGCCGCCCGTCGAGCTCGGCGATCCATACCCGCTCCAGGTGCGGATCGTGATCCGCGGCGAAATCGGCGACGATGCGGGCGACGAGGCCTTCGTAGTCGATGTTGAACCCGAACTCGGCCGCGTACAGGGCGGCGTTGCGCTGCACGATCCACCCCAGATCACCGGGACCGGGCTCGCGGAGGAGAGGCCGCGAGGCGACCGCCCCGCCCTTCCGGTTGCTCAAGATCTCCCGCACGGTGCGCATCGCGGTGGCCAGGCGGGGTCGCTCGGCGGCGGGGACGTCCGAGAGCAGCGACCCGACGGCCTCGGTGGACCGCTCGTCCAGCAGCCCGGCGGTCTCCCGCCCCCGCGGGGTGAGCGTGATGCGCTGACGCCGCGGATCACGCTCGGACGGCGCGCGCTCGACGATCCCGGCCTTCTCCAGCTTGCCGAGCAGACGGCTCAAGTACCCCGCGTCCAGACAGAGTTCGGAGCGCAGATCGGCCGCGTCGAGATGGCTGGCGTGATTGAGCTCGTACAGGACCCGGGCCTCGGTGAGGGTGTACGGGACGTAGAGCTGACGGCTGTAGTCGAGGGCGCCGATGAGGTTGGTGTAGAAGCGGTTGAAGGCGCGGATCTCTTGGATGGGCGTATCGGAGGCGTGCGGCATCACGGATCACTCCAGGGGGCATCGAGGCGAATCACCCTTGACTGAGTCAACGGTACGCCGGGCCGTCCATGACCGCCATGCCCTGTCGCGCGGGATGCGCGGGCTCAGTCCAGGTCCCCGGCCTTGGGGAAGCCGTCGGTCGTGATGGTGATGTCGCGCCCTTGGAGAGGCAGGGTCAGATCCTGGCCGAAGGGGATCTTGGCCGCGTCCTCGTAGTTCCCGGTCCTGGTCGGGCCGCGGTGGACGGTGCAGACGCCGTCCTCGGGATCGATGACCACGTAGAGCGGGATGCCGCATTCCGCGTAGAGGTGGAACTTTTTGGCGAAGTCGTTGTCCCGGCTGCTCCGCGAGACGACCTCAAGGACCGCCTCCAGGCTGTGCCACTCGTAGCGGCCACGGCTGTTGCGTTCTGCTCCGGGGGCGACGATCGCCAGGGCAGGTGCGTACCCGTACTGACTGGACGGAAAGTCGATCATGACGTCCGAGAGGATGTCACCGTGTGCGGCGAGCTGCTGCTCGATCTGGGGAGCCGCCCTCAGGATGACTTTCCACTGGTACTCACCTTGCGGCGTCATGATGATCTTCCCCTCCGTGATCTCGACGCGGTAGCCGCGGGGAAGGTTGACGCCGTCCAGTACGTCCCAGGCGCTGGGTGCATCCATGACCATGACTGCCATATGAGCCTCCTTTTCCCGAGGATGTCAACGACATCGAGGCCTCACCGACACGGCGGCGCCGTCGACCCCCGGACCATCAGTTCCGCGCCGATCGTCGCCACGCCGCCGGGGGGTGCCTCCTCCGCGCCCGTGGCCAGGCGGCCCGCGCGGGCGCCCGCCTCGTACAGCGGTAGGCGTACGGTCGTCAGGGCGGGGACCGCGTCCACCGAGAACGGCAGGTCGTCGAAGCCCGCCACCGAGATGTCCTCGGGGATGCGCAGGCCGCGCTCGCGCAGGGCGGCGGACGCGCCCAGGGCGACCGTGTCGTTGGCGGCCACGATGGCGGTCAGGTCCGGGGCGCGGCGCAGGAGTTCGAGGGTTGCCTCGTAGCCGGACCGGCGGGTGTAGGGGCCGTGCACGGTCAGTTCGTCCTGGTCGCCGTTGCCCGCGTTGCCCGCGCCGGACGCCGCGAGCGCGTCCCGGTGGCCTTCGAGCCGGTGCCGGGTCGTCGTGCGCTCCATCGGCCCCGCCACGTACCCGATCCTGCGGTGCCCGAGCGTCAGCAGATGCTCCGTGAGCCGCCGACCGCCGTTGCGGTTGTCGAAGGTGAGCGTGGCCACCGCCGCGTCCGAGTCCTCCAGCGGGGGCCGCCCGCAGAGCACGATCCGGGTTCCCGCGTCCGCGAGCCGGGCCAGTTTCGCGGACATCGCGGCGGCGTGCGCGGGGTCCTCCAGGGCGCCGCCGGTCAGGACGACCGCGGCGGCGCGCTGGCGCTGGAGCAGGGTCAGATAGGTGAGCTCGCGCTCCGGGGAGCCGCCCGTGTTGCAGACCACGGCCATCCGCTCGCCCCCGGCGCGCCCGCCGGGGCCGCCGATCTCGGACTGGACGGCGCCCGCCATGATCCCGAAGAAGGGGTCGGCGATGTCGTTCACCAGGATGCCGACCAGATCGGACGTGGCCGCGGCGAGCGAGCTCGCGGGCCCGTTGAGGACGTAGTCGAGGTCGTCCACGGCCCGCAGGACGCGCTCCCGGGTGGCCGCCGCCACGGGGTAGTTGCCGTTCAGCACGCGGGAGACGGTGGCGGGGGAGACCTGGGCGCGTGCCGCCACGTCCGCCAGGGTCACGGTCATCTCGTCGTCCTCCGGTCACGGCTCTGGTCCGAAACCCTTGTCCGAACCTTGTGCGGCAGGCTAGCTTCTTCTTGGATAGAAAGCGCTTGCTATACGCTTACCTGCGTACGGAGGGACCCCTGTGACTCGCAAGACGGTGCGCATCGCCATGAACGGTGTGACGGGACGGATGGGCTACCGCCAGCACCTCGTCCGCTCGCTCCTCGCCCTGCGCGAGCAGGGCGGACTGCCCCTGGGCGACGCCGACGGCACGGTGCTGTGGCCCGAGCCGGTCCTGGTGGGCCGCAGAGAGCGCGCACTGCGCGAGATCGCGGAGCGCCACGGACTTGACGCCGGATCGAGCGTCTCGACCGACCTGGACGCGGTCCTCGCCGACCCCACCATCGACATCTACTTCGACGCGCAGGTCACGTCCGCGCGCGAGGAGGCCATCAAGAAGGCCATCGCGGCGGGCAAGCACATCTATACGGAGAAGCCGTCCGCCACCGGCCTCGCCGGAGCCCTGGAACTGGCCCGCCTCGCCCAGGCCGCCGGCATCAAGCACGGCGTGGTCCAGGACAAGCTCTTTCTACCGGGACTGCTCAAGCTCAAGCGCCTCATCGACGGCGGCTTCTTCGGCCAGATCCTGTCCGTCCGGGGCGAGTTCGGCTACTGGGTCTTCGAGGGAGACTGGCAGAGCGCCCAGCGCCCCTCCTGGAACTACCGCTCGGAGGACGGCGGCGGCATCGTCGTCGACATGTTCCCGCACTGGGAGTACGTCCTGCACGAGCTGTTCGGCCGCGTACGCAGCGTCCAGGCGCTTGCCGCGACGCACGTACCGCAGCGCTGGGACGAGCAGGACAAGCCCTACGACGCGACGGCGGACGACGCCGCGTACGGCATCTTCGAGCTGGAGGGCGGCGCGATCGCCCAGATCAACTCCTCCTGGACGGTCCGCGTGAACCGCGACGAGCTGGTCGAGTTCCAGGTGGACGGCACGGAGGGCTCGGCGGTGGCAGGACTGCGCAACTGCCGCGTACAGCACCGCAGTTCCACCCCCAAGCCGGTCTGGAACCCGGACCTGCCCGTCACCCACTCCTTCCGGGACCAGTGGCAGGAGATCCCCGACAACCAGGAGTTCGACAACGGCTTCAAGGCGCAGTGGGAGCTGTTCCTGCGGCACGTGTACGCGGACGCGCCCTACCACTGGGACCTGCACGCGGGCGCGCGCGGCGTGCAGCTCGCGGAGCTGGGCCTGAAGTCCTCGGCGGAGGGCCGCCGCATCGAGGTTCCGGAGATCGCCCAGTGACGCTCAAGCTGCCGTGCGAGGACGGAACGACGCGCACGTACGAACCCCGGGAGAACCCGGCCCAGCCGGCGCCCGGGAGCTCCCCCCTCACCTCCCGCACGGTCTTCTCGGCGGCGCACGTGGTGGCGGACCCCCGCGCCGACGTCTCCCCGGACTCACCGGCGGCCGTCGACTGGGACGCGACCCTCGCCTTCCGCCGCCACCTGTGGGCGCAGGGCCTGGGCGTGGCCGAGGCGATGGACACGGCGCAACGCGGGATGGGCCTGGACTGGAAGGGCGCGGCGGAACTGATCACGCGCTCGGCGGCGGAGGCGAAGTCGGTGGGCGGCGCGATCGCCTGCGGCGCGGGGACGGACCAACTCCCCGGCCCGGCCGACCTGTTGACGGTCAGATCGGCGTACGAGGAACAGCTGACCCTGGTCGAGTCGACCGGCGCACAGGTGATCCTGATGGCGTCCAGGGCGCTCGCCGCGGCGGCGAAGGGCCCGGACGACTACCTGGAGACGTACGGCCACCTCCTGCGCCAGGCGAGCGAGCCGGTGATCCTGCACTGGCTCGGCCCGATGTTCGACCCGGCGCTCACCGGCTACTGGGGGAGCGCGGACCTGGACGCGGCGACCGACACCTTCCTGGAGGTCATCGCCGCGCACCCGGACAAGGTCGACGGCATCAAGATCTCCCTCCTGGACCCGGGCCGCGAGATCGCCCTGCGCCGCCGCCTGCCGGACGGCGTCCGCTGCTACACGGGCGACGACTTCAACTACCCCGAGCTGATCGCGGGCGACGACCAGGGCTTCAGCCACGCCCTGCTCGGCATCTTCGACCCGCTGGCTCCGCTGGCGGCGCAGGCGGTGCGCCGCCTCGACACGGGGGACACGGAGGCGTTCCGCGCCTGCCTCGACCCCACGGTCGAACTGTCCCGCCACCTCTTCCAGCCGCCCACCCGCTTCTACAAGACGGGCGTGGTGTTCCTGGCCTGGCTGGCGGGCCACCAGACCCACTTCACGATGGTGGGCGGCCTTCAGTCGGCGCGTTCGCTGCCGCACTTGGCGCGCGCGTACGAACTGGCGGACGGCCTGGGCCTGTTCCCGGACCCGCGCCTGGCGGAGTCCCGCATGAAAACTCTTCTCACCCTGTACGGAGTGCGGCAATGAGCGAGGGCGAGGGCTTGGCACGCTTCTCCATCAACCAGATGACGGTGAAGCAACTGTCGCTGCCGGAACTGGCGGCGTCCTGCACGGACTTGGGCATCCCCGGGGTGGGCCTGTGGCGAGAGCCGGTCCAGTCCTACGGGCTGGAGGCGACCGCCAAGCTGATGCGGGACGCGGGCCTGACGGTCACGACCCTGTGCCGGGGAGGCTTCCTGACGGCGATCGACCCGCACGCGCGCGTGCGGGCGATCGACGACAACAAGGCGGCGATCGACGAGGCGGCGACGCTGGGTACGGACACGCTGGTGCTGGTCTCGGGCGGGTTGCCCGAGGGCAGCAAGGATCTGCGGGGCGCGCGCTCGCGCATCGCCGAGGCGCTGGCCGAGCTCGCTCCCTACGCGGCAGCGCGGGGGATCCGCCTGGCCATCGAACCCCTCCATCCCATGTTCGCGTCGGACCGCTGCGTGGTCTCCACGCTGGCCCAGGCCCTCGACCTGGCGGAGGGCTTTCCGGCGGCGGAGGTCGGGGTGTGCGTGGACACGTACCACGTGTGGTGGGACGACCAGGCGCCCGCGCAGATTGCCCGCGCGGGGCGGGGTGGACGCCTGCACGCGTTCCAACTGGCCGACTGGATCACGCCGTTGCCGCAGGGCGTACTGAACGGGCGTGGGCAGCTGGGCGACGGCGCGATCGACCTGCGGTCGTGGCGGTCCTTGGTCGAGGAGGCGGGCTACGGGGGCCCCATCGAGGTCGAACTCTTCAACGAGGAGCTGTGGTCGAGGGACGGCCGACAACTCCTGTCGGAAACCTCAACAAAGTACCTGCACCACGCTTGCTAGCCGGGGGGCTCCGCAGCCCTCCTTCCCCACCCACCCACCCGAATCCCCGCATCCAACTTTGAACGAACAAGCCTCCCCACCCACCCGCCCGAAACCCCGCATCCGCCCTCGAACGAACGAGCCTTCCCGCCCACCCGCCCGTTGACCCGCAGTCGGGAGCGCTCGGGAGGGGGCGGGCCGGTTTGTCCGCCCGGAGCACGGTTCGCGGCGCTCCGGGGCCGAAGTGCCAAGGCGGCCACCGGACGATAGCGAGGACGGACATACCGGCGCGGCCCCGCCCCTAAGGCGGCGCGGCCCCGCTCCGGTGCCCCCCGGCAGGGCTACTTCTTCTTGGCGCCCAGGACTTGGGCCAGCAAGTCCCCCAGGCCGCCGCCCCCGGAACGCCCCGCCCCCGCCGCCGGCTTCGACGACGTCCGGGCCCGCTTCGTCAGTACCGTCAACAGCACCGGGATCAGCAGTTCGATCACGCGGGTCACCGAAGCCGCCGGCAGGCCCGTCTTCTTCGCCACCGCATTCGCCACCGGCCGACTCATCTTCGCCAGCACCCCGGACAGCATTCCGCCCGCCGCGAGCCCTCCGAAGCCCCCGAACCCGGCGATCCCCTGCGGAGGCGACGCCTCGGCGAGGGCCTGTTCGACCTCCTCCGCCTCCGCGGGGTCCGCCGCCTTCTCCCGCAGGTTGCCCGAAAGCGCGGTCACCGTGGTGCCCACCACGTCCTGCGCCCCGGCCGCATCCGTACCGAGCAGCCCCGCGATCTCCTGGAGCTTGTCGTCGCCGAGTTCGTCCAGGACGTCCTTCTCCAGTGAAGTGCCGGGCGTGGTTTCGGGGGATTCATCGCTCATGGGGGAAACGCTACTTCCGCCCAACTTCGTCGGCACCCCGAAGGCACCCCGAAGGCACCCCGAAGGCACCCCGAAGGCACCCCGAAGGCACCCCGAAGGCACCCCGAAGGCACCCCGAAGGCACCCCCAAGGCATCCCGAAGGCATCCCGAGAACACCCTGAAAGAAAGAAGCCTTGCCCGTGCAACCCTTTCCGCCCGACGCGGGTCGTACTTTGCGTCGGGACTCCCGTAGGGGGGATCTGGGGGGATCGCGGGGTACCGACAGGGGAGGGGAGACCCGAGGGGCCCGGCCGAAAAGCCGGGCCCTTCGAAGCTTTCCAGCCACCCCGCTGCCCCCACTCCCACACCCCCACACCCCCGGGGGAGTTATCCACAGGCTTCCCACGCTGTCAGTGCCGGGCGATAACGTCGGCTCATGTCAAGCCCAGCGACAGCAAGCGGCGCGGTGGTCGAAGGGGTCCTGGAGCGGATCACCTACGCCAACGAGGAGAACGGGTACACGGTCGCCCGTGTGGACACCGGCCGCGGCGCAGGCGACCTCCTCACCGTCGTCGGCGCACTGCTGGGCGCCCAAGTGGGAGAGTCCCTCCGCATGGAGGGCCGCTGGGCCTCCCACGCCCAGTACGGCAAGCAGTTCACGGTGGAGAACTACACCACCATCCTCCCCGCCACCATCCAAGGCATCCGCCGCTACCTCGGCTCCGGCCTCATCAAGGGCATCGGCCCCGTCATGGCCGACCGCATCACCACCCACTTCGGCGTGGACACCCTCGACATCATCGAGCAGCAGCCGGGGCGCCTCGTCGAAGTCCCCGGCCTCGGCCCCAAACGCACCAAGATGATCGCCGCGGCCTGGGAGGAACAGAAGGCCATCAAGGAGGTGATGGTCTTCCTGCAGGGCGTGGGCGTCTCCACCTCCATCGCCGTCCGCATCTACAAGAAGTACGCGGACGCCTCCATCTCCGTGGTGAAGAACGAGCCCTACCGCCTCGCCGCCGACGTCTGGGGCATCGGATTCCTCACCGCGGACCGCATCGCCCAGTCCGTCGGCATCCCCCACGACAGCCCCGAACGCGTCAAGGCAGGCCTCCAGTACGCACTCTCCCAGTCCACCGACCAGGGCAACTGCTACCTCCCCGAGGAGCGCCTCATCGCGGACGCGGTGAAGCTGCTCCAGGTGGACACGGGCCTGGTCATCGACTGCCTGGCGGAGCTCGCCAAGGAGGAGGAAGGCGTCGTACGCGAGAGGGTTCCCGGCCCCGAGGGCGAAGAGGACGTGACCGCCGTCTACCTCGTCCCCTTCCACCGCGCGGAACTCTCCCTCTCCGCCCAGCTCCTGCGCCTCCTGAAGACCCCGGACGACCGCCTGCCCGCCTTCCGGGACGTGGCCTGGGACAAGGCCCTGTCCTGGCTCGCCACCCGGACGGGCGCCGACCTCGCCCCCGAGCAGGAGGCGGCCGTCAGGCTCGCCCTGACGCAGAAGGTCGCCGTCCTCACCGGCGGCCCCGGCTGCGGCAAGTCCTTCACGGTCCGCTCCATCGTGGAGCTGGCCCGCGCCAAGAAGGCCAAGGTCGTCCTCGCCGCCCCCACGGGCCGCGCCGCCAAACGCCTCGCCGAGCTGACCGGCGCCGAAGCCTCCACGGTCCACCGCCTCCTGGAGCTCAAGCCGGGAGGCGACGCGGCGTACGACAAGGACAGGCCGCTCGACGCCGACCTCGTCGTGGTCGACGAGGCGTCGATGCTGGACCTGCTCCTGGCCAACAAGCTGGTGAAGGCCGTCGCCCCCGGCGCCCACCTCCTGTTCGTCGGGGACGTGGACCAGCTGCCGAGCGTCGGCGCCGGCGAGGTCCTGCGCGACATGCTCAGCGAGCGGAGCCCCGTCCCGGCGGTCCGGCTCACGCACATCTTCCGCCAGGCCAAGCAGTCCGGCGTCGTCACGAACGCCCACCGCATCAACTCCGGAGTGCCGCCCATCACCCAGGGGCTCTCGGACTTCTTCCTCTTCGTGGAGGACGAGACCGAGGACGCGGGCCGGGTCACGGTGGACGTGGCCGCCCATCGCATCCCGGCCAAGTTCGGCCTCGACCCCCGCCGCGACGTCCAGGTGCTCGCCCCCATGCACCGCGGCCCCGCGGGCGCGGGCAACCTGAACGGCCTGCTCCAGCAGGCCATCACCCCCAGCAGGCCGGACGTACCGGAGAAGCGCTTCGGCGGCCGCGTCTTCCGCGTCGGCGACAAGGTCACCCAGATCCGCAACAACTACGAGAAGGGGCAGAACGGCGTCTTCAATGGCACCGTCGGAGTAGTCACCTCGCTCGACTCCGACGAGCAGCGGCTCACGGTCCTTACGGACGAGGACGAGGAGATTGGGTACGACTTCGACGAACTGGACGAACTGGCTCATGCGTACGCGGTCACCATCCACCGCTCCCAGGGCAGCGAGTATCCGGCGGTGGTGATCCCGGTGACCACGGGCGCGTGGATGATGCTGCAACGGAATCTGCTCTATACGGCGGTCACCCGCGCCAAGAAGCTGGTCGTCCTGGTCGGTTCGCGCAAGGCTCTGGGGCAAGCGGTGCGCACGGTCTCCGCGGGCAGACGCTGTACGGCCCTGGATTTCCGGCTCGCCGGAGGCCGTGGCTCCACTCCATGAACCGCCCCCGGATCCGCCCCCGGATCCACCCCCGGAAATTTTGATCGATCAAACGAGTAGGAAAGGTCACACACCACTTCCGCAACCGGGGCACAGGGGGGCAGGATGAGTAGGTTGGCGGCACTGAGTGCCGCCATTAGGCCCAATGGTCGACCCCGAGTGCACTCTCCAGGGCCAAATGGGGGATGGTAGAGACAGTCAGGGCACCTCGAAGAAGAGGCACAACGTCGGTGAGGGATGACGTGAGCGACAACTCTGTAGTACTGCGGTACGGCGATGGCGAGTACACCTACCCGGTGATCGATTCGACCGTCGGCGACAAGGGCTTCGACATCGGGAAGCTCCGCGCCCAAACCGGTCTGGTGACCCTGGACAGCGGCTATGGCAACACCGCCGCGTATAAATCCGCCATCACCTACCTCGACGGCGAGCAGGGCATCCTGCGCTATCGCGGTTACCCGATCGAGCAGCTGGCCGAGCGCTCCACCTTCACCGAGGTGGCGTACCTGCTGATCAATGGCGAACTGCCGAAGGTCGACGAGCTCGCCAGCTTCAAGAACGAGATCACGCAGCACACGCTGCTGCACGAGGACGTCAAGCGGTTCTACGACGGCTTCCCGCGTGACGCCCACCCGATGGCGATGCTGTCGTCCGTGGTCAGCGCGCTGTCGACGTTCTACCAGGACAGCCACAACCCGTTCGACGAGGAGCAGCGCGACCTCTCGACGATCCGCCTGCTCGCCAAGCTTCCGACGATCGCGGCGTACGCATACAAGAAGTCCGTGGGCCACCCGGTCGTCTACCCGCGCAACGACCTCGGCTACGTCGAGAACTTCCTGCGCATGACCTTCTCGGTGCCGGCCGCCGAGTACGACCTCGACCCGGTCGTCGTCTCCGCGCTGGACAAGCTCCTGATCCTGCACGCGGACCACGAGCAGAACTGTTCGACCTCCACCGTGCGCCTGGTGGGCTCGTCGCAGGCGAACATGTTCGCCTCGATCTCCGCCGGCATCTCGGCCCTCTGGGGCCCGCTGCACGGTGGCGCCAACCAGTCCGTCCTGGAGATGCTCGAGGGCATCAAGCAGGACGGCGGCGACGTCGACAACTTCATCCGCAAGGTGAAGAACAAGGAAGACGGCGTGAAGCTCATGGGCTTCGGGCACCGCGTCTACAAGAACTTCGACCCCCGGGCGAAGATCATCAAGGCGGCGGCGCACGACGTCCTCTCGGCTCTCGGCAAGGACGACGAGCTGCTGGACATCGCGCTCAAGCTCGAAGAGCACGCGCTGGCCGACGACTACTTCGTCGAGCGCAAGCTCTACCCGAACGTGGACTTCTACACGGGCCTCATCTACCGCGCGATGGGCTTCCCGACCGAGATGTTCACCGTGCTGTTCGCGCTCGGCCGGCTGCCCGGCTGGATCGCGCAGTGGCACGAGATGATCAAGGAGCCGGGATCGCGCATCGGGCGCCCGCGCCAGATCTACACGGGCGAGGTTCTCCGGGACTTCATCCCGGTCGAGGGTCGCTGACCTTCGCACCACCCAAGCGAAAAGCGCCCCGCCGCCGATCCCCCCACGGGTCGACGGTCGGGGCGCTTTCCTGTTTCCCGGTGCGGATTCCCCCCACGGGATCCGGCCGGGCGTCTGTGGTGGCAGCGCGCCAGTCGTACTGCGATCTGCCGGGACGCGTACGTACAGGAGGGCCGCTCAAGCTCCCCGGTGCACGTGTCCCGGCCAACGCATTCCTAGGAACATCCCCCAAGATGTCCCCGATGTCTAGAGACGTCCCCCAAGACGTCCCTGGCATCGTCCTCTTAGACTCGCGAGCCCCCCGAATGGTTACGTTGGGATCGCTGTGATCTGCGTCTCCTGCATATGTCCTGTACATGCGCAAGAGGCCCGAAATGCCGATCGGGACTCAGGCGTGAGAATGCTGCAACCACGATGTGAAGAGACTATGTGAAGTTTCTGAGTCGGAGGCTGTTGGTCACGACAAAGACCGAAGAAAATGCCATCGCGGCGCCGGCGATCATCGGATTCAGGAGCCCGGCCGCCGCCAGCGGCAGCGCGGCCACGTTGTAGCCGAAGGCCCAGAAGAGGTTTCCCTTGATCGTGGCGAGAGTCCTGCGGGAGAGCCTGATCGCGTCGGCGGCCCCGCGCAAGTCCCCGCGCACCAGCGTCAGATCGCTCGCCTCGATGGCCGCGTCCGTGCCCGTGCCCATCGCCAGGCCCAGATCGGCGGTGGCGAGCGCGGCGGCGTCGTTGACCCCGTCCCCGACCATCGCGACGACCTTGCCCTCGCTCCGCAACCGCCGTACGACATCGACCTTGTCCTCGGGCAGGACGTCGGCGTACACGGAGTCCGCGTCGATGCCGACGGCCCGCGCCACCGCCCGCGCGACGGCCTGGTTGTCCCCGGTGAGCAGCACCGGCGCAAGGCCCAGGGCGCGCAGCTCGCGCACGGCTTCGGCGCTGGTGTCCTTCACGGCGTCGGCGACGGTGAGGACGCCGCGTGCCTCGCCGTCCCAGGCGACCAGGACGGCCGTACGTCCCGCCGCCTCGGCCTCCGCCTTGAGCGCGGTCACCGAGGTGAGCCCCTCGACCCCCGCGTCCGCGAGCAACCGCTCACGGCCCACGAGCACACGGTGTCCTTCCACCGTGCCGCGCACGCCGGACCCCGCGACGTTCTCGAACCCCTCCACGGCGGGCAGAGCGCCCACGGGAAGCCCCAACTCGGCGGCGGCGCCCGCCGCGACGGCCCGCGCCACCGGATGCTCGGAGGCGTGCTCCAGGGCGCCCGCGAGCCGCAGCAGCTGCTTCTCCTCGGTCTCCCCGGCGGCGTACACGTCCCGCAGCGTCATGCGTCCCGTCGTCACCGTCCCGGTCTTGTCCAGGACGACGGTGTCCACCCGGCGGGTGGATTCGAGGACTTCGGGGCCCTTGATGAGGATGCCGAGCTGCGCGCCGCGCCCCGTGCCGACCATCAGGGCGGTCGGCGTCGCCAGGCCGAGTGCGCACGGGCAGGCGATGATCAGGACGGCGACGGCCGCCGTGAAGGCCGCGGTCACGTCGCCGGTGGCGCCGAGCCAGCCGCCGAGCGTGGCGGTGGCGATCATCAGGACGACCGGCACGAAGATCCCGGCGATCCGGTCGGCCAGACGCTGCACCTCGGCCTTGCCGGTCTGCGCGTCCTCGACGAGCCTGGCGATCCTGGCCAGTTGGGTGTCCGAGCCGACGCGCGTGGCCTCGACGACGAGCCGCCCCGAGACGTTCGTGGTCGCCCCGGTCACCGCGTCGCCCGCGGCCACGTCCACCGGGACGGACTCGCCGGTCAGCATCGAGACGTCGAGCGCGGAGGAGCCCTCGACGACGGTGCCGTCGGTCGCGACGGTCTCCCCGGGACGTACGACGAAACGGTCGCCGACGGCGAGACGCGCGACCGGGACCCGGACCTCCGCGCCGTCCCGCAGCACGGCCGCGTCCTTGGCGCCCAGTTCGAGCAGGGCGCGCAGGGCCGCGCCCGCCTTCCGCTTCGAGCGGGCCTCCAGCCAGCGGCCGAGCAGGATGAACGTGATGACGCCCGCGGCGACTTCGAGATAGAGGGTGGAGGATGCGTCGGCGCGCGACACCGTGAACGCGAAGCCGTGCCGCATCCCCGGCATCCCCGCGTCCCCCAGGAACAGCGCCCACAGGGACCAGCCGAACGCGGCGAGCGTGCCCACCGACACCAGCGTGTCCATGGTGGCCGCGCCGTGCCGCAGGTTCGTGAAGGCCGCCCTGTGGAAGGGGAACCCGCCCCAGACGACGACGGGCGCGGCCAGGGTCAGCGAGAGCCACTGCCAGTTGTCGAACTGGAGCGCGGGGATCATCGCGAGCAGGACGACGGGCAGCGAGAGCACCGCCGAGCCGATCAGGCGCTGACGCAGGGTGTCGGGCTCGGTGATGTCGGCGGTGGTCGTCGGTGCCTGCGGCTCGGGGGGAGCCGGGACGATCTCCTGAGCGGTGTAGCCGAGCTTCTCGACCGTCGCGATCAGCTGCCCGACCTCGACCCCGTCCGCGTACGAGACCTTCGCCTTCTCCGTGGCGAGGTTGACCGACGCGGTCACGCCCTCCACGCGGTTCAGCTTCTTCTCGATGCGGGCGGAGCAGGAGGCGCAGGTCATTCCGCCGACGGCGAGTTCGACTTCGTTCATGGCTCTTTCGTACGTCCGGTATGAAGCGGCAGCGGGCCCTGTGACGGTGTCACAGGGCCCGGGGTACCCGGCAAGCGGCAGGTCAGGCCTTGCTGACACCGGCGAGTTCGTAACCCGCCTCGTCGACCGCGGCGCGGACCGCGGCCTCCTCGAGCGGGGCGTCGGAGACCACGGTCACCTGGCCGGTGGCGGCGACGGCCTTGACGGAGCTGACGCCCGCGATCTCCGAGATCTCGCTGGAGACGGCGCCCTCGCAGTGGCCACAGGTCATGCCGGTCACCTCGTACACGGTCGTCACGGCGCCCTGCGCGGTCTCGGCGGCGCCGTCGGAGTGGCAGGAACCGCTGGGGGAGCAGCAGGAGCCGGAGGTCTCGGCCTGCGGGAGCTCGGTCTGGGCGCTCATGTCGTTCTCCTCGGTGAGGGTGCGGCGTGTGTGCGTGCGTACTTATGCGTCGTAATGTGCAGGAGTGGTCCCGGCGTTCCCGCCCGACCCCCTGACACTCATCACAGTATACCCCTAGGGGGTACACCTCAACGGGGTGGCCACCGCGGCGGGCGAGGATGGTGTCCCACCGGGGCGGTCAGTCCGTGCGCCCGCGGTTGCGCGGCCTCGCGGCGACCCAGGCGCGGATGGTGTCCGCGTACCAGTAGGGCTTCCCGGACTCCACGTGGTCGGGTTCGGGAAGCAGGCCGTGCTTGCGGTAGGAGCGCACGGTGTCCGGCTGCACCCGGATGTGTGCGGCGATGTCCTTGTACGACCAGAGCCTTCGGTCGGTCATCAGTGGCACCTCCCTGCGCGCGCCGCAGGGGCGACTCGGGGGGAGCCGTCGGGGGAGCTGCGGTACGACGCTGGCGATCACTCAGCCTGTGCCCGTTGAACGACGCGGAGTGAGCGCAGGGGGGCGGCTGTCGACCGGCTGTGACGGAAGACCCGCGTAGGCGGGACATGTGTGACAGGAAGAGGTTGTTTGTGACGGTTGTGATGCATCCGAGGGGCGCGGGGGCGCGGCGCGCGGCGGGCGCATGGATGCGGAGCGTGGGCGGGGAGGCATGAGCGAGGTGGACCGGGCCCTTCGCCAAGCTCTTGAGGAGCAGGGGATACCCCAACCGCCGGGCCCGGTCCACCGACTCCCCCTCACCCCCCCCCGGTGCCGTGACGGCAACGAAGGTTCCCCCGCGCCGGATGGCTCGAAGGCGACAGCGTGCCGTCGGTGGGGCGTGCCGGTATGGGAGAAACGCGCAACGCGCGGCCGACGGCGATGGGGGATCGCGGCCTCAGGCCAGGACCAGGCTCGTCGGCTCGTCCGCGAGCCGGTCGGCCGACGGCGGGCCGCCGCTCGGGGTCACGAGCGTGCGCCGGAACCGCCGTGAACTCGCGCGGCGTGCAGCCCGTCATGGCCCTGAACTCGCCGCTCGGATACGCCTGGTCGTAGAAACCGCAGACCGCGGCCGTCTCCGCCTGGGTGCGCCCCGCGCCCGCACCGTCCGGTCGCAGGACGGCGGCCCGGCCCCGGTCCAGCGCGCGAAGACGTCGTCCAGGAGGGCGAAACGCTCGCGCCACGCGGGCAGCGCGCCCAGCGCGGCGGCGAGTTCGGCGACGCTGCCCCAGCCGGACTAGGCGCCGCAGGAGCGCAGATACGAGCGGGTGCGGCGGGCGATGGGCAGCGGCTTGTCCGGCGGGCACGGGTACATGTCCTGCTCGACGATGGCGAACAGGTCGACGCCCAGCTTCTGGGCCGCCGCGAGGATCGGCTCGATGGCGGGCACCCCGGTCGGCGGCTCGCACATCACACCGCGGGCCACGGCGGGCCCGAACGGCATTTCGTTCGCGTGCACTTCGGCGAGGACGGCCGGGTCGACCTGCTTGAGGTGCAGATAGCCGATGCGTTCGCCGTACGTCTCGATGAGCTGGACGCTGTCGCCGCCGCAGTAGGCGTAGTGGCCCGTGTCCAGGCAGAGCGAGACCAGGTCGGAGTCGGTCGCGTCCAGGAAGCGGGTGACGTTCTTCTCGTCGTCGATGTGCGTGTCGGCATGCGGATGGACGACCACGCGCAGGCCGTACCGCTCGCGCACCTCGTACGCCAACCGCTCGGTCTGGACCGTGAGCTGACGCCACTGCTCCGGGGTGAGCGTGCGGTCCTCCAGGACCTCACCGGTCTTGTCGTCGCGCCAGAAGGACGGGATGACGACGAGGTGCTCGGCGCCCATCGCCTGGGCGAGTGAGGCGTTGTCGGCCACATGGGCCCACGTCTTGTCCCATACGGAGGGTCCGTGGTGCAGGCCCGTGAAGACCGTTCCGGCCGACACCTTCAGCCCGCGCTTGAGGGTCTCGGCGGTGAGCACCGCCGGATCACTGGGCAGATAGCCGTACGGACCGAGCTCGATCCACTCGTATCCGGAGTCCGCCACCTCGTCCAGGAAGCGGCTCCAGGGGACCTGGCCCGGGTCCTCGGGGAACCACACGCCCCACGAGTCGGGTGCCGAGCCGATCCGGATGCGTGACAGCGTCGTCATGCCCGCCAGCTTTCAGGGCGCCGCGGAACGGTGTCAAGGAGTGGTCCGAATGTAAGGACAATGTGTTGACAGGGTTCGTGCGGCGGAATAGACCTGGGGGAGATCTCAGGGGCGATGCCGAGAGGGAGTGCAGGGTGACCGATCCGTACGACGTCATCGACGCGCATGACGTCAGCGATCCGTACGACGTCATCACGATGGGCCGGATCGGGGTGGATCTCTATCCCCTGCAGGCCGGCGTGCCGCTCGCCGACGTCAGCACCTTCGGCAAGTTCCTGGGCGGCTCGGCGTCGAACGTCGCCGTCGCCGCGTCCCGCCTCGGCCGCCGCGTCGCCGTCGTCACCCGCACCGGCGAGGACCCCTTCGGGGACTATCTGCACCGGGAGCTGCGGGAGTTCGGGGTCGACGACCGGTGGGTGAGCGGCGTCCCCGACCTGCCGACCCCGGTGACCTTCTGCGAGGTCTTCCCGCCGGACGACTTCCCGCTCTACTTCTACCGGCGGCCGAAGGCGCCCGACCTGGAGATGTACGAGAAGGAGCTCGACCTCGACGCGATCGCCGCCGCGCGGGTGTTCTGGATGACGGGTACGGGGCTCTGCGCGGAGCCCAGCAGATCGACGACGCTGGCCGCGCTGCGGCGGCGGGCGAAGGCCGGGCTCACCGTCTTCGACCTCGACTGGCGGCCGATGTTCTGGGAGCGGGCCGACGAGGCGCGGGGCTTCTACGCGCAGGCGCTCGCGCAGGCCACCGTCGCGGTGGGCAACCTCGACGAGGTCGAGATCGCCACGGGCGTGCGCGAACCCGAGGCCGCCGCACGCGCGTTGCTGGACTCCGGTGTCGAACTCGCCGTCGTCAAGCAGGGCCCCAAGGGGGTGCTCGCCATGAACAGCCGGGGCGAGCGCGCCGAGGTGCCGCCGCTGCCCGTGACGGTGCTCAACGGCCTCGGGGCCGGGGACGCCTTCGGCGGGGCGCTGTGCCACGGGCTGCTCGGCGGCTGGGAGTTGGAGCGGATCATGCGGTACGCCAACGCGGCGGGGGCGATCGTCGCGTCCCGCCTCGAATGTTCGTCCGCGATGCCGTTCCCGGACGAGGTCGACGCGGCGCTCGCCGCGGGAGCCGTGACGCATGGTTGACCTCACCGGACTCGTCAGGACCCGGGCCCGGCACCCCGAGGCCGTCGCCGAGGCCGCCGCCCGGCGCGCGCGGCGCCCGCTCCTCGGCGACACCGGGCGGCTGATGATCATCGCCGCCGACCACCCCGCCCGGGGCTCCCTCGCCGTCGGCGGGGACAAGCTGGCCATGGCCAACCGCGGAGACCTCCTCGAACGGCTCTGCGTGGCCCTCTCGCGGCCCCGCGTGGACGGGGTGCTCGCCACCGCCGACATCCTCGAGGACCTCCTCCTGCTGGGCGCCCTGGACGGCAAGGTCGTCATGGGGTCGATGAACCGGGGCGGCCTCGCGGGGGCCTCCTTCGAGCTGGACGACCGGTTCACGGGCTACCGGGCGAAGGACATCGAGCGGCTCGGGTTCGACGCGGGCAAGCTCCTGCTGCGCGTCGACTACGAAGACCCCGGCTCCCTCGAAACGTTGCACTCCAGCGCCCGCGCGATCGACGCCATGGCCGCCCGGAAGCTGCCCGTCTTCGTCGAGCCGTTCCTCTGCCGCCGCGGCCCCGGCGGCGGCCCGCTCCGCAACGACCTGGGCGCGGAGGCCGTCACGATGTCCATCGCCATCGCGTCGGGGCTCGCCGGGACATCGGCGTACACCTGGCTGAAGGTCCCGGTGACCGAGAACCCGGACGACATGGCGCGCGTCATGGAGGCGTCGACCCTGCCCGCCGTCCTCCTCGGGGGCGACATCGGCGACGACACCGACGCCGCGTACGAGAAGTGGCGCGGCGCGCTCCAACTGCCCACCGTGCACGGGCTCGTCGCCGGGCGCACGCTGCTGTACCCGTCCGACGGCGACGTGGCGGGCGCCGTCGACACCGCCGTCGGACTGCTGTAGGAGGGCCACATGACGTACGTACCGAAGGGCAGCGCGGCCGAGGGGCCGTACGCTCTCGAACTCGACCCCAAGCGGTCCGGTCTGGTCTATTCCGCGCTGCGCGTGATCGACATCGAACCCGGCACCACACACTCCTTCGCGACCGGGGAGAGTGAATGGATCGTGCTCCCGCTGACCGGCGGCTGTACGGTGCACGCGAAAGACGAGATCATCGAACTGCTGGGCCGGGACAGCGTGTTCAGCGGAGTGAGCGACTTCGCCTACGTGCCCCGTGACGCCCACATCCAGATCGCCTCCGGCGCGGGAGGCCGCTTCGCCCTGGCAGGAGCGAAGTGCGAGCGTCGACTCCCCGCCCGCTACGGCTCCGCGCCGGAGGTTTCCGTCGAGCACCGCGGCAGCGGCACCTGCTCCCGCGAGGTCCGCAACTTCGCGTCCGCCGACGCCTTCGAGTGCGACCGGCTCATCGCCGTCGAGGTGATCACGCCCGGCGGCAACTGGTCCTCGTACCCGCCGCACAAGCACGACGAGCACCGTCCGGGCGTGGAGGCCGAGCTCGAGGAGATCTACTACTTCGAGATCGAGGCCGACGAGCGCGGCAAGGAAGGCTTCGGCTACCAGCGGGTCTTCCCGTCACGCCCCGGCGGCACCGACGTCCTCGCCGAGGTCCGGACGGGCGACGCCGTGCTGGTGCCCGACGGCTGGCACGGCCCCTCGATCGCCCAGCCGGGGCACAGCATGTACTACCTGAACGTGATGGCGGGTCCCGGCGACGAGCGGGAGTGGCGGATCTGCTTCCACCCCGATCACACGGAGGGATACCGATGACGGCGGAGGGAAATCGATGACCACGACCAGGCTCACCACCGCGCAGGCCCTCGTCCGCTTCCTGTCCCGGCAGTTCACCGAGCGCGACGGCCGGCGGCAGCGGCTCATCGGCGCCACCTGGGGCATCTTCGGGCACGGCAACGTGGCGGGCATCGGGCAGGCACTCCTGGAGCACGGCGACGCCATGCCCTTCCACCAGGGCCGCAACGAACAGGCCATGGTGCACGCCGCCGTCGGGTACGCCCGCCAGTCCGGCCGCCTGTCCACGCACGCCGTCACGACCTCCATCGGGCCCGGCGCGACCAACCTCGTCACCGGCGCCGCCCTCGCGACCGTCAACCACCTGCCCGTCCTGCTGCTGCCCGGCGACGTCTTCGCGGCCCGCCCCGCCGACCCGGTGCTCCAGCAGCTCGAAGTCCCCTGCGCGGGCGACGTGTCGGTGAACGACTGCCTCCGCCCGGTGTCGAAGTACTTCGACCGGATCACCCGGCCCGAGGCCCTGATCCCGGCCGCGCTCGCCGCGATGCGGGTGCTCACCGACCCGGTGGACACCGGCGCCGTCACGCTCGCGCTGCCGCAGGACGTACAGGCGGAAGCCTTCGACTGGCCGGAGGAGTTCTTCGCGGAGAGGGTGTGGGGCGTACGCCGTCCGGCGCCCGACCCGCGGGAACTGGCCGCCGCCGTGCGGGCCGTGCGCGACGCGCGGCGCCCGCTGATCGTCGCGGGCGGCGGGGTCCACCACAGCGCGGCCGAGGACGCGCTGCGAAGGCTCGCGGACGCCACCGGCATCCCCGTCGCCTCCACCCAGGCGGGCAAGGGCTCCCTGCGGTTCGACCACCCGGCGGACGTCGGCGGCATCGGGCACACGGGCACGGCCGTCGCCGACGAACTCGCCCGCACCGCCGACCTGGTGATCGGCGTCGGCACCCGCTACAGCGACTTCACCACCGCGTCCGGCACGCTCTTCACGGCGCCGGACGTCCGCTTCCTGAACCTCAACATCGCCGCGTTCGACGGCCACAAGATGGCGGGCACGCCCCTGATCGCGGACGCGCGCGCGGGCTTGGAGGCCCTGACCGGCGCCCTGGAGGGCCGGCGCGTCGAACCCGCGTACGTCGCCGAGTACACCGAGGACAAGGTGCGCTGGGAGCAGCGCGTCGACGCGGCGTTCGCGGCGGACGAGCCCGACGTACGGCCCACGCAGCTCCAGGTCCTCGGCCTGCTCGATGAGGTGGTCACGGACGAGGACGTGGTCATCAACGCGGCCGGGTCCCTGCCCGGAGATCTCCACAAGCTGTGGAGGGCGCGCTCGCCCCGGCAGTACCACGTCGAGTACGGCTACTCCTGCATGGGATACGAGATCCCCGCGTCGATCGGCGTCGCCATGGCGGCACCGGACCGCCCGGTCTGGGCGCTGGTGGGCGACGGGACGTATCTGATGATGCCCACCGAGATCGTCACGGCGGTCCAGGAGAACATCCCGATCAAGGTCGTGATCCTCCAGAACCACGGGTACGCGTCCATCGGCGGGCTCTCCGAGTCCGTGGGCGGCGAGCGGTTCGGCACCGCCTACCGCTTCCGGGCCCCCGACGGGACGTACACGGGGGCCCCGCTGCCCGTCGATCTCGCGGCCAACGCGGCCTCGCTCGGGATGCGCGTGATCCGCGCCAAAACAGTCGCTGACCTGCGCGATGCCCTCGCCGACGCGCGGGCGGCCGACGGTCCCACATGTGTCTACGTGGAGACGGAAACGGCAGACACAGTGTCGCCCCCGCCCCCGGCGCAGGCGTGGTGGGATGTGCCCGTGGCCGAGACCGCGGACCGACCGTCCGCGATCAAGGCCAGGAAAGAGTACGACCGGCACGTCTCAGCCCGACGCCGCCACCTGTGAGAGTAGGGATGCTTGTCATGACGAAGACCGTCAATCACTGGATCGGTGGGAAGACCGTCGAGGGTGTGTCGGGGACGTACGGCCCGGTGACCGACCCGGCGACCGGCGCCGTCACCACGCAGGTCGCCTTCGCGTCCGTGGACGAGGTGGACGCCGCCGTCGCCTCCGCGCGCGAGGCGTACGCCACGTGGGGCAAGTCGTCCCTGGCCAAGCGCACCTCGGTGCTCTTCGCCTTCCGCGCGCTGCTCGACGCCAACCGTGACGCGATCGCCGAGCTGATCACCGCCGAGCACGGCAAGGTGCACTCGGACGCGCTCGGCGAGGTCGCCCGCGGCCTGGAGATCGTCGACCTCGCCTGCGGGATCACGGTCCAGCTCAAGGGCGAGCTGTCGACGGAGGTCGCCTCGCGCGTGGACGTCTCGTCCATCCGCCAGCCCCTCGGCGTCGTCGCGGGCATCACGCCCTTCAACTTCCCGGCCATGGTGCCGATGTGGATGTTCCCGCTCGCCATCGCGTGCGGCAACACGTTCGTCCTGAAGCCGTCGGAGAAGGACCCGTCGGCCGCGATGAAGATCGCGGAGCTGCTCTCGGAAGCGGGCCTTCCGGACGGTGTCTTCAACGTCGTGCACGGCGACAAGGTGGCCGTCGACCGGCTGCTCGCGCACCCGGACGTCGCGGCCGTCTCCTTCGTCGGCTCCACGCCGATCGCCCGCCACATCCACACCACCGCGACCGCCAACGGCAAGCGCGTCCAGGCGCTCGGCGGCGCCAAGAACCACATGCTGGTGCTGCCGGACGCCGACCTCGACGCGGCGGCGGACGCGGCCGTGTCGGCGGCGTACGGCTCGGCCGGCGAGCGCTGCATGGCCATCTCGGCCGTGGTCGCCGTCGGGGCGATCGGCGACGAGCTCGTCGCGAAGATCAAGGAGCGGGCCGAGAAGATCAAGATCGGCCCCGGCAACGACCCGACCTCGGAGATGGGCCCGCTGATCACCGCGGCACACCGCGACAAGGTCGCCTCGTACGTCACCGGCGCGGCGGCCGAGGGCTGCGAGGTCGTCCTCGACGGCACCGGGCACACCGTCGACGGCTTCGAGGACGGCCACTGGATCGGGCTCTCGCTCCTGGACCGCGTGCCGGTGACGGCGAACGCGTACAAGGACGAGATCTTCGGCCCCGTCCTGTGCGTGCTGCGGGTCGACACGTACGAGGAGGGCGTGGCGCTGATGAACGCCTCCCCCTTCGGCAACGGCACCGCGATCTTCACGCGCGACGGCGGCGCCGCGCGCCGCTTCCAGCTGGAGATCGAGGCCGGAATGGTGGGCGTGAACGTCCCGATTCCGGTGCCGGTCGGCTACCACTCCTTCGGTGGCTGGAAGGACTCCCTCTTCGGAGATCACCACATCTACGGAAATGACGGGACGCACTTCTACACCCGGGGCAAGGTCGTCACCACCCGCTGGCCGGACCCCTCGGACGCACCGGCGGGCGTGGACCTCGGCTTCCCGCGCAATCACTGACGGCACAAGAGGGCCCGCGTACCGCGACGGCGGTACGCGGGCCCTTTTGCCTACTCCCCAGGGATGCAACCGGGTTCAGACCACCGGCTGCCTCGGTTGTCGGCCGCCGCCCGTACGGTTGACGCATGGATCTACGACTGCCCAAGCTGCCCAAGCGCAGACTGCTCGCCGCGGTGGCCGCCGTCGCGCTGCTCGCGGGCGCAGGCACCTGGACGGCGGTGGCCTCGGACGACGGGCCCGCCGTGCACCGCGAGGACCGCATGATGCGGATGACGGGCGCGGGCGGCGCGAAGATCGACACCTCTTACTTCACCGCCGGCGACCCGTCGAAGAAACGCCCCGCCGTCCTCATCGGCCACGGCTTCGGCGGCAGCAAGGACGACCTGCGCGCCCAGGCGGAGGACCTGGCCGCCCAGGGGTACGCGGTCCTGACCTGGTCGGCCCGCAGCTTCGGCAGGTCCACCGGCAAGATCGGGCTCAACGACCCCAAGGGCGAGGTCGCCGACGCCAGTCACCTGATCGACTGGCTGGCGAAGCGCCCCGAGGTGCAGCTGGACAAGAAGGGCGACCCCCGCGTCGGCATGACCGGCGCCTCGTACGGCGGCGCGATCTCCCTCCTGACCGCCGGGTACGACGACCGGGTGGACGCCATCGCCACCCAGATCACGTACTGGAACCTCAGCGACGCGCTCTTCCCCGACGGGGTGTTCAAGAAGCTCTGGGCAGGCCTCTTCATCAACACCGGCGGCGGCTGCGAGCGGTTCGAGAAGCGGCTCTGCGAGATGTACGACCGCGTCGCGGTGAACGGCAAGCCGGACGCCGAGGCGCGCGAGCTCCTCGCCGAGCGCAGCCCCCAAGCCGTCGGCGACCGCATCAAGGTGCCCGCCCTGCTCATGCAGGGCCAGACCGACTCCCTCTTCCCGCTCGGCCAGGCCGACGCCGCGGCCAAGGCGATCCGCGGCAACCACGCGCCCGTGTCCGTCGACTGGATCTCGGGCGGCCACGACGGCGGCGACCGCGAGACGGGGCGCGTCGAGGCCCGCGTCGGATCGTGGTTCGACCGCTATCTGAAGGACGACAAGGGCGCGGACACCGGCCCCGCGTTCCGCGTCACGCGCACCGGCGGCGTCGACACCACCGACGGCGCCGCACAGCTGCGGGGCGCGAGCGGCGACGAGTACCCCGGCCTGGAGAGCGACCAGCGCAAGATCGCGCTCAGCGGGCGCGAGCAGCGCTTCGAGAACCCCGCGGGCGCCGCGCCGCCCGCCATCTCCGCGCTTCCCGGCGCGGGCGGCGGCGGACTGGGCCGGCTCTCCTCGCTCGGCGTCGGTGTCTCCCTCGACTTCCCCGGCCAGCACGCCGCGTTCCAGTCGGCGCCGCTCAAGGACGACCTGCGCGTCACCGGTTCACCGAAGGTGCGGGTGCACGTCAAGTCCGACAGCGAGGACGCCGTGCTCTTCGGCAAGGTGTACGACGTCGGCCCCGGCGGCGGCCAGAAGGTGCTGCCCTCGCAGCTGGTCTCGCCGATCCGGGTGGAGGGCGCGAAGGCGGGCAAGGACGTCACCATCACCCTGCCCGCCGTCGACCACGAGGTGCAGAAGGGCCACCGCCTGCGCCTCGTCCTCGCCTCCACGGACCTGGGCTACGCGTCTCCGGCACAGCCCGCCACGTACACGGTGTCCGTGCAGGGCGGCCTGTCGGTCCCCACCGCGCCCGGCGTGAAGACGGCCGCGACGCCGCTGCCCGCCTGGGTGTGGTGGCTCCCGGCGTCCGGAGCGGTGATCGCGGCGCTCCTCCTGCTCACCGCGCGGCGCCGGACGGCGGCCCCCGCACCGGACCCGGAGCTCGCGGAAGTACCCCTGCGGATCACGGACTTGAGCAAGAAGTACGCGAAGTCGGTGGACCGCTACGCGGTGCGTGACGTCTCCTTCAGCGTCGAGAAGGGCCAGGTGCTCGGCCTCCTGGGCCCGAACGGCGCGGGCAAGACGACCACCCTGCGCATGCTCATGGGCCTCATCCGGCCCGACGCGGGCGAGATCCGCGTCTTCGGGCAGGCGATCAGGCCGGGCGCACCGGTCCTCTCCCGGGTCGGCGCGTTCGTCGAGGGCGCGGGCTTCCTGCCACACCTCTCCGGGCGCGAGAACCTGGAGCTGTACTGGAAGGCCACCGGGCGCCCCGCCGAGGACGCCCGCATGGACGATGCGTTGGAGATCGCCGGGCTCGGCGACGCGCTCGCCCGCGCGGTGCGGACGTACTCGCAGGGCATGCGGCAGCGGCTCGCGATCGCCCAGGCGATGCTCGGCATGCCGGACCTGCTGATCCTCGACGAACCGACGAACGGCCTCGACCCGCCGCAGATCCGCGAGATGCGCGAGGTGATGATCCGTTACGCGCGGGGCGGCCGCACGGTCATCGTCTCCAGCCACCTCCTCGCCGAGGTCGAGCAGTCCTGCACGCACCTGGTGGTCATGGACCGCGGCCGGCTGATCCAGGCGGGCCCGGTCTCCGAGATCGTCGGCTCCGGCGACACGCTCCTGGTGGGCCTCGCCGACGACGTCTCCGACCCGATGGTCGACAAGGTGGCCGCGCTGCCCGGCGTCGCGTCGGCGGTCCGCGCGGACGGCGGCCTCCTCGTGCGGCTCGACGGCACGGAGGCAGGCAGCGCCGCACGCCTGCTGCCCGAACTGGTGCGCCTGGAGCTGCCCGTGGAGTCCATGGGCCCGCACCGCCGCCTCGAGGACGCGTTCCTGACCCTGATCGACGGAGGCACCGCATGAGCGCCACAGCCACGGAGCTGGGCACGGAGCCCGGCACGCAGCCGGGCACGGAGCGTGTCACGGCTCCCGGATACCGCCCCGGCCGCACGCTGCCGCTGCGGGTCGAGGCGGTCCGCCAGCTGAAGCGGCGCCGGACCCTGGTCATGGCCGGGGTGATGGGCCTGCTGCCCTTCGTCCTCGTCCTGGCGTTCACCATCGCCGGTTCGCCGGGCGGCCGCAGCGGCCGGGTGACGCTGATGGACACGGCCACGGCATCCGGCGCGAACTTCGCCGCGACGTGCCTCTTCGTGTCGGCGGGCTTCCTCCTGGTCATCCCCGTCGCGTTGTTCTGCGGGGACACGGTCGCCTCGGAGGCGAGCTGGTCGTCCCTGCGCTATCTCCTGGCGGCTCCCGTCCCGCGCGCCCGCCTCCTGTGGTCGAAGCTGGCGGTCGCCCTGGGCCTCAGCGCGGCGGCGATGATCCTGCTCCCGCTGATCGCCCTGGCGGTCGGGACGGTCGCGTACGGCTGGGGGCCGCTGCAGATCCCGACCGGCGGGGCACTGCCCGCCGGGACGGCCGCGCAGCGCCTGGTGATCGTCGTGGCGTACATCTTCGTCTCCCAACTGGTCACGGCCGCGCTCGCGTTCTGGCTCTCGACGAAGACCGACGCGCCCCTGGGCGCGGTGGGCGGCGCGGTCGGCCTGACCATCGTCGGCAACGTCCTGGACGCGGTGACGGCCCTGGGCAGCTGGCGGGACTTCCTGCCGGCGCACTGGCAGTTCGCGTGGGCGGACGCGATCCAGCCGACGATGGAGTGGGGCGGCATGATCCAGGGCTCCGCGGTGTCGGTCACGTACGCACTGGTGCTGTTCGCGCTGGCGTTCAGGGGCTTCGCTCGGAAGGACGTCGTTTCGTAGGGGTTGTGAGTTCAATCGTCGGCCGGGCTGGAGAACTCCAGCCCGGCCGACGGTGTTTCAGCCCGTCGTGGGGGTCCCCCTGCTCCTTAAGAGCTTGGGGGAGTTTGAGGACGAACTCGGCGAAGCCGGTGACAGACCCCGCTCAAGGCCAGGGGCCCGTTCCCGCATCGAGACTCTTCCGCAACGCTTTCGAGCGAGCGTTCGCGGGGTCCCGCGCGTCACAGTCATGTGAACCGACGACGCGAGGGGGCCAGGATGCGGACCTGGAAAGTACGGCGGGGGTCGAAAGTACGGCGGGGGCTGCTCGCCGCGGCCGTGGCGGGCGGGCTGTTGCTCACCGGGTGCAGTTCCGGTGGCGGTGAGCACACCGACCGGGCCGTCGACGGCAGCGGGAAGGAACGCCGTGGCACCGCGCCGATGCCCGCGCCGCCCGCTCCCGGCGAGGATCAGCGGGACGGCAGCCAACGCGACGGCAAAGAGCGCGACTTCGCCCCGGCCCCCGACTACCTCTCCACCTTCGCCCTGGACGTGGACACCGCCTCCTACGGCTACGCCCGCCGCACCCTCGCCGAGGGCAGGCTCCCGGACCCGTCGACCGTGCGGCCCGAGGAGTTCGTCAACAGCTTCCGCCAGGACTATCCGCGCCCCGAGGGCGACGGCTTCTCGGTGAACGTGGACGGGGCCCGCACCGACGCGGACGGCTGGTCCCTGATGCGGGTGGGGCTCGCGACCCGCGCGGACGCCGATGACGGCGAACGCCCGCCCGCCGCCCTGACCTTCGTGATCGACGTCTCCGGCTCGATGGCGGAGCCCGGCCGCCTCGACCTGGTCAAGGAGTCGCTCGGGATCATGACCGACGAACTGCGCGACGACGACTCCATCGCGCTCGTCACCTTCAGCGACAGCGCGAAGACGGTGCTGCCCATGACCCGTCTCGGGGAGAACCGCGGCAAGGTGCACTCGGCCGTCGCCGCGATGGAGCCGACCCAGTCCACCAACCTCGAGGCGGGCATCCGCACGGGGTACGACACCGCGGTGGGCGGCCGGCGCGACGGCGCCACCAACCGCGTCGTCCTCCTCTCCGACGCCCTCGCCAACACCGGTGAGACCAGCGCCGACGGCATCCTGGAGCGCATCTCCGACGCCCGCGGCGAACACGGCATCACCCTCTTCGGGGTGGGCGTCGGCAGCGACTACGGGGACGCCCTGATGGAACGCCTCGCCGACAAGGGCGACGGCCACACCACGTACGTGTCGGACAGCGAGGAGGCCCGCAAGGTCTTCTGCGAGCAGCTCCCGGCCAACATCGAGCTGCGCGCCCGCGACGCGAAGGCGCAGGTCGCCTTCGACCCGAAGACCGTCAAGCAGTTCCGGCTCATCGGCTACGACAACCGCGCGGTCGCCGACGACGACTTCCGCGACGACAGCGTGGACGGGGGAGAGGTCGGGCCAGGACACACCGTGACCGCGCTGTACGCCGTGAAGATGCGGCCCGCCACGAGCGGCCACGTGGCGACCGCCAGCGTCCGCTGGCTCGACCCCGACAGCCGTGCCCCGCACGAGGAGTCGAACCAGATCGAGTCCGGTGACCTGGAGGGCGGGCTGTGGAACGCCGACCGCGGGCTGCGCACCACGGCGGTCGCCGCGTACTTCGCGGACGCGCTGCGGCAGGGCACCTCCGCCCGGTCCGGTCCCGGCGACCCCGCGGTGCGGCCGGACACCGGCGCCACGGCCACCGCTCCCGCCCCTGCCCCCGAGCCGATGTCCACCTCCACCGGTTTCGCCGCCCGGCGGCCCCTGCCCGGCGCGCCCTCGCTCGCCGAACTGGCGCGGAACGCGGAGGCCTTGTCGTCGGACGACGACAAGGCCCTGCGCGACCTCGCGACCGCCGTCCGGCAGGCGGACCGCCTGACCGGCGGAAGCGGGGGCGAGGGCGGCGGGGGCGAGGAGGAGGGCGAGATCAGGTAGGGGATCGGCCTAGAGGCCTGCCTGGAGGTCGGCCCTCGTACGGTGTCCGGGAGCTCTCCCGCTAGCCGCCGCACAGCTCCCGCTCGGCCCGCACTGGGTCGTTCGGGAAGCGGAACGACGTCCGCTCCCACACCCCGGTGACATTGCGCAGGAACCGCCCCGGCGTCATCGGATCGCGCGTCGCCGCCCGCAGCTCGGCCAGCGGTCCGCAGCCGAGCGCCCGCCGGGCGGCGGCGACCCCAGCCGGGTCGAGGCCGTCGGGGAGGGGGCCGCGGCCCCGGTCGGCGAAGATCCACGTGTCGGGCAGCCGCTTGTCGTGGCCCACGCGGCCGTTGATGCGCTCGGAGTGGGCGGCCAGCGGGTAGGCGAGGCCGATCGGGTCGAGGGCGGCCCCGTTCAGGGGGACCACCGTGCCGCTGAACCCCAGGGTGCTGTAGACGCCGGTGACGGTGGGGGAGTTGGCGGTGGCGGGGGTCCTGGCGAGGAACAGGCTCGGGGTGCCCGTGCGGTCGGCCTCGCGTACGAGACGCGCGTACTCCACGTTGCTCGGGTAGCCCGCGAAAGAGTGGTGCAAGGGGTGCGGGGCGGCGTTCTGCTGGACGTACACACCGCGCTCGTCCGCGACGCCGCCGGGCCCGATCCGTCCCTCGTACGGAATCCGCAGCCAGCTCGCGCAGGCCAGGGCCCAGACGCCGACGCCCACCGCCGCGATGGTCCACGCGCGCGTGACGGGCACCAGGAAGACCGGCAGGAGCATGAGCAGCAGCCCCGGCAGGAACATCCGGCCGTGCATGAAGTCGCCGCCCACCTTGATGACGTAGGCCCAGCACAGGAGCCCGGCGACGACGGGCGCGAGCGCGGGGACCAGGAAACCGGGGTTCCGCCGCGTCGGCGCGGGTGGCAGCAGGGCCGCGAGCAGGAACAGCGCGGGCACCCACAGGTAGTAGGGCCCCGCGAAGTCGGCGAAGTAGTCGGCCCCGCGCCCCCACAGGCTCTGCGAGGCCTCCTTGGTCACGCCGGGCAGCGGCATCAGCTGGCCGTAGTACCCGACCCGGAAGATCTCGTACGCGACCGGCAGCGCGAGGGCCGCTGCCAGACCGCCGAACGTGGCACGCCGCGAGGGCTGCGCCATCAGCCACTGGGCGACGAGGAAGACGGCGGACACGAGCGCCAGGTCGGGCCGCACGAGGGGGCCGAGCCCGATGACGACGCAGGTGGCGATCGCGTGCGCCCGCGTCACGAGCAGCAGCCAGGCCCCGGCGATCCAGCAGGTGGCCAGGCCGGTCTCCAGGCCGGAGGTGGCGAAGTCCCAGACGGGCGGCAGCGCGAGCAGGACGAGGCAGCCGAGCGGAAGGGCCGCCTTGTCCGCGTACAGCCGCAGCGCCCCGAGCGAGGCGAGCGCGAACCCGGCGGCGGTGAGCAGCAGCCCGCCGTACATCGCGGCCCGCGCGATGTCGATGCCCGGCAGCCCCGCGAGCACGAGCAGCCACTGCCAGAGGGTGCCGGTGGAGGACTCGGCGCGCTCGCCCGCGTTGAAGACGGGGCCGTTGCCGGCCAGGATCTGCCGGACCGTGCGGACGTAGATGTGCCCGTCGTCGGACATCCAGCGCCGCTGGAACCCGGCGAACGCGATGACACAGGCCGGCAGCAGACACAGGACGCCGCGCCGGACGGTGCGTCCGACGCCGCGTCGGCCGTTGAGCAGCCCGAGGACGGCGTCGGGCTCGCGGAGGGAGAGGTGCGTCGACGTCATGATCTTTTATCGGCGCCGGTCAGCGGGGGCTTAAGGGATTGAGCCGGCCAGGCAGGTGATCCGCGGTGCGCACGGCTTTCCGGCCCGCGGCCGGCGGCCCGCCCCGCTCAGCGAATCTGACGCCCCGAAATCGCCCGCGCGATCACCAGCCGCTGGATCTCGCTCGTCCCTTCGAAAATGGTGTAGATCTTCGCGTCCCGGTACATCCGCTCCACCGGATGTTCCCTGCTGTACCCGGCACCCCCGAGCACCTGCACCGCCTTCTCGGTCGCCGAAACGGCCAGCTCGCCGGCGCGCAGCTTGGACATCGAGCCCTGCCCGGCGTCGAACGCCTTGTCGTTGCGCGCCATCCACGACGCCTGCCAGATCAGCAGCCGCACCGCCTCGATCTCGGTCCGCAGATCGGCGAGGGCGAAGGCGATGGACTGGTTCTCGATGATGGGGCGGCCGAAGGCGACCCGGGAGCCCGCGTAGTCGAGCGCGTACTCGTACGCGGCCCGCGCGATCCCCAGCGCCTGCGCGCCCACCGTCGGCCGGCTCACCTCGAAGGTCGCCATGGCGGCCTGCCCACGGCCTCCGGAACCCGACGCCGTCCCCTCGCGGGCCCGCGCGAGCCGGGCGTCGAGACGCTCCTTGCCGCCGAGCAGACAGTGCCCCGGCACGCGTACGTCGTCCAGGAACACATCCGCGGTGTGCGAGGCCCGAAGCCCCAGCTTCTTGATCTTCCGGGCGCCTTCGAGGCCCCGCGTGCCGGGCGGCACGATGAACGCCGCCTGCCCGCGCGAGCCGAGGGCCGGGTCGACGGACGCGACCACCACATGGACGTCGGCGATGCCGCCGTTGGTGATCCACGCCTTCTGGCCGGACAGGGTCCACTCGTCGCGTGCCTCGTCGTACGTGGCGCGCGTGCGCATGGCCGACACGTCCGAGCCCGCGTCGGGCTCGGATACGCAGAACGCAGCGACCTTGGGCTCGTCCTCGTCGCCGAAGCACTGCGGCACCCACTCGGCGAGCTGGTCCGGCGTGCCCGCGGAGAAGATCCCGGCCACCGCGAGCGACGTGCCGAACAGGGCCATGCCGATGCCCGCGTCGCCCCAGAACAGTTCCTCGTTGGCGATCTGCAGCGAGATTCCGCTGGGGTCGCCGAACAGCTCGGCCAGGGACTCGAATCCGTACAGGCCGATCTTGGCGGCCTCCTGGATGACGGGCCAGGGCGTCTCCTCGCGCTCGTCCCACTCGGCGGCCGCGGGCCGCACCACGTCGGCCGCGAAGCCGTGCACCCAGCCGCGCAGGTCCCGCTGTTCCTCGGTCAGTTCGAACGAGAAGGCCATGGTGTCTCTCCTTTCCGGAAGTCGGTGTGTCCGTCAGGCCTTCGGGATGTCGAAGTAGCGGGTCAGACCGGCGGCGAACGCCACGTCGCCCACGATCTTGATCTTGCGCATCATGAACATCGTCACGGGGCTCGCGTTGCCGGAGACCAGCTTGAGGAACTCGGCGTCGGCCATGACGAGCGTGACGCGCGGCTCGGCGTCCGAGCGGCCCTCGCGGACGGTGCAGGTGCCCGCCGAGATCTCCGTCTCGTGGACGATCTCGTCGACTCCCGTGATCTTCCAGCGGATCAGGGCCTCGACCGAGCCCGCCGCCTCCGGCTTGAACTGCCGGCCCATCCGCCCGAAGACCTCCTGGAGGACGCGGGCGCGCAGCTCGCCGTCCTGGGCGATCTCGGTGATCTCCTTGCCGGAGAGCCCCTTCACGATCTTCGCGAACTCCTCCGGAGTGACGCTCGCGAAGTCCAGACCGGCCACACCTTCCGCACCGCCGACACCGTCCGCCATGGCAATCTCCTTACTCAACAGTAAACTTACTAAGGGGTAAGGTAGCCCCGAGTCTGGGAGGCTGCAAGGGTGACGGTCAACGGGAGAACTGAGGGACGGCGTCGGCGCGTTCCGCGCCAGGAGCGCGAGCAGCAGATCATCGATGTGGCGGTGACGGTCTTCGCCAAGCGCGGCTACCACGCCGCGTCCGTGGACGAGATCGCCGAGCTCGCCGGGATCTCCAAGCCGATGGTCTATCTCTATCTGGACTCCAAGGAGGGGCTCTTCCTCGCCTGCCTGCGGCGCGAGGCCGACCGCCTGGTCGCCGCCTTCCAGGGCGCGGCGCAGGCCGGGGGCGGCGCGCCCGAACTGCGCCTGCACGCGGGCCTGTCGGCGTTCTTCGCGTTCGTCGCCGAGCACCGCGACAGCTGGGTCGTCCTGCACCGCCAGGCCTCGGAGCTGAGCGAGGCGATCGCCTCCGCCGTGGCCGACGCGCGGCGCGCGGTGATGGCCCAGGTCGCGGGGCTTGTCTCGGACGGCATCGCGCAGAGCGCGGGCGGCTCCCAACTGGACGACGAGGACGCCGATTTCGTCGCGCACGCGCTGGTGGGCGCGGCGGACTCGCTCACGGACTGGATGGGCGGGCATCCGGGCCAGTCCCCGGAGGGGGTCACCCTGCGGCTGATGAACATGGTGTGGGTGGGGATGGGGCGGGTGCTGGAGGGGGAGGTCTGGGTGCCGGGCGGGAGGGCCGCGGGGGCCTCCGCTTCGGCTCCTTCACCGGCTCCCTCGCCGGAGTGAGCGGTCTTGTCACCGGCGTGACGACCGCCCGCTGATTCTTCGCTGTCCGCCCCATTGAACTTTCCCTACGCCTGAGTAAGTTGACCTCCCAGTAAGTACGCACCGCATCATCTACTTCAGCCGGTAGCCGGGAGCCGTCATGGGCGTACGCAAGGATCTGAAACGGGCGCAGCGCCACAGCGGGCTGGCGGAGCGCGCCGCGGTGGAGCTCGTCCGGGACGAGCACGGCACCGTGCGCGAGGCGCGTACGCCCCGGCTCGCGGCGAAGGCCACCGCGGGCAGCACCGCCGACATCCCCTTCACCAACGCCGCCGAGGCGCCCGACGCGGTCGTCCTGCGCCGCAAGCAGGGCGGCCAGTGGCGTCCGGTCACCGCGGCGGCCTTCGCGCGTGAGGTCACCGCCACCGCGAAGGGGTTGATCGCCGCCGGGCTCCAGCCGGGGGGCCGGGTCGCGCTGATGTCCCGTACGCGGTACGAGTGGGCCGTACTGGACTTCGCGATCTGGGCGGCGGGCGGGCAGACCGTGCCGGTGTACGCGACGTCGGCGGCGGAGCAGATCGAGTGGATCGTGCGGGACTCGGGAGCGACGCTCCTGATCGCGGAGACGGCGGAGAACGTCGCGACGGCCGAGTCGGCGGTCGGGGGCCTCGCCGAGCCGCCGCGCCTCCTGAACATCGACGACGGCGCGCTTCTCGAACTGGCTTCGCTGGGACGGGAGTTGTCCGACGAGGAAGTGACCAAGCGCAGGTCCGCGCTGGCCCCGGACTCCATCGCCACCATCTGCTACACGTCGGGCACGACCGGCAGGCCCAAGGGCTGCGTCCTGACCCACGGCAATCTGCACGCCGAGGCCGCGAACACCGTCGACCTGCTGCACCCGATCTTCAAGGAGATCACGGGCCAGGTCGCCTCCACACTCCTCTTCCTGCCGCTGGCCCACATCCTGGGCCGCACCATCCAGATCGCCTGCATGCTCGCCCGCATCGAGCTGGGCCACTGCCCGAGCATCAAGCCGGACGAACTGCGTCCCGAACTGCGGTCGTTCAGGCCGACGTTCGTCGTCGGCGTCCCGTATCTCTTCGAGAAGATCCACGACACGGGGCGGGCGACCGCGGAGAAGATCGGGCGCGGGGCGTCCTTCGACCGCGCCGAGGGGATCGCGGTCCGGTTCGGTGAGGCATATCTGAACAAGTTCCTCGACAAGCGCGGCCCCGGCCCCTCCGTCGGCCTCCACCTCGGCTGGGCGCTGTACGAACTGCTGGTCTACCGCCGCATCCGCAAGGAGGTCGGCGGCAGGCTGCGCTACGCGATCAGCGGCGGCTCGCCCCTCGACCGGCGCCTCAACCTCTTCTTCTACGCCGCCGGGATCATCATCTACGAGGGGTACGGCCTGACGGAGACCACGGCCGCCGCGACCATCACGCCGCCGCTGAAGCCCCGCCCGGGCACGGTGGGACTTCCGGTGCCGGGCACCTCCATACGCATCGCGGACGACGGGGAGGTGCTCATCAAGGGCGGCATCGTCTTCGGCTCGTACTGGAACAACCCGGCCGCCACGGACGCCGTGCTGCGGGACGAGTGGTTCGCGACGGGTGACCTGGGGGCGCTCGACGGCGACGGCTATCTCACGATCACCGGGCGCAAGAAGGACATCATCGTCACGTCCGGCGGCAAGAACGTCTCCCCGGCGATCCTGGAGGACCGGCTGCGCAGCCGGGCGCCGGTCGGGCAGTGCATCGTCGTCGGCGACAACCGTTCGTACGTCGCGGCGCTCATCACCCTGGATCCGGAGGCCGTCGAGCACTGGCTCGCCGTACGCAAGCGCCCCAAGGACACCCCGCTCGCCGGACTGTGCCGGGACCCGAAGATGATCGCGGAGATCCAGAAGGCCGTGGACTATGCCAACACGGCGGTCTCGCGCGCCGAGTCCATCCGTAAATTCTCCCTGGTCGAGGGCGAGTTCACCGAGGACAACGGCCTCCTGACGCCGTCGCTGAAGATCAAGCGGCATGCGGTGGCGGCGGCGTACGCGGACGAGATCGAGGCGCTCTACGGTGAGTGAGGCGTACGACTTCGACGTGCTGGTGGTCGGCTCCGGGTTCGGAGGTTCGGTGGCCGCCCTGCGCCTGACGGAGAAGGGCTACCGCGTCGGCGTCCTGGAGGCGGGGCGCCGCTTCACCCGCGAGACACTGCCCAGCGACTCCTGGGACCTGAGGAACTACCTGTGGGCCCCGGCCCTCGGGCTCTACGGCATCCAGCGCATCCATCTCCTGCGCAACGTCATGGTGCTGGCGGGCGCGGGGGTGGGCGGCGGCTCGCTGAACTACGCGAACACCCTCTACGTGCCGCCGCCCGCCTTCTTCCAGGACAAGCAGTGGGCGGGCATCACGGACTGGCGGGCGGAACTCGCCCCGTACTACGACCAGGCGCGGCGCATGCTCGGCGTACGCCAGAACCCGACCACGACCGAGGCGGACGAGCACCTGCGGGCGGCGGCGGACCGGATGGGGGTGGCGGACACCTTCCGGCTGACGCCCGTGGGCGTGTTCTTCGGCGACGGGGCGGACGCGGGCGGCGAGGGCGGGGCTGCCGGCGGGTGTGATGGCGTGCGGGCTGGCGGTACCGGTGGCGCCACCGGCTCCAGTCCGTCAACGGCCGGACCACGTCCGGAAGTTCCCGATCCGTACTTCGGCGGAGCCGGTCCCGCGCGGTCGGCCTGCACCGAGTGCGGCTCGTGCATGACGGGCTGCAAGGTCGGCGCCAAGAACACGCTCACCGAGAACTATCTCTACCTGGCCGAGCGGGCGGGCGCGGAGATCCGCCCGATGACGACGGTGGTGTCGGTGCGCGAGACCGCCGGGGGCCACGAGGTCGTGACGGTCCCCACCGCCAGGCGCCGCAGGGGCCGCCGCACCGTCCTGCGCGCCCGCCACGTCGTCCTCGCGGCGGGCACGTACGGCACCCAGACCCTGCTGCACCGCATGAAGGACGAGGGAGTCCTGCCCGGCCTCTCGGAGCGGCTGGGCAGGCTCACCCGCACCAACTCCGAGGCCCTGGTGGGCGCGGTGACCTTCCCGCGCCGCTACCGCAAGAAGCACGGGAAGGGCCGCCCCCTGGACTTCACCCGGGGCGTCGCCATCACCTCCTCCATCCACCCGAACCCCACCACGCACATCGAGAACGTCCGCTACGGCAAGGGCTCCAACCTGATGGCGCTGATCTGCGTCCCGCAGTACCGCCGCAACCTCCCCAAGCCGCTGGCCGCCGTGCTCGCCTTCCTCACCCACCCCCTGCTCGTGGCGCGCGTCGCGTCGACCCACCGCTGGTCGGAGCGCACGATCATCGGCCTCGTCATGCAGACCCACGACAACTCCCTCACCACCCGCCTGGGACGCCGCCGCCTCCTGACGGCCGAGCAGGGCCACGGGGCGCCCAACCCGGTCCACATCGCGGAGGGCTGGGAGGCGGCGGGCCTGGTGGCGGAGCGCATCAACGGCTTCGCCGGCACGAACCTGGGCGAGCTCCTCAACAAGCCCCTCACCGCCCACTTCCTGGGCGGCTGCCCGATCGGCGACTCGCCGACGACGGGGGTGATCGACCCCTACCACCGCCTCTACGGCCACCCGGGCATCTCCGTGGTGGACGGCTCGTCGATCTCCGCGAACCTGGGCGTGAACCCCTCGCTCACGATCACGGCCCAGGCCGAGCGGGCGATGGCGCACTGGCCCAACAAGGGGGAGGCGGACGGGCGTCCGGAGCAGGGTGCGCGATACGCCCGGGTGGCGGCGGTCGCACCGCGCAGGCCCGCGGTGCCGAAGGGCGCGTTCGGGGAGCTGCGGCTGCCGGACTAGCGAGGGAATCCGCCCGTCCGCCCGGCGGGGACGACCGAGTACCGTGCCAAGGTCATCCGTGCCTCTTCGGCCGCCTCACACTCATCAGACGGGTAGCTCACTGTGCGTGCCATACAGTTCGACCGATTCGGCGGACCGGAAGTCCTCGGCCTCGTCGATGTGCCGGAACCCGTGCCCCGGCCGGGGCAGTTGCCGATCACCGTCGAGGCCGCCGGGGTCAACTTCGCCGACACCCATCAGACGGACGGCTCGTATCTGGCCGCGGACCAGCTCCCGTACATTCCGGGCAGTGAGGTCGTCGGCAGGACCCCGGACGGGCGCCGGGTCCTCGCCAAGGTCAGGGGCGGCTACGCGGAGACGGCCGTGGCCGACGAGGCGGCGGTCTTCGAGATCCCCGAGGAACTGCCCGCCGCCCACGCGCTCGCCCTGCTGATGCAGGGAGTGACCGCCTGGCACCTGCTGCGCGGCGCGGCCCGTCTCACGGCGGGCGAGAGCGTCATGGTGCACTCGGCGGCGGGCGGCGTGGGCAGCATCGCCGTGCAACTGGCCAGGGAGTTCGGCGCGGGCCGCGTCCTGGCCATGGCCTCCACGCCGCGGAAGCGTGAGCTCGCCCTGAAGCTGGGGGCCGACGCGGCGGTCGACTACCCGCTGGACGAGCCGGTGGACGTGATCCTGGACGGCACGGGCGGCGCGCTCTTCGACCGGGCCCTGGACTCGCTGGCCGACTTCGGGCGCATCGTCACCTATGGAAGCGCCTCCCGCACCGGGTTCACGCCGCTGGACGACGCCCGTATGCGGTCCCTCAACGCGGCCGTCGTCGGCTTCTGGCTGCGCCCCACGCTGGCCCGGCCCGGCGCGTTCGCCGAGCCGCTGCGCGAGCTGCTCGACCTGACCGCGCGGGGGCGTCTGCGGCCGGTCGAAGGACCCTCCTACGCGCTGGCGGACGCGGGTCTGGCCCACCGCGACCTGCTGGACCGCAAGACGTCCGGGAAGCTGACGCTGCGTCCCTGAGCCCGGCACTCGCAGCGCCTCGGAACCAACCGCCGTGGCGGTTGGTTCCGAGGTCCGCGGATCAGGCCGCTGCGCCCCGCAGGGTCACGGTGAAGACCGTCGAGTCGTCCTGCGTGCCGGTGACCCGGACGTCGGAGCCCTCGACGGCCGCTTCGATCCAGCACGGCGCGTCGAACTCGACGTAGCGGTCGAAGGTGCTGCTCACCTGGTGGGCCTGCGGCGCGCCAGGTCCCGTCAGGGCGTGGGCGGCCTGGTGGGCGGCCTCGATCAGGGCGAGGCCGGGCACGTGGTCGACCGGGTGGTCGTAGAGGACGACGTCGGAGGTGTCGGTGCGCAGCAGCCACCGGCCGGGCCGCTCGGCGGGCGAGATGGCGACGCGGCTCCGCTCGGCGCATCCGGCGAGGTCGGCGGGGGCGGCCGGGGCGCACGGCACCTGCTCCCAGTCGACCTGGAGGTGCTCGCCGCGCAGCCGGCGGTAGACGGCGGGGCCGATCCAGCTGAAGTCGAGGGTCGCGTCGCCGACGGCGCGGCCGTCGTGGCGGACGACGAATTCCACGCTCATCGCGCGAGGGCCGGTGCTGTGGCAGGTGACGTCCAGGACGAGGTGCACGGCTTCGTCAAGGGCGGCACGGAAGCCGGGGGAGAGGGAGAAGTCCAGGCGGTCCATGAGCGTCTGGTGGGAGAGCGGGACACCGCGTTCCGCGTGCGCGATCAGCAGGCATGCCTGGCGGATCGTCTGCGTCAGGACCAGCGGGTCGTAAGGGGCCTCGCCGGTGGCCGGGGGCCAGGCGGCATTGACCATGTACTGGTCCGATCCGAGTCGCGTCCAGCCGGTGACGAGGGCCGACTCCTCCCGGTGCAGATGGAGGAACTCCTTGGGGACGGCCGCGATTTCACCGCCCCGCGGGGTCGCGCTCGGTATGGAATCGACGGACAGTACGTTGGACATGGATCCCCCCATGGTGTGGTTAAGGCGTGGCAGTTCAACCAATGCCAGTAACATACCGGCAGCCTGGTCTTTTTCAAGTAACGATGATCTTAAGGAGGCGTTAACCGTGGCGCGACAGGAGCGGGCAGTCCGGACCCGCAGAGCCATCTTGGAAGCAGCCGCGGCCGTCTTCGACGAGCGGGGCTACGAGGCGGCGACGGTCTCGGAGATACTCGAGCGGGCCGAAGTCACCAAAGGAGCCCTGTACTTCCACTTCTCGTCGAAGTCGGACCTGGCACGGGGCGTCCTCGACGACGCGGTGACCACCGAGGGCGTACGGCCGAACCGCCTCAAGCTGCAGGAACTGGTCGATGTGCTCCTGCTGTTGGCCTACCGGCTGCCGCGCGAGCCGATGCTCAGCGCGGCCCTGCGCATGTCGGTCGACCTGGAGGCGCGGCGCCTGTTCGGGACGCGCTGGCAGGACTGGACGGAGCTGCTCGCGGGGCTGCTGGGCGAGGCCCGCGAACGCGGCGAGGTGCACGCGCACGTCGACGCGACGGAGACCGCGCGCATCCTGGTGTGCGCCTGGACCGGGACGAGCGTGGTGTGCGAAGGCCTGCCCGACGACTACGACCTGACCGTCGAGGTGGCCAAGCTGTTCCAGCTCGTCCTTCCCGCGATCGCCGCACCCCTGGTCCTCGCCAAGCTGGAGGTGTCGGTGGAACGCGCCGTCGCGCTGTACGCCGACATGCCGATGGCCAGGCTGGAAGCGTCCGGCATCACCCACTGAGTCCTCGCACCGGACGGCGCTCCCGGTCCCCGCGCCCGCCTACTTCGCGGCGAGCTCGGGTGCCGGTTCCGGTGCGGGCATCGGCGCGGAGGCCACGGAAACGTGCGGAAGGGCACGGCGCGCGAGCGCGGCCAGCGTGCGGCCGGGGCCGAAGTCGATCATCTGGTCGCAGCCCATGGAGTCCGCCAGGGTGCCGAGGGTCTCCAACCAGCGCACGGGACTGACCAGTTGACGCACGCACCGGTCGGCCCAGTCGCCGCCTTCGGCATGCGCACGCGCGTCCACGTTCGAGACCACGGGCCGGTGCACAGGGGCGAACCGGGCGGCGGCGAGAGCCGGCCGGAGCGCCTCGGCCGACGGCGCCATGAGCGGCGTGTGGCAGGCGGCGGAGACCGGGAGCACGGTGTAGCGCCAGCCGTCGTCGCGCGCGAGTTCCGCCCCGCGCCGGATGGCGCCCGCGGTGCCCGCGATCACCGTCTGGTGGTGGCTGTTGAGGTTGGCCACCCACACGCTCTCGCCGCTCTCGCGCACGCGCTCGGCGAGTGCCTCCACCTCCTCCGACGTCGCCCCCATCACCGCCGCCATGGCGCCGGGGGCGCGACGGGCCACGGCCGCCATCGCCCGGCCCCGCTCGCCGACGAGACGGGCGCCGTCGGTGACGGTCAGGGCGCCCGCGGCCACCAGCGCCGTGTACTCCCCGAGGCTGTGACCGGCGAACGCGGCCACCGGGGTGTCCGGCCGCGAGCGGCGGAACTCGAGCCAGGACAGCAGTGAGGCGCTGAAGACCGTGATCTGCGCCAGATCGGTCCGCCCGAGCAGCTCCGTACCGGTCTCCAGGAGCAGCTCCTCGACGTCGTACCCCGAGGCCTCGGAGACGGTGGCGAGCACCTCCCACGACGGAGTACCGCGCCAGCGGGTGCCCAGGCCCTGCCGCTGCACGCCCTGCCCCGGAAAGAGCGCGGCCGTCGAAGAACCGGTGTTTTCGGAGGCCTGACCGGAACCCCGTTCCGGGCCCCGCTCGAAGTCCTGCTGAGTGACCACTGAGAAATCCTCCCGACAACAGCGTGCATCCGGCCGAACATGTCGCCAGACGATTGTCGGGAGCGTGAACTCAAGCCGGGAACAAGCGCCGGACAACTGTCCCCGGCGCGTGTCCGGCTTGAGTTGAACATTGGCCCGCACCCCCGATGCTGGTCTCCGTGCCCGCCAACTCCCCTGGACACAGGGGGTCTCGGGCACATTCACGGACGTTATCGAGGGGGATGGATTCATGAAAGCCGAGGTTCCACGGGGTTTCCCACCAGGGGCGGAGAAGCTGGAATTCAAGAGGACCGTGGATCGCGCATCCCTGCACCGCTGGGCCATTTCCGAGGTCTTCCTCACGGACGCCAGGAAGACGAGCGACACGGAATACGTAGCCGCCGCACAACTCCCGCCGGCCCACTCCTACTACGCCGACCGCTGCTCGCGCCTGGGCACACCGGACCCGCTCCTGGTGCTCGAATGCGCCCGGCAGGCGGAGACCTACGGCGGACACGAGTTCTTCGGGGTGGCCAGGGACAGCAAGTTCCTGCTGCGCTCCTGGTCGATGTCGCTGCCCGGCCTGCTCACGGCGCCGCGCCAAGAGCGCCCCGGCGAGCTCGTCATGGGCGTGCGCACCGGTAACCGCAGGGGCGCCGAGGGCGATGTGCGCCGGCTCACCTACGACATCGACCTGACCCTCTCCCGGCACTACCTGGGCCGGGTGAGCATCGACGTGGGCTACATCCCCGGCCAGGTCTACGACACCGTCCGCGCGCGGGGCCGCGGCAGGCCGCTGGCGCCCTTCTCGGGGCTGCGCGGGACCGGTTCGTCCGTGCGGCCCTCGGACGTGGGCCGCTCCGACCCGGCGAACGTGGTCCTTGCGGACATCGCCACCGGATCGGACGGCGTCACGGCCACCATCCGCGTCCCGCTGGACAACCCCAGCATGTTCGACCACGCCCAGGACCACCTCCCCGGCATGGTCCTGATGGAGGCGGCCCGGCAGACCTGCCTCTACGCGGCCGCCGAACTCCTCGGCGCCTCGGTGTCCCACACCACCGTGACGGGCTTCGACTTCTCCTTCACGCGGTACGCCGAACTGGACGCCGCCACGAAGGTGCGCGTCACCAGGGCCGAGCCCGGCGCCGCCGCCGGACTGCACACGTTCCACGTGGAGTTCGAGCAGGACGAGGTGGTCGTCGCGTCCGGCGTGACGCACACCGCCACCCTTGCCGCCGCACGGATTCCTGAGGACGAGGACCGGGCGGCATGAGGGCACCGGACGGCATCCGCGTCACGGCCGCCGAATGGCTGCCCGCCACCACCGTCAAGGCGTCCGCCGCGGTCGCCGACGGGAAGGCCGCGCCGGACGAGGCCGCGTCGATGGGGTACGAGCAACTCCCGGTTTCGGAGGGCGAATCGGCGCCCGAGATGGCCGTACGGGCGGGCCTGCGCGCCCTCGAACGGGCGGGCACCGCACCGGAGTCCGTCAGCGCCGTCCTGCACGCGTGGACGTACTACCAAGGCCACGACTTCTGGTCCCCGGCGCACTACGTGGCCGAGCGGACCGGCGCGGTCGGCGCGGTACCGACCGGCATCCAGCAGATGTGCAACGGCGGCGGCGCGGCCCTGGAGGGGGCGCTCCTGCGGCACATGGCGGTGGCCGGACACGGCCCCGTGCTCGTCACCACGGGAGACCGGTTCTGCGCACCCGGCTTCGACCGCTGGCGCGGTGACTACGGCGTCTGGTACGGCGACAGCGGTACCGCGGCCGTCGTCGACCGCGTCGCCCCGGGCGAGGGCGGGGGGGAGCGCGGGCTGCTGCTCCGGGCCCTCGTCACCGAGGCCGCCCCCGATCTGGAGGTCGTCCACCGGGACCTGGGCCGGTTCCAGGACGCCCCGCACACGGTCGGCGCCACCGTCGACGTACGACGGACGAAGAAGGCCTTCCTCACGGGCGCCGGGCGCGGGCCGTTCGTGGCCCGGCTGCGGGAGACCACCACCCGGGTCGTCGCCGCCGCGCTCGCCGACGCGGGCCTCGCCCCCGACGACCCCGCCCTGCGCGCCGTACTGCTGCCGCGCCTGGGACAGGCCACCACGCGGGACATCTACGGACCCGCGGTGGCCGCCGTCACGCCCGCCCCGGCGCTCGACCTCGGCACGGCGACCGGTCACCTCGGCGCCGGAGACCTGTTCTCCAACCTCGCGGCGCTGTCCGGCAGCAGAACCCCGGCGCTGCGCACCGGCGAGTACGCCGTGGTGCTGAGCGCGGGCGCGGGATTCACCTGGAGCGGCGTCGTCGTACGACGGCCGTGACCGCTCCCTCCCCCCCCATGACAGAGACGAGCTCCGTCCATGAGCAAGACGAAAGGCGTCAGGATGACGATTTCCCCGCGTGAGACCTCCGGGGGCGAGCGGCCCGTACTGGTCGTGGGAGCCGGCCCGGTCGGCCTGGTCCTGGCCTGCGAACTCCTCAGCCAGGGCGTGCCGGTGAGGATCATCGACGGCACCCCGGCCGGCTCCTCGCTGCACTCCCGCGCCATCGTGGTGTGGCCGCGCAGCCTCGAACTGCTCAGCCGCATCGGCGCCGCCGAACCGCTCGCCGAGGCGGGCAACCGGCTGGACGCCGTGACGTACTACTCGCAGAAGCGGCCACTCGGAGCCATCGAGATGAGCCGACTGCGGGACACCCCCTACCCGTTCGGGCTCGTCATCCCCCAGGACCGCACGGAGGACGTGGTCCGCGACCGGCTCATCAAGCTCGGCGGGCAGGTCGAGCAGGGCACGGTGACGGGGCTCGACAACACCGGCCGGCGGCCCGTCGCCGAAGTGGAGTGGACCGACGGACGCACCGAGCAGATCGAGGCGGACTGGATCATCGGCGCGGACGGCGCGCACAGCGCCGTGCGCCGCCTGGCCGGGATCGAGTTCCTCGGCAGCGGTGAGGACGTCCTCTTCGCGATCGGCGACGGCCCGATCGAAGGAGACCTGCACGGCAACGAACTGCTCTACTGCTACACCCGTGGTGGCGCACTCGGCCTCGCGCCGTTCGGCGACGGCCAGTTCCGGCTCGCCGTCAGCGTCCCCGGCTGGACCGAGGAGCACGCGCCGCCGCGCGACCTCTTCCAGCGCGTCATGGACGAGCGCGCGCCGCGCCCCGGCCTGATCGGGCCGCTGAAGTGGACCACGATCTTCCGCGCGCGGCGCCGGGTCGCGGAGACCCTGCGCGACGGCCGCATCTTCCTCGCGGGCGACGCAGGGCACATCTTCAGCGCGGCGGGCGCACAGGGCATGAACACCGGTATCCAGGACGCCGTGAACCTCGGCTGGAAGCTGGCGGGCGTCGTCCGCGGCACGCTGGAGCCGGGCATCCTCGACACCTACGACTCCGAGCGGCGCATGGCCGCCGAGCGGGTCGTCCTCACCACCGCCAAGCAGACGAGCTGGGGACTGTTCAAGGGGCGCAAGGAGGTCGCCGTCCGGGACACGCTGATACGGGCGGCCAGGCGCACCGGCGTACTGCAGCGGTTCGGCGCTCCCCTCATGGCCCAGCACGACGTCACCTACCGGAACGCCGACTCGCTCTGGCAGACGATGCCCGGACTCACCCGGGCCGTCCGCGCGGGCGACCGGCTCCCGGTCTTCAGCAAGCACGCCGGGCTGGAGGACGACTCTCCCGCGGGTGAGGGGCGTTGGCCCTCCGTCGACGCCGAGCGGCCCACGGTCCTGCTGTGGGCGGGCGAGCGGCAGGACGACGCCTGGGTCAAGCGGTGTGCCGCCCTGCGCGCCTCCCTGCCGGACACCTTCCCGGTACGCGACATCTCCGCGTGGCCGGGCTTCGCCCCGCTGCTCGGCAAGGAGCCGCGCGCGGTGCTCGTCCGCCCCGACGGCCACATCGCCGCGATCACCGAACTCGACCCCGCCGAGCTGCGGATGGCCCTGCGCCGCACGCGCGTCATGCTCGGCACGCTGCCCCGCACCGCGCGGGTCGGGAGCGAGACGGTCACGGAGCTGGGGGCCGGTGCGGCGGCGACCGTGACGCCACCGGCGGACAAGGCCGCCAAGGGCTCCGCTCCCGCCAAGGCCGCCTCATGACCACCGCGGCCGTGGTCTGCGGACTCGGTGGCTCGCTGCCGGAGACCGTCGTGTCCAACGACGAACTCGCCGCCCAGCTCGACACCTCGGACGAGTGGATCCGCACGCGGACGGGCATCAGCAGGCGGCACGTCATCAAACCCGGCGACGCCACATCCGACCTGGCGGTGGAGGCGGGGCGCAGGGCACTGGAGTCGGCCCGCGCGCAGGACGGCACGGCGGCGGACGCGATCGACCTGGTCGTGCTCGCCACCAGCACCCCCGACCACCCCTGCCCGGCCACCGCGCCCCTGGTGGCCCAGCGGCTCGGCCTGGGCGGCGTGGCCGCCTTCGACGTCTCCGCGGTCTGCACCGGCTTCGTCTACGCCCTCGCGGCCGCGGCCTCGATGCTGAGCGCGGGGACGGCCCGCCGTGCCCTGGTCATCGGAGCGGACACGTTCTCCACGATCCTCGACCCGCACGACCGCACCACGCGCGCCATCTTCGGCGACGGCGCGGGCGCGGTGGTGCTGCGCAGGGGGGAGGCCGGTGAACCGGGCGCGCTGCTCGGGTTCGACCTGGGCAGCGACGGCGCGGGCGCCGAGATGATCACCGTGCGGGCCGGCGGCTCCCGCCAGCGCTCCACCGGGCTCGCGGCGCCCGAGGGCGACCAGTGGTTCTCGATGGAGGGCCGCGCCGTGTTCACCGAAGCGGTCCTGAACATGAGCAAGTCCGCGCAGGAACTCATCGGCCGGATCGGCTGGGCGGGCGAAGGGCCCGACCGGGTGGTCGCGCACCAGGCGAACGTGCGCATCCTGCGCGCGGTGGGCGAACAACTGGGCCTGGACGAGAGCCAGATCGTCGTCAACCTCGACCGGGTCGGCAACACCGTGGCGGGTTCCATCCCGCTCGCGCTCGCCGACGCGATGGCCTCCGGCGAGCTCAGGCCGGGGCACCGAACGCTCCTGACCGGCTTCGGCGGGGGACTCACCTGGGGGTCCACGGCCCTCATCTGGCCGGAGCTGGCCACCGTACCCACCCACATCGACGCATGACGAGAGGAACAGCCATGACCACGGCGACCGAGACGCAGAAGATCAAGAGCCTGCTGGTGACCATCCTGACCGAGAAGTTCGGACTGCCCGCGGACGAGGTGCTCTCCGGGGCCTCCTTCGAGGAGCTCGACATCGACTCGCTCATCCTCGTCGAACTCGGCCTGATCCTGCGCAAGGAAATAGGCATCGTGCTGGAGGAGGGCGAACTGAAGTCCTCGTTCACCCTCGACGACGCGGTGGCGGTCATCGAGGCCAAGGGCCCCCGGGTGTGAGCGGCACCTCCGCGAGCACCGTAGCGATCACCGGAATCGGCCTGGTCACCCCGGCAGGCTCCGGCGTCGAGGAGAACTGGAAACGCGTCAGCTCCGGCGTCTCCGCCGCCGCGCCCGACCCCCTGCTGCACGGCATGGAAGTCGACTTCTCCTGCCGGGTGCCCGACTTCGACGCCAACGACCTGCTCGGCAGGCGTACGGCATGGAAGCTGGACCGCTTCGTGCAGCTCGCCCTGGTCGCCGCCCGGCAGGCGGTCGCCGACGCGGGGCTCGACTCCGCGAGCTGGGACGCGGCCAGGGTCGGTGTGGTCCTTGGCAACTCCCTGGGCGGGACCGCGACGTTCGAGCAGCAGCACCGCGTCTACTACGACGGCGCACCCGAGGACGTGTCGCCCCTGATGATCCCCATGGGCATGGTCAACATGGTGGCCGGATACGTCGCCATGGACCAGCGCGTCCACGGCCCGAGCCTGGTCACGGCCACGGCCTGCGCCTCGGGCGCCTCCGCCGTCGGCACCGCGCGGCAGTGGCTCGACGCGGGCCTGTGCGACGTCGTGCTGGCCGGCGGCACGGAATCCGCGATCAGCCCGGCCACCATGACCGGCCTGTCCCGGATGGGCGCGCTGTCCGGCCGCAGGGGCGATCCGGGCGCCGCGTCCCGGCCCTTCGCCGCGGACCGGGACGGCTTCGTCGCCGGCGAGGGGGCCGCGGTGCTCGTCCTGGAACGCGAGCGGGACGCCAGGGCCAGGGGCCGGCGCGGATACGCGCGGATCGTCGGATTCGGCGCGTCGTCGGACGCCCATCACGCAACCGCCCCTGACCCCCAAGGCGCCGGTCTCGAAAGGGCGTTGCGCACCGCGCTCGCCGACGCCGGTGTCACCCCGGCCGACGTCGACCACGTCAACGCCCACGGCACGTCGACGCCGCTGAACGACCTGACCGAGGCGCGCGCCCTGCGCCGGGTGCTCGGCCACGGCCCGGCGGTCACCTCGACCAAGGGCGTCACCGGCCACACCCTGGCGGCCGCCGGAGCCGTCGAGACCGCCTACACGGCGCTCGCCCTGCGGCACGGCGTCGTCCCGCCGACGGCCAACGTGACGGAACTCGACCCGGAGATCGACATCGACGTGGTCACCGGCACGGCCCGGCACGCGCCGCTGGAGGTGGCGGTCAGCACCTCCCTGGGATTCGGCGGGCACAACGCCGCCCTCGTCCTGACCACGCCCTGAACACCCACGCAACCACCGGACAGGAGCATCAGTGAAGACACGTCAACTCGCCGACGGGGGACCGGTCGTCGGGGCGATCGGCCTCGGCTGCATGGGGATGAGCTGGGGGTACGCCGAGTCCCGGCGCGACGACGAGCAGTCCGTCGCCGTGATCCGCCAGGCCGTCGACGCGGGCGTCACCCACCTGGACACCGCCGACGCGTACGGCGACGGCCACAACGAATCCCTCGTCGGACGCGCCCTGGAGGGACGCGCGGACGACGTGGTCGTGGCCACCAAGGTCGGCATCGTCGTGGACGACCTGGCCACCCGGGCCCTGAGCCGGGACGGCTCGCCCCGCCACATCAAGGAGTCCGTCGAGGCATCCCTGCGCCGCCTGCGCAGGGAGACCCTGGACCTGTACTACCTGCACCGCGTGGACCCGCAGGTCCCGCTCGAGGAGTCCTGGGGCCAGCTCGCCGAGCTCGTGCGCGAGGGCAAGGTGCGCCGCATCGGCCTCTCCGAGGCGACCGTGCGGCAGGCGGAGACCGCCCACCGCCTCCACCCCGTGTCGGCCGTCCAGTCCGAGCTGTCGCTGTGGACGCGTGACGCGCTGGCCCCCGGCGCGGACATGGTCGGATGGTGCGCCGACCACGGAGCGGCGTTCGTGCCGTTCGCCCCGCTCGGCCGGGGATTCCTGACCGGGGCGTTCGCCTCGCCCGCCTTCGAGGACGGCGACTTCAGGGCGAGCAACCCCCGGTTCGCCGACGAGGCGTTCACCGCCAACCTGCGCATCGTGGAGACCGTACGCGACATCGCCGCCCGGCACGGGGCGACTCCCGCGCAGGTGGCCATCGCCTGGACGCTGGCCCAGGGGGAGCACGTCCTCCCGATCCCGGGCACCAAGAACCCGCGCTACCTGGCCGAGAACATCGGGGCCGCGTCGCTGAAGCTGACCGTGGACGACGTGGCCGAGCTCGACCGGGTGCCCGCGCCCGTCGGCAGCCGGTACTGAGGGGCGTACGTCATGGCAGCGACACCTTCCGACCCCGGCCGGGCACCCGACCCCGGCCCTGCGCCCGCCCCCGGTCCGGCGCCCGCCTCCGCCGCCGTCGTCGGGCTCGGCGCCACCGGCACCGAGCTGGTCCGCCGCCTCGTCGCGGCGGGCATCCGCACGACCGGGGTCGAGCCGGACGCCCGGGCCGCCGCACGCGCCCGAGCCGCGACCCCCTCCGACCTGCTCACCGTCACCGACGACCTCTCGGCGACCGCCGCGGCAGAGGTGGTCTTCGAAGCGCTGCCGGAGCCCGAGGCCCGTAAGCGTGCCGTCCTGCGGGCCCTGGCCCTCTACACCGGCGCCCCCGTGGTGACCACGGCGCTCACCACACCGGTGGCCGAACTGGCGGACCCGGAAGGGGCCGAGCTGCTCGCCCTGCGGTTCGTCCGCGCCGACCGTCTCGACACCGCCGAGCTGGCCAGGGCCCCGCACACGTCGGACGCCACCGCGGCCCGCGTCACGGAGCTCCTGCAGGGCATGGGCATCACCCCGCACGCGGTGCCCGACCGCCCGGGGTCCCTCGCACCCGCCCTCCTGTTCGGCATCCTGAACCAGGCGGCCTGGACCTACCACGACGGCTACGCCGACCGGGAGTCCCTCGACACGGCGCTGCGCCTGGGCTGCGGCTGGGACGAGGGCCCCCTGCGAATCCTGGACGCCATCGGCCACCGCACGGCCCGCGACATCCTGGAGGGGCTGCACCAGCGCCTGGGCGACCGCTACGACCCGGCCCCCCTCGTCGCCGAACCGGCGGCACCGGCAGATCGGCCGCCCCGGGCCGCCGCCCCGGGCGTCGACACCGTCGCCGTGATCGGCTCGGGCACGATGGCCACCGGCATCGCGGAGGTGTTCCTGCGCGCCGGCCACCGCGTCCTGCTGGTGGCCCGCACCGAGCGGAAGGCGGAAGACGCCCGCGAAGCCGTCGAGTTCGGCCTCCAGCGCTCCGGCACCGGCCCCGAGGGCCTCGCGGATGCGCTCGCCCGCTGGACCGGGACCACCGACCTGGCGCGGGCCGCGGACGCGGATCTCGTGGTGGAGGCCGTCGTCGAGGACCTGGCGGTCAAGCGGGCCCTGTTCGCCGACCTCGACCGGGTGTGCCGGCCGGGGACCCTGCTCGCCACGACCACCTCCAGCCTCCCCGTGCACGCCGTCGCGGAGGCCACAGGCCGCCCGCAGGACGTCCTCGGACTGCACTTCTTCAACCCGCCGCCCGCCATGCGGCTGGTGGAACTGGTCCACGGCAAGCACACCGGGGACGCCGCGCTGCACAAGGCGCGCGCCGTCCTCGACCGTCTGGGCAAGGTCCCGGTGGAGTGCGCGGACCGTACCGGCTTCCTCGTCAACGCGCTGCTCTTCCCCTATCTGAACGACGCCCTGGGGCTGCTGGGCGCGGACGGGGTGCGGCCTGCTCTCCTCGACTCCGTCATGAAGTCCGTCGGACAGCAGCCGCTCGGGCCCACCCGGCTCCTGGACACGGTCGGCGCCGATGTGGCCCTGGAGGTCCAGCGCCGCCTCCACGAGGACACGGGCAGGCCCGAACTGGCTCCCGTACGCCTCCTCGAACAGCTCGTGGCCGACGGCTTCCTGGGACGCAAGAGCTCGGGGCGCGGCGTACGCGCGTATCTGACCGCCCAGGAACGGCCCGCCGCGGCCTGAGCCGCCCCGCAATCCACCCGTACGGCGCTCACCAGCTCCACCGCACCCGGGAGACCCAGTGACTCCCGGCGGCGTCCAGCGACATCCGACCACCGAAAGGCGACACCACATGTCCCGCTCCTTCCTGACCCCCCGTCGGCGCAAGCTCGGTTACGGCGTCCTCGCCGCGGCCCTGTGCTTCACCGCCGGCGGGGTCGCCAACGCCACCACGTCCGGTACGGCCGACCCCGGCCCGATCACCAGCGAGACCCTCTCCGAGGGCCGGTCCGAGCTGCCCTTCAAGGTGAACGCGGACGGGCCGCGCCACCTCGTCTTCCGCAAGGCCGTCATCCCGCCGGGCGCCAACACGGGCTGGCACTACCACCAGGGCGAGGAGATCGCGGTCATCAAGTCCGGGACGCTGACCCGCTACAACGGCTCCGACTGCAAGGCCCGCGTCATCAGGCCCGGCGACGCGCTGGTCGAGCCCACCGGCCCCGAAGAGGTTCACTACGGCGTCAACAAGGGCACCGAACCGGTGGTCCTCTACATCACCGACGTGCTTCCGGAAGGCGCGGGCTTCTCGACCCCGGCGCCCGACCCGGGCTGCGACACGTCGAAGTGAGCCCGCAGCAGCCCGAAAAGCCCCCGCGGCCCCCCGCGTTCCTCGAGGAATGGACCTCTCTCATGCTCGCCGCCGTGCATCCGACACCGCCCGCCGGGCATCAGCCCCCGCCGGTGGCCGGCACGGCCCGCGGCCCGCTCGCCCTGGTCGGCACGCTGCTGCCGCGGACCGTGACGTTCCTCGCGTTCGAGGGCGAGGCCGGTCATGCCTGAGAGGCCGGTCAAGACCGGGAGGGGCGGGGAAGGGGTGGCCAAGGGCAGCGCCCCCATCGCGGCGGCCTTCTTCGACGTGGACGAGACCCTGCTCACCTTCAAGAGCATGTTCCGTTTCCTCGCCCACCACTTCGCGGCCAGGGGCCTGCCGCCGGAGCGGTACCGGCAGGCCGAGGCGGACCTGCGGGCCAGGGCCGCCGCCGGAGTCACACGCTCCGAGACCAACCGCGACTACTACCGCCACTACGCCGGACAGCCGGTGGAGGAAGTGATGCGGCACGGCCGCGAGTGGTTCGCCGGCGAACTGGCGGGCGGCGGCGCGCTGCACGCTCCCGCGGTGGCCGCCCTGGAACGGCACCGCGCGGCGGGCGCGCTCACCGTCCTCGTCTCCGGCTCCTTCGCACCCTGTCTGGAGCCGGTCCGTGAACTCCTGGGCGCGGACCTGCTGCTGTGCAGCGAACCGGAGCGTGCGGACGGCCACTATTCGGGGCACCTGGAGACCCCGATGATCGGCGACGAGAAGGCCAACGCGGCCCTGAAGCTCCTGGCGGAACGGGGCCTGGCCCCCTCCGAGGCGTCCGCCTACGGCGATCACGCGTCGGACCTGTCCCTGCTGAAGGCCGTGGGCCACCCGGTGGCCGTGGGCGACGACACCGTGCTCGCCGCGTACGTCGCCGAGGCGGGCGGCAGCAGACTGCCGGGCGTGCCGGTCTGAGCCGACGTGCCGATGTGTGTGGGGGGTGCCGCTGTCGCGGCACCCCCCACACGCGTACACGGCATCGGTTCCACCCGGCTCAGGACGCGACTCCCGACAGGGCCAGGAACTGCTCGTCCGGCTCGTCCTGCAGCAGCACGTGGTGCAGGGTGTTGATGGTGGGGGACGGGGAGATGCCCAGGCTGTCCTTCATCCGGTTCCTCAGCTGCTGGTAGACCTCCAGCGCCCCGACCCTGCGCCCCGAGGAGTACAGCGCCCGCATGAGTTGCGCGTGCACGTGCTCGTGGTAGGGGTGCTCGGTCACCAGCTCCCGCGCCTCCTCGACGGCTTCCTGGGTGCGCCCCATCCGCAGCATCGCGTCGACCAGCAGGGTCCGTGCGCCCAGGTGCAGTTCGACCAGCCGCTGGACGTGCGGCGTCAGGAGCCTGCCGGTCCGTACGTTGGCCAGCGGCCGCCCGTGCCACTGCGTGAGGCCCTGGCGCAGCAGGCGTTCGGCCTCGGCCGCGTCATCGCGGGCGAAGGCCTCCCTGCTGTCCTGGACGAGCCGTTCGAACACGGGCTTGTCCCACTCGCCGTCGCCGACGTTGAGCAGATAGCTGTTCCCGTCCGTGATGAGGCGCTCCGCCGCCACGTCCTTGACCGTGCTGCCGGTGGCCTCGGCCATGGCGCGGCGGATCAGGCCCACGTACGTCTGCAGCGCCGTCATCGCGGTGCGCGGCGCGACGCCTCCCCAGATCTCGTCGATGAGCGTGGGCATGCTGACGCGTTGACCGGCCCGCAGCGTGATCAGCGCCAGAGCCTGGCGCTGCTTGGGAGCGGTCGGGGTGATGTCGCGTCGGTCGACGAGAAGGGCCAGGTTTCCGAGTGTGCGGAACTCCATCGAGTCCTCCCGAATAAACCGCGATGGCGGTTTGTTTTTGGTAAAAAAAGAGAGCGCGCACCGACCGCTTCCTGAGTGCATGGCTCCATCGACATGCCCCCACCCGCAGCGTTGGCCGATGCGCGATTCCCCCTGAGTCTCTGTCACGTACGAGCACAGCGGTGCCAGTACGTGAATGAATCCTGCACCACAGCGGTGAGTTCAGACAACATGACCAGGCAAAACTGTCGGGAACTTGCGATGATCCCGCAGTGATGAAAAATTCCGACACTCTCGATGCCGCCGACAGCCGTGTGGTCGCCGCTCTGCAACTGAACCCGCGCGCCGGAAGCGGTGAAATCGGAAGAGCCCTCGGCGAGCACGAACGCACCGTGGCCAGGCGAATCCAACGCCTCGTGGCCTGGCGGGTGATTCATCCGACGGCACTCTTCGACCCGGCGCGCAGCGGCCTGGGGAGCGCGGTCCAGCTCCGCCTCGAAGTGGAGAGGGGCTGCGTGGAGCGGGCCGCCCGTACCCTCGCGCAGTGCCCGGACATAAGGCGCGTCGTCGCGGTCAGCGGTCGAAGCGACGTCCTGTGGTGCGAGGTCGTGGTCGCCGGAGGTGGCGGACTTCACACCCTGATGACGGACGGGATACCCGACGTCACCACGGTCGAGAAGTTCCATGTCGGCACCACGCTGCGGACGTTCACCACGGTCGCCGAGTGGCACGCGCCCGTCCTCACGGCGGCCGAGGAACGCGCCCTGCGGGCGGGTGCGGTGCGGCTCATCTCGCCGCTCGAGGACCGGTACGAGCTGACCACCACCGATCACCGCGTCGCGGCGGCGCTGATCAGGAACGCGCGGATCAGCCTCACCGACATGGCCGGCGAGCTCGGGTTCTCCGTGGCGACCGCGGGCCGCCGGGTCAACTCCCTGCTGGCGCGCGGCATCCTGAGCCTGCGCACCGAGATCGAACCCGCGCTGCTCGGGCTGCCCGTGCAGGCCCAGATCTGCCTCAAGGTCAGCCCGGCCGGCCTGGACTCCGTCGGGTCGGCCCTGGCCGCCTGCCCGCAGGTGCGCTACTGCGCGGCGATCACCGGGACGCACAACCTGATCCTGGAGGTCGCGGTGGCGCACGAGGCCGACCTCTACCGCTTCTTCGGCGAGGAGTTGGGGAGTATTCCGCACATCGCGGATTTCTCCTGTGAACTCATCACGCATGCCTACAAGCGCGGCTCCGTGATCAAGGATGCGGAATCCGAAGGGGAAAGGAGCCGCTCCAGTTTGTGACGCGCCTCACTGTCGCGCGGCAAATGCACGGAGACCCGCAGGTCCTGCCGTGTCGAAGGATGCATGACGAGGTGATCAAATGTCATCTCGCCCATGACCGGATGGACCACCGCCTTCGTGCCGTTCGATTCCGCACGCACTTCGTGCTGATCCCACAATTGCGCGAATTCCGGACTCCTTTCGTAAAGCCCGCGCTGAATCGCGGTGAATCGCGCGTCATCGGGAAACGACGCCGCGGCGCTCCGGAAGTCGGCCACGACCTGAGGCGCGAGGGTGGACCAGTTGGTGAAGAAGTGCCGGTATCTCGGCTCGGTGAAGAACAGGACCAGGCAGTTCTGACCACGGCGCGGCACGCCGAACACCGCCTGCGCCGAGGAGTTGGTCAGGACGTAGTTCCACCAGCGGTCGAGGACGTAGGCGGGATACGGCGACCATGAGTCCATGAGCCGTTCGAGCTCGGGCATGGGAGCCGTGTCCGCCGCCGCCACCGCGGGCGGCGGGTTGAGCCCCACCAGGCGGTAGAAGTAACCGCGTTCGGCGGAGTCGAGGCTCAGGACGCGGCTGATCGACTCGACGACGGAGTCCGAGACCTTGATGACCCGTCCCTGTTCGAGCCAGGTGTACCAGGAGACGCCGATACCGGCGAGCGTGGCCACCTCCTCGCGGCGCAGGCCAGGGGTCCGCCGCAGGCCGCGGCCGGGGAGGCCGACGTCCTCGGGCATCACCCTGGCGCGGCGCGTGCGCAGGAAGTCACGCAGGTCCTCCCGTCGCGGCCTGGCCTGAACCGCACGGACGGCTGTGGTGTGGGTGGTGGTCATAACACCACCATAAGTTGGCTCTACTCATGTCTCGGCAATAGCGAGCATGATGCTCCACGTGAGCACGAACCTGCCTCGTACGGGGACTCTTCTCCCGTCGAGGCACCCGCAGCGAAGAAGCTGCCCCTCCGCAGGCCGACTGCACGCAGGCTGCCCTTCCGCAGAAGCGTGATCAGCCCACTGTCCCGGACTTCCCACGTCGCGTCGATCACGCCTTCGTGGAGCTCATATCAATTCAATGGCTGGGGATTTCAATATGCAGAGCACTTCTGAATCGGCCCGTTTCGACGGCAAGGTCGCCCTCATCACCGGCGGCGCCACCGGCATGGGATTCGCGACCGCCAGGCTCCTTCTCGACGAGGGCGCGAAGGTGGTCATCACCGGGCGCAGCGAGGACCGCCTCAAGGGCGCCGCCGAGCGTCTGGACGCGGGTGACCGGCTGCTCGCGCTGCCCGCCGACGTCTCCAGGCCGGCCGACCTCGACCGGCTCATGGACGAGGTGCGCGAGCGCTTCGAGCGGATCGACGTGGTGTTCGCCAACGCCGGGATCGGCGTCTTCAAGCGGATCGAGGAGTTCACCGAGGAGGACTTCGACAGTGTGGTGGACGCCAACTTCAAGGGCGTCTTCTTCACCGTCAAGCACGCGCTCCCGCTGCTCACCGACGGCGGCTCGATCGTCATCAACGCGTCGTGGACCCACCACAAGGGCCTGGCCATCGGCTCGCTGTACGCCGCCGCCAAGGCCGCCGCGGCCAACCTGGCCAAGACCCTCGCCAGCGACCTCTCCGACCGCGGCATCAGGGTCAACGCCATCAGCCCCGGCTACATCGACACCGACATGTTCCGCGAGTCCGTCCCCACCGAGGAGGCCCGCGAGGCGAGCCGCCAGGACGTGGTGCTCAAGCGGATCGGCACCCCCGAGGAGGTCGCGTCCGCCGTCGCGTTTCTCGCTTCTGACGCCGCTTCCTACGTCAACGGAGTCGACCTGCTGGTAGACGGCGGCGTCGCCAACTCCATCCCCGCCTGACCGCCCGTCATCCCCGAACTCATCTACTACACAAGGGTTGTGGAATGCGTCGCAGCATAGAGACCTCCGTGAGCATCGACGCGCCGTTCGACGTGGTGTGGGACGTCGTCGTCGATTTCGACCGGTACCGCGACTGGAACCCCTTCATCATCGAGGCGCGCGGCAAGGCCGAGGTGGGCCAGGAACTGAGCCTGCGGATGCAGCGCCCCAAGAAGTCCGAGGAAGAGGTCCACAAGCCCACGGTCACCGTGGTCGAGAAGAACCGCCAGCTCCAGTGGTCCGGCATCATCCGGCACCCCAACGTCTTCCGGGCGCGGCACGAGTTCCTGCTCGAGAAGGGCGAGAGCGGCGGGGTTCTCCTGCGTCAGCGGGAGGACTTCGGCGGCCTGACCATGCCCTTCGCCGGCGGCATGGTGTGGCGGATCGAAGAGGGCTTCATGCTCATGAACGCGGCACTCAAGGTGCGCGCCGAATCGATCGCGTAAAGCACACGCAGGCAGTTCACAGCGGCACGCGGACGGCCATCGGCCGACGAGCCGCGGCATGCGACTAAGGAGCGCACACGTTGTCTTCCCGTTCAGGTGGGCGAAGCCGGGGGCCCAGCCCCCAAGTGACAATGATCGCAGTGTTGTTGACCCTGCTGATCCTGCCGACCTCCGTGACCGGCTCGGGTGTGGCGCTGCCGCACATCGGCCTGGACACGGACGCATCCCTTGATGCCCTGCAATGGGTCGTGCACGCCTACAACTTGACCTTCGCCAGCTTCATGCTGGCCTGCGGAGCCCTGGCCGACCTGCTCGGCAGGCGCCGCGTGTTCGCCATCGGTGCCGTGCTGTTCACCGTGGCATCGCTCGTCAGCGCGCTGGCGACCGACATCTACGTGCTCGACCTGGCGCGCGCGGTGGCCGGAATCGGCGCCGCCGGGCTCCTCACCAGCGGCAGCTCCATCCTCGCCACGAGCTTCGAAGGCGCGGCCCGTACCCGGGTGTTCGCCGCCGTCGGTATCGCCACGGGCGCAGGACTCGCGCTGGGCGCCATGATCGCCGGTGTTCTCGCGGACACCCTCGGCTGGCGTTCCTTCTACGGGGCGCACGCCGCCCTGATGCTGCTCGTCCTGTTCGCCGTACCGTTCATGCAGGAGTCCCGCAGCGAGACCGCGGCCAAGGTCGACTGGCCGGGCACGGCCACGTTCGTCGGCAGCCTCTTCCTGCTCATGCTGGGCATGGTCGAGGGGCCGCAGTGGGGCTGGGCGAGCGCGGGCGTCCTCGGCTGCCTGGCCGGCGCCGTGCTCCTGATGGCCGTCTTCGTCGTGGTGGAGAAGCGGCAGACGCATCCGATGTTCGACCTCCAGCTGCTGCGCAACGCCAAGTTCATGGCGCTCTGCCTGATCCCCGTCGTCGTCACCTTCGCGTTCGTGATCCTGCTGCCGCTGCTGCCGAACTACCTGCTGGTCGCCAACAAGTCGACGAGCCAGGCCGCGGGCAGCACGATGCTCCTGATGACGCTGCCCATCCTGCCCACGCCGCTGCTCGCCGGGCGCCTGGTCAAGTGGGGCTGGTCGGCGCGTTCGGTCTTCGCGCTCAGCCTGGCCTGTCTGACCCTGGGCGTCGCCTGGCTCGCCGTCGTGCTCGAACCCGGCATCGGCCTCGGGGCGCTCGCGGGCCCGCTGATCCTCCTCGGCATCGGTCTGGGCCTCAACTTCGGCCTGGTCGACGGCGCGGTCCTGACGGTGGTGGCCCCCGAGGCGACCGGCACCGCCGCGGGGTTCCTCAACACCCTGCGCCTGGGCAGCGAGGCCGTTGCCATCGCCGCGGCCGGCTCGGCGCTCGTCAACCTCGTACAGAACTGGCTGAACGACGGCCTCGACAAGTTCCCCGCCTACAAGGGCGAGTCCGGTGAGCTGGCCAACAACGTCAACTCGGGTGACCTGACCGGCCCCTTGGAGAAGCTGCCCGCGGACGTACGTCCCAGCTTCTTCGACTTCGTGGCCGAGGGCTTCACGGACGCCTGGCAGGCCGTCCTCTGGGCGAGCGCCGTGATCTGCGCGCTCCTGTCGGTGGCCATCTACATGATGCTGGCCGAGCGCAAGCCGGAGGTGACGGTCGCCCGTGGCGGGCAGGAGCCCGCGCCGCAGCGCAGCGAGGCCACCGCGGACAGCGTCTCCTGAGGGTTCAAGATCCGCACGACCGTGCCCGATGGCAGACTGGCCCGCATGTTTGATTCGGCTGGATTGCTATCGGGCAAGGTCATATTGGTCACCGGGGCCAGCAGCGGCATCGGCGCGGCGGCCGCCGCGGTGTTCGCCCGCGAGGGCGCCGCGGTGGTCCTGACCGCTCGCCGCGAGGAGAAACTCGCCCAGAACGTGGCGGAGTTGACCGCCAAAGGCCTCAAGGCGTCGTACGTCGTGGCGGACATGACGCGCAGCGAGGACGCACAGCGGGCGGTCGACACCGCCGTGGAGCGCCACGGAACGCTGGACGGGGCCTTCAACAACGCGGGCACCGGCGGAAATCCGGAGCCGCTGCACACCATGGGCGACGACGTCTACGACCGCATCGTCGACACCAACGTCCGGGGCCTGTGGAACTGCCTGCGCCCGGAGATCGCCGCGATGCTGAACGGCGGCGGTGGCTCGATCGTGAACAACAGCAGCGTCGGCGGCCTGGTCGCCATCGCGACGGCGGCCCCCTACGTCGCCTCCAAGCACGCCGTCATCGGCTTCACGCGCGCCGCGGCCGAGGAGTACGCCCAGCAGGGAATCCGGGTGAACGCGGTGGCCCCCGGTTCGACGCGCAGCGAGATCACGGTGGACTGGTACGCCAGCAACCCCGGCCTGGAGGACGTGATCCACGCGGCGACGCCCCAGGGACGCACGGCGGCCCCCGAGGAAGTCGCCGAAGCGGCGGCCTGGCTCCTGAGCGACCGGGCGTCCTACGTGACGGGCACGGTGCTGCCGGTGGACGGCGGCTACGTGAACCGCTGAAGCCTGCGGGCCCCCGCTGCCCCCCGCACACGCGCTTACGCCTGCACTCACCCACCCACGCGCTTACGCCCCCGCTCTCCACCCGACCACGCGCTTACGTCCCCGCTCTCCACCCGACCACGCGCTTACGCCACCGCTACGACGCCCTCGCTAGCGTGCCTCGCACCTGCCGGGCCCGCCGGGCGCACGGGCACCCACCGGCCACACGCCGCACCCACGCAAAAAGGCCCTCCCCGAGGGAGGGCCGAACAAGAAAAGCGCTGTGCGCCCCCGGCAGGACTCGAACCTGCGGCCAAGCGCTTAGAAGGCGCCTGCTCTATCCACTGAGCTACGGGGGCCGGATGGTGGCCGGTGGCCTGGAGCCCGGGTGGGGACGAGCCGTGACCTTGCCGGGGACAAGGATAGGGCTCCCGGGTCCTTGTCCCTGGTGCTTCGCCTCCGAGGCGCTATGTGGAGGTTCAGTGAAGCGGTCCTGATAATCGCAGGCAGGTACGAATCCCGCATCGCTTTTGGCGTCTCACGCCTCGGGTGTTGTGCACTCGTTATGCCTGCGCCCCAGTCGCCCCTTCCGTCCCGTGTGTCCGATCGGCGCGCAGGGGTGCCCATATGCTTCAGAAAGCCGTCAAAATTGGGCATTCTTCGCATGTGGTGACCTTGGACGTACGGCCTCAACTGCTCGACGCACTCTCCGCCCTGCGCGAGCGTGTCGCCGCCGCACGCTTTCCGCTCCCCCTGGCGGGGGCGCCACGCGCGCGTGCCAACCGGGACGAGCTCCTTGCCCAGCTCGACGACTACTTGGTGCCCCGCCTGCGGGCCCCCGAAGCGCCGCTGCTCGCCGTGATCGGGGGATCCACCGGGGCGGGCAAGTCCACCCTGGTGAACTCCCTCGTCGGGCGGCAGGTCAGCGAGGCGGGGGTGTTGCGGCCCACGACCCGGACGCCGGTTCTTGTGTGCCATCCGGAGGATCATCACTGGTTCGCCGGGATGCGCGTACTGCCCGACCTCATGCGCGTATGGGTGCCCCGCCCGGACCCGTCGGACGACGAGGGCGGCCGGGACGACCGGGACGGCCGGGACGACGACGGGGGCGACGACCTGCTGCCGATCGGGCCCGGCGGCGAGCGCGCGCTGCGCATCGAGACCGCGCAGACCCTGCCGCAGGGGCTCGCCCTCCTGGACGCCCCCGACGTCGACTCGCTCGTCTCCGACAACCGCATCCTCGCCGCCGAGCTGATCTCCGCGGCCGATGTCTGGGTCATGGTGACCACGGCGTCCCGGTACGCGGACGCCGTGCCCTGGCATCTGCTGCGTACCGCCAAGGAGCACGACGCCACCCTCGTCACCGTCCTCGACCGGGTCCCGCATCAGCTGGTGGCCGAGGTGTCGCGGCAGTACGGAGCGCTGCTGGCCAAGGCGGGCCTGGGCGATGTGCCGCGCTTCACGGTGCCCGAGCTGCCCGAGTCCGCGGGCGGCGGCGGCCTGCTGCCGTCCACCGCCGTCGCGCCGCTGCGGGCCTGGCTCACCCACCGCTCGCAGGAGCCCACGGCCCGCGCGCAGGCCATCGCACGGACGGCACTCGGCGTCATCCAGTCCCTCAACGTGCGCGTGCCGGAGCTCGCGGGCGCCGTCGCCACCCAGTACGCGGCCGCACTGCGGCTCACGAACGCCGTCGACGAGGCGTACGGGCACGAGCACGCGCGCGTGCGGGATCGTCTGCAGACCGGGGCCGTCCTCGCGGGAGACGCGCTGAAGCGGTGGCGCAGCTACCCGCTGGACTGCGGCGCGGGCGAGCTCCTGGACGCCGTGGCGGAGAGCCTGGAGGCGCTGCTGCTGTGTGCCGTGACGGCCGCCGACGAGCGCATCGACGAGGCGTGGCGGCGCGAGCCCGCCGCCGCTGCCCCCGGGCTCGGCGACCGCGACCGGGACGCGGAGAGCGCCGAGCACCGCATCGGGATGGCCGTACGGCGCTGGCGGCGCGTCCTGGAGGAGTACGCCGAGGACGAGGTCCGCGGCCTCGAGAGGATCGAGAAGAACTTCGTCCCCGACCCCGAGATGGTGGCCGCCCTGCTCGCCACGGCCCTGCTCGGCGGCGACCGCGGACGCTCGGCCGGCGAGACGCTCGCCGAACGGATCGGCGCCCACGGAGCGCTCCGGCTGCGGGACCGCGGCGGACGCCTGCTTTCCACCTACCTGGACAACGTCCTGGACGCCGAACGCGAGCGACGCCTCGCACCCCTGGACGCCCTCGACGTGAACCCCGAACCCCAGGCCGACCTGATCGCCGCGCTGTCCGTACTGCAGAAGGAGAGGTGACCGCGGTGACTGCCGTCACTGATCACACCGAGCATGAGCACGAGCACGAGCGTGAGCACGAGCGCGACCACGGGCGTGAGAGTGAGCGCGATCACGGGCGCGCCTCCGGGGACGCCCGTGGCGGCTCCGAAGGCGTCTGGGACGACGGGCTGATCGCGCGGCGCGGCGGTTCCGCGCGCGGTGGCGCGGCGCAGGGCGGGGGGAGCGGCGGTGAGGCGTATGCCCCGGCGGAGACCTCGTCCGGGCCCTCCAGTACGCCATCCGGTGATCTTTCCGGTAGTTCGTCCGGCACTTCCTTCGGTTCGCCGTCCAGTACGTCATCCGGTACGTCATCCAGTACGTCATCCGGTGTTTCGACCGCGTACGAAGGGCCCTTGCGCGCCCGGCTCGACGCCCTGCGTGAACTCGTCGGGCTCTCCCGCACCCGCCTCGACAGCGCCACGCTCGCCGAGGCGGGCCGGGTCCTCGACGAGGCCGCGACCCGGCGCAGGCTCTCCGGCAGGCACACCGTCGTCGCCATCGCGGGCGCCACGGGGAGCGGCAAGTCGACGCTGTTCAACGCCCTGGCCGGGGTGACGATCTCGGAGACGGGCGTTCGCAGACCGACCACGGCGGCCCCCATCGGCTGCAGCTGGACCGACGGCGCCGCCGGGCTCCTGGACCGGCTCGGCATCCCCGGACGGCTGCGCAGGCGCCCGCTCCAGGGCCCCGACACGAGCACCCTGGAGGGGCTGGTCCTGATCGACCTGCCCGACCACGACTCGGCGGTCGGGGAGCACCGCGCGCACGTGGACCGCATCCTCGCGCTCGTCGACGCGGTCATCTGGGTCGTCGACCCCGAGAAGTACGCCGACGCGATGCTGCACGAGCGCTATCTGCGGCCCATGGCGGGGCACGCCGAGGTCACCTTCGTCGTGCTCAACCAGGTGGACCGGCTCCCGGGCGACGCCGCCGACCAGGTGCTCGACGATCTGCGGCGGCTGCTCGACGAGGACGGCATCGCCCTCGGCGAGCACGGCGAACCCGGTGCCACCGTGCTCTCCCTCTCCGCGCTGACCGGCGAAGGAGTCGGTGAACTCCGCGACTCCCTGGGCCAGTTCACCAAGGAGCGGGGCGCCGCGGCCCGGCGGATCTCGGCCGACCTGGACGCCGCGGCCGACCGGCTGTGGCCCGTGTACGCGGCCGGGTCCGGGTCGCACGGGAGCCGGGGCGGTACGCGGATCGGGCTCAGCGAAGAGGCGCGCGAGGAGTTCGCCGACCGGCTCGCGGACGCGGTGGGCGCGGCGGCGGCAGGACAGGCCGCGGAACGGGCCTGGCGCCGCCACGCGGGCAAGGCGTGCGGCACGCCCTGGCTGCGGCTGTGGCGTTGGTACGAGGCCCAGCGCGCGCCGCAGAACTTCGGCTGGCCCGTGGCGCAGGCCCTGGCGGACGAGGAGGCCACGGCTCGCCAGCGCGTGGAGCACGCGGTGCGCACGGTGGGCGACGAGGCCGCTTCCGGGCTGCCGCAGCCCTGGGGGCAGGCCGTGCGGGAGGCGGCGGTGCGCGGCGCGGAGGGGTTGCCCGAGGCGCTCGACCAGCTGACGGTGACGGTCGGGGTGCCGGAGGGGAGGCCGCCGCGGCCCGGATGGTGGCCGGTCGCGGTCCTGGCCCAGGCGGCGATGACGCTGCTCCAAGTGGTGGGCGGGCTCTGGCTGGTGGCGCAGATCATCGGGGTCGCGGTGCCGAACCTGGGCGTGCCGGTGCTGCTGATGCTGGCCGGCATCGTGGGCGGTCCCTGCGTGGAGTGGGGGAGCCGGATGGCGGCACGGGGTCCCGCGCGGCGCTACGGCCTGGACGCGGAACGCAGACTGCGGGAGGCGGCGGCCGGGTGCGGGCGGGCGCGGGTCCTCGATCCGGTGGCGGCGGAGCTGCTGCGGTACCTGGAGGTGCGGGAGCAGTACGTGCGGGTGACGGGGGCGGCGGTGGGCTGATGGCCCATGCGGTGGGCTGAAGGCCCCATTCGGGTGAGGGGGTTTTCCACAACTGCCCGGTAGACCACAGGGTTCAGCGGGATCAGCTCGCCCGGTCCACTCTGAGATCGACGCCGCGGGACCGACCGCCGCGGCGGCGGAAGCGGAGTGGACGAGAGTGGACGAGGGAGGGGTTCGGCATGAACGAGACCTTGGTGACGGTGGTGGGGAACGTCGCGACGACGCCGGTGTTCCGGGAGTTGCCCTCCGGGCCGGTGGCGCGGTTCCGGCTCGCGGTGACGGCGCGGTACTACGACGCGGTGCAGAACGTCTGGGCGGACGGACACACCAACTTCTTCACGGTGTGGGCGAGGCGGACGCTCGGCTCGAATGTGCAGGGCTCCCTGACGATCGGTGAACCCGTCATCGTGCAGGGGAAGTTGAAGGTCCGCGACGAGGAGCGGGGTGGCCAGCACTGGACGTCGGCGGACATCGACGCGATCACCGTCGGCCACGATCTCTCGCGCGGGACGGCGGCCTTCCGGCGCGTGCTCAAGGCGAACGCGGCACTGACGGAACCGCCGCCGGCGCGCGAGCCGGAGCCCGAGCCGGTGGGTTGATGGGCCGGGTGATGGACCGTCAGAGGGGTGGCGGCCCCCGTCGGCTGGAGGACGACCGATGTGCGGCTTATCGGCGAATGGGTGCCGTTGATTTGTCGATAAGCCCAGCTCAAAAACGTTGTTGGCGATAACGATTCCGAGTCGGATCGGTTATCGAACGGCAGTACCGGGGACCGTGGTCTGCCTCGTCCCTAGGATGCCGAAGGTAGCTAGCGGGGCAGTTGGTAGTGGATGCCACGCAGGTGGCAGGTGATTCTGCCCCTTTCAATCTGCTGGCGGGATCACCCCCCTCGAAGTGAACGGGTCCCGTCCGGAGGGGAATTCTGTGTCTTTTGCGCGTTCTGTGTTCGAAGCGTTCTCCGCTCTGTCCGGGGGTCGCGCCTGCTCTGCGCCGACCCGGCGGAGACGGGGTGCCGCGCGCCTCGCCGCGGTGACGCTGGCGACCGGGGCCGTTGCGGCGGGGGCGATAGCCACCGCGGTTCCGGCCGCGGCGGAAGAGGCTCCGCAGCACCGGGGCGGAGCCGTCGCGACGCTGGGCGGGCTCCAGACGTACGACCAGGCCGTCATCCGTGACAACGGAGCGAGCCAGGAGGTGCCCGCCGGGCTCTTCGAGATGTCCGTGGACGGCGGCGGCACGCTCCAGACGTACTGCATCGACATCCAGAACCCCACGCAGAAGGACGCGAAGTACCAGGAGACCCCCTGGAGCGGCACTTCGCTGAACGGCAACAAGGACGCGGGCAGAATCCGCTGGATCCTGCAGAACTCCTACCCGCAGGTGAACGACCTTGCCGCGCTGGCCCACAAGGCGGGCGCGCGGGCCCTGACCGAGCAGTCGGCCGCGGCCGGCACGCAGGTGGCGATCTGGCGCTACTCGGACGGCGCCGACGTCGAGGCCCTCGACCCGCAGGCCGAGAAGCTCGCGGACTACCTCTACAAGAGCGCCCGCGGTTCGGCGGAGCCCAGGGCGTCGCTGACCCTCGACCCGCCCGCGGTCTCCGGCCGTGCGGGGGAGCGGCTCGGTCCGGTCACCGTGCGGACGGACGCGGATGCCGTGTCCGTCACCCCGCCCGCGGACTCCGTGGCCAGCGGAGTGAAGATCGTCGGCAAGGACGGCAAGCCCGTCACCTCGGCGGTCAACGGCAGCCGGCTGTTCTTCGACGTACCCAAGGAGACCGCGGACGGCTCGGCGGCACTCGCCGTGCAGGCGTCGACCACGGTGCCGGTCGGCAGGGCCTTCGCCTCCGAGACCCGGAGCCAGACGCAGATCCTCGCGGGCTCCAGCGAGTCCACGGTCTCCGCGACGGCGAGCGCCACCTGGGCCAAGGAGGGCGCGATTCCGGCGCTGTCCGCGGAGAAGAACTGCGCCAAGAGCGGCGTGGACATCACGGCGAGCAACCCGGGCGACCAGCCGTTCACCTTCCGCCTCATGGGCCTCAAGCACACCATCGAGGCCGGTACGACCCGGACGGTGACGATCCCGCTCCAGGAAGACCAGCCCTACGACTTCACGATCAAGGGCCCGAACGGCGTCGAGAAGCGCTTCAAGGGCGTACTCGACTGCCAGACCGAGGGCAGCGCGATCGGCAACAAGACGGAACCGGTGGCCGACCCGAGCCCCGCGTCAGCAGGCGGCACCGGCACGAACACCGGCGACCTCGCGGAAACGGGCGGCTCCAGCGCCACCCCGATGATCGCCGCGATAGCGGTCCTCATGGTGGTCCTGGGCGCGGCGGCGATGTTCTTCCTCCGCAAGAAGAAGGACCCCGCGGGCGCGGAGACACCGCCCGAGGACTGAGCCGCCAGGCACGCGTCGAGAAACGGAACCGGACCGCGACCGCACGGTAGTCGCACACCTACCGTGCGGGAGGTTCGGCCTCTCCCAAGGCCCATCCGAAAGGGGGCCGAGCCAGGCGGCTTCCAGGCAGCTCGGGCCGTCCTGGGCCTGCATGGGACGCGTGCGCAACCGAGCGTGCACCCCGGATCGCTGTGGCTCGAGGGCCCGGCGACAACAGCCAGTGACGGGTCGATCACCGTCGTGGCCCAGGAACGTCCAGCTCATGGCCCCCCGGCCATACTGGTTTCCTCCGGGAGGTGGCCGTCAGGCAAGATGGGGTGTATCTGCCCACTCACTGATTGCCGGACGGTTTCTCTTGGCTGAGTACATCTACACCATGCGCAAGACGCGCAAGGCGCACGGCGACAAGGTGATTCTTGATGACGTCACCCTGAGCTTCCTGCCTGGCGCCAAGATCGGTGTCGTGGGCCCCAACGGCGCCGGTAAGTCCACGGTGCTGAAGATCATGGCCGGGCTCGAGCAGCCGTCCAACGGTGACGCGTTCCTCTCGCCCGGCTTCAGCGTCGGCATCCTGATGCAGGAGCCGAAGCTCGACGAGACGAAGACCGTTCTGGAGAACGTCCAGGACGGCGCCGCCGAGATCATGGGCAAGCTCAAGCGCTTCAACGAGGTCGCCGAGCTCATGGCGACCGACTACTCCGACGCGCTCATGGACGAGATGGGCAAGCTGCAGGAGGACCTGGACCACGCCAACGCGTGGGACCTGGACGCCCAGCTCGAGCAGGCCATGGACGCGCTCGGCTGCCCGCCCGGCGACTGGCCCGTCGTGAACCTGTCCGGTGGTGAGAAGCGCCGCGTCGCGCTCTGCAAGCTCCTCATCGAGGCGCCCGACCTGCTGCTCCTCGACGAGCCCACCAACCACCTCGACGCCGAGTCGGTCAACTGGCTGGAGCAGCACCTCGCGAAGTACGCGGGTTGCGTCATCGCCGTGACCCACGACCGGTACTTCCTCGACAACGTCGCGCAGTGGATCCTCGAGCTCGACCGTGGTCGCGCCATCGCCTACGAGGGCAACTACTCCACCTACCTGGAGAAGAAGCAGTCCCGCCTCAAGGTCGAGGGGCAGAAGGACGCCAAGCGCGCGAAGCGCTTGAAGGAAGAGCTGGAGTGGGTGCGGTCCAACGCCAAGGGGCGTCAGGCCAAGTCCAAGGCGCGTCTTGCGCGCTACGAGGAGATGGCCGCCGAGGCGGACAAGATGCGGAAGCTGGACTTCGAGGAGATCCAGATTCCGCCGGGCCCGCGGCTCGGTTCCATCGTCGTCGAGGTCGAGAACCTCTCGAAGGCCTTCGGCGACAAGGTGCTCATCGACGACCTGAGCTTCACGCTGCCGCGCAACGGCATCGTCGGCATCATCGGTCCGAACGGCGCGGGCAAGACCACGCTGTTCAAGATGATCCAGGGCCTGGAGACGCCGGACTCCGGCAAGATCAAGGTCGGCGACACGGTCAAGATCAGTTACGTCGACCAGAGCCGCGCCAACATCGACCCGAAGAAGACGCTGTGGGCCGTCGTCTCCGACGAGCTGGACTACATCAACGTCGGTCAGGTCGAGGTGCCCTCGCGGGCGTACGTCTCCGCGTTCGGTTTCAAGGGTCCGGACCAGCAGAAGCCGGCCGGGGTGCTCTCCGGTGGTGAGCGCAACCGCCTCAACCTGGCGCTGACCCTCAAGGAGGGCGGCAACCTGCTCCTCCTCGACGAACCGACGAACGACCTGGACGTCGAGACCCTGTCCTCCCTGGAGAACGCGCTCCTGGAGTTCCCGGGCGCCGCTGTCGTGATCTCCCACGACCGGTGGTTCCTCGACAGGGTCGCCACGCACATCCTCGCCTACGAGGGTGACTCCTCCTGGTACTGGTTCGAGGGCAACTTCGAGTCGTACGAGAAGAACAAGATCGAGCGTCTTGGCGCCGACGCGGCCCGTCCGCACCGCGCCACCTACAAGAAGCTCACCCGAGGCTGAGACTGACATGAGTCGGCATATCTACAGCTGCCCCCTCCGATGGTCGGACATGGACGCCTTCGGGCACGTCAACAACGTCGTCTTCCTGCGGTACTTGGAAGAGGCGCGGATCGACTTCATGTTCCGCCTCGCACCGGGGGACGGCAGCCCGTCGTTCTCGGGCGGGTCCGTCGTGGCCCGCCACGAGATCGACTACGTACGGCCGTTGGTCCACCGGCACGCGCCGGTGACCATCGAGTCGTGGGTGACGAAGATAGGCGCTGCCTCGCTCTCCATCTCGTACGAGGTCAAGGACCCCGAGCAGGTGTACGTGCGGGCCACGACGATCGTCGTCCCGTTCAACCTGGAGGCGCAGCGGCCGCGGCGGATCACCGCCGAGGAGAAGGCCATGCTCCTGACCTACATGGACGACGACGGCGATGTCGCCGGAGGTTCGGAGGCGCTCGTCGCATGACGGCGCAGCTGCACTTCGCCGATGCCGGGGAGGCGGGGGATCTCGCCGCCTTCCTGGCCCGGCTCATCCACTACGACAAGGCTGCCGCGGTCCGGTTGCAGGCGGCGGGCGACACGCTCGCCGTGTTCGGCAGGCCGCCGTCGTTCGAAGTGCTCGCCATCCGTACGGCCCGGCTCGCGAAGCCGTACGAGCACGGGCTCGACGCCTCGCTCGATGTCACCGTCTCCGCCGGTGAACTCCTCGAATCCGTGGGGGAGTCGGCGGACTCCGTCGCCGCGGCGGGTGTGGTCGACGTGCCGCAGGCCGTCACCGGGCCGCCGTGGGCCGGAATCCTGCCGTCGCGGGGCGGCTGGCAGCCGGAGCAGGGGCTTCCGTCGGCGGACGAGGTGCGGCGTCTCGTGGCGGCCGCGGTCGCCGAATTCAAGTCCCGCGTCGAGGAGTTGCCGCAGGAGCGGCGGGTCCGGGCGGAGCTCGACCAGCTGGGCCGCGAGATCTGGTCCCGCACCATCGGGGACACGGGCCTGCCCGTGCGGGCCGCGCACGCCGCCCAGGCCCTGGGTTTTCTGCGGGGTGACTCGCTCGACCTGCTGTCGTCCGGGCCGTGGCTGCGGCTGCGCACGAGCTACGGGTCGATCGCCGTGCGTCGGGCCGGGGTCGGCGGGCTCTCGGTGACGCCGGCCTAACGGTCCGCGTCCCCCACACGACCGTCCGCCCCGTCCGCAGGTCCGGGGCCGCCCGCGACCCGTGGCGCGCGAGGCGTGCCCAGGCCGCAGGCGCGGACGTCCGGGGGAGCGGGGAGAGCCGTCAGCCCTCGGAGTTGACCATGGAGGCGGCCGCGTACGTCAGGTAGTTCCACAGCGTCCGCTCGTGCTCCTCGGAGAGCTTCAGCTCGTCGACGGCGGTCCGCATGTGCTTCAGCCACGCGTCGTGCGCGGCCCTGTCGACGGTGAACGGGGCATGGCGCATCCGCAGCCGGGGGTGGCCGCGGTTGTCGCTGTAGGTGCGGGGGCCGCCCCAGTACTGCATCAGGAACAGCGCGAGGCGCTCCTCGGCAGGGCCCAGATCCTCCTCCGGGTACATCGGTCGCAGCAGCGGGTCCTCCGCGACCCCCTGGTAGAAGAAGTGCACCAGGCGCCTGAAGGTCTCCTCGCCGCCGACCTGTTCGTAGAAGGTCTGCTCCTGAAGCGTGCCGCGCGGGATCTCTTTCACACCGTCCATGGTCTCAGACGGTGCGGCCGAGGACGGAAGACTTAGGACTGATCTCCTCCGAACCGGGACTGATCTCCTCCACTTAGGGACCGATCTCCTCCCGATCGGTACGTTCTGCCGCTCGCATCGCGGGCGATGGCGCAGCACAGTGGCTGTATGGGACCCACAGTCGACCCTCTTCTCGCCGCGGAGGCCGGAGCCGCCCTGGTCCGTGAGATCGAGGCCAGCGGCGCCTGGACGCGGGACCCCGAGCTGCGTGCGGCGTTCGAGCAGGTCCCGCGCCACCTGTTCGTCCCGTACTACTACGTGGCCTCGTCGGGTGGCGGCCACGAACGGCTCTGGGGCGAGGACCCCGACCCCGCACGCCGGGCACGCTGGCTGCGCGGCGCCTACGCGGACGCCCCGCTCGCCACCCGCGTACGCGACGGAGAGCTGCTCTCGTCCAGCAGCCAGCCCTCCCTGATGGCCAAGATGCTGGACGAGCTGGATCTGCGCGAGGGGGACTGCGACGTCCTGGAGATCGGCGCGGGCACCGGCTACAACGCGGCCCTGCTGGCCCACCGGCTCGGCGACGAGCACGTCACCACCGTCGACCTGGACCCGGAGATCACCGAGTCCGCGCGGCGGCACCTCACGGCCGCCGGCTACCACCCGGCCGTCGTCACGGGTGACGGGACCGCGGGGTGCCCCGAGCGCGCACCGTACGACCGGATCATCGCGACCTGCACCCTGGCCTCCGTGCCGCGCCCCTGGCTGGCCCAGTGCCGCCCCGGCGCCCGCATCCTGGCCCCGCTGGCCACCGGCCTGATCGCGCTGACGGTGGTGGACGCCGAGCACGCCGAAGGCCGCTTCCTGCACACCCCCGCGTACTTCGTGCCGCTGCGCGGGGGCAGCGGAAGGGCCTCGCGCGAGCAGCACCTCGGGGGGTTGCCGCGCAAGGCCCTGCAGAACGAGCTCTTCCGCTTCTTGCTGGAGCTGACGGCCGGGAGCCTCGACCCCTACGAGGCCCTCGCCCTGTGGCAGCGCGAGGACCGGCCGGTGCGCGAGCGGTTCGGGGTCACCGTCCGGGGGCCGCACGAGTGGGCCTGGCTTGACGACCCCGAAGGGCCGTACGCCTGGCCCCTGGTTTGAGCCCCCGGGGCCGGTGTGACCCGGCCCTCATCCTCAGCTGTGCCGGATGGTGATCGTCGTCCAGGCGCCCACGTGCACCCGGTCGCCGTCCTGGAGCGGCACCGGGACGAACGGCTGGATGGGCTCCTCGCCGTTGTTGACCGTGGTGCCGTTGGTCGAGTTCTGGTCGACGACCGCCCAGCTGCCGTCGGGCTGCTGGACCAGGACCGCGTGCTGGTGCGATACGCCGGGGTCCTCCGGCGGCACCGACAGGTCGATGTCCGGGGTGTCTCCGGTGGAGTGCCTGCGGCGGCCGATGGTGATCTGGTTGCCGGCCAGCGGGCGCTGCTGCTCGGGCGAGTACGCGGGCAGGTTCAGGCCCGACGCCTCGGGACCGCTGCGGTGCATCATCGCCATGAAGTACTCGCGGTCCGGACCGATCGTCGCCGACCAGGAGACCGTGCCGGTGCTGGGACCGGGCACCGCCTGATAGCCGGGAGGACCCTGCGGCGCCTGCGTCTGCTGCGGCTGCTGGCCAGGCTGCTGCTGGCCGGGCTGCTGGCCCCAGTCGCCCTGCTCGGGAGCCTGCGGAGCACCGGGGCCCGGCGTGGACGACGAGGGCGGCGGGAGCACCCAGTCGTCACCGGCACCGAAGGGACCGCCGGGACCGGGCTGCTGCGGAGGCGGCGGAGTCCCCGTCTCCTGCGGGAACGCGGGCGGCGCCGGCGGACCCTGCTGCTGGAACGCCTGCGGGGGCCGCCCCGACTGGTCGCCGCCGTTGTAGGGCGGCAGGGGCGCCTCGCCGCCGCTGTACGGCGGGGGCACCTGACCGGACGGGTTGCCGTCGCCGTTTCCGTTGCCGAACGGCGGGATCGGCTCGGCGGGCCGGTTCATCTGCGAGGGCCGCGAGCCCTGGTACCCGAACGGGTCCTGGCCCGGCCGGGTGCCGGGGGACTGCTGGCCGGGCGGCTGCTGGAACTGCTGCGCCGGGTTCGGCGCGGGCGGGTGCGGGGCGGCCGGGGTGTACGAGGTCGCCGTGTTCGTCAGGAAGTTCCAGCGGCACTCCTCGCAGAACGGCGCGTTCGCCTCGCGGGGCGTGCGGCACTGCGGGCAGAGCTCGGCCTCGGCGGCCTGCTCCGGCACGGCCGACAGGTGCGGTCGACCGGGGGCCTGCTGGGGGTATCCGTACCCGCCGTCCTGGCCGGGGCCGGGCTGGGAGTATCCGGGGTCCTGGCCGGGGCCCGGCGGCGGGTAGCCGTAGCCGGGAGCGGCCGGGGGCGGCGGCGGAGGCGGCGGTACGGCACCGGCCATGCGGTGACCGCAGACCTCGCACCAGTCGTCGGAACCCGACTGGTGTCCGTTCGGGCAGGTCGGCATGTCGGCGCTTCCCCCTCTCCTTCTCCGGCCCAAGGGCCGTACGTGCTGCTGGTGGGGCTACTAACGAGTATGGGTGGTGCTACTTCTGGTGCTGCTTGTGGTGCTACTTCTTCACGCGAACAGTCTTCGTGGACCGCGTCTCGAGAGTCATCTCGTCGGCCTCGGCGACCCTCGCCTTCAATCGAACAGTACCTGCCACGGCGTCGACCACGTCGACCACCTTCGAAAGCAGCTTCGCGGTGTCCTCGTTGCCCGAGGCGCTGGCGAGCTGAACGGCACGCCCCAGTTTGGCCGTTGCTCCGTCCATATCGCCCGACTTGCGCGCATCGAGCCCTTGCTGGATCACCTGGGCCAGTTCCGCCTGGCCGGTGTAGTGCGCCACCTGCGGATTGATCGACGTGGAGGCGGCCATGTCGTCCGTCCACACGGCCCGCACCAGGCCCTGCGAGAGCGTCTGGGCGCTGCCGTCCGGCTGCGGCACGATCAGTGAGACGCGGGCCGCGAGCATCTCCTGGCCGAGTTCGGCGTTCGGCACCTCGACACAGATGTGGTAGTCGCGGGACTCGTCGCCCCAGGACCCGGTGGGATAGTCGCCGGCGCGCGGTCCCGCCTGCGTGCGCCGGTCGGTCAACTCCTCGACCGTGGGTGCCACTTGCTTGACGAACTTGATCTCCGCGCCCATCGGCGTCCACACCCGCAGGCTGACGTCGGCGACCTCCTTGCCCATGGCCGCCTCCATCATCTGCGTGAAGTCGGCGGACAGGCCCGCGGGGTCGGCGACGATGTCGGCGGTGCCGAGCAGCGCGGAGGCGATGCCGGTGACCTCCTTGACCTCCCAGTCGGTGCCGACACCGCGGGCGTCGCAGGTGAAGCGGCCCGCGCACGCGTCCAGGGAGGCCTGCAGGTCCTCGGGTGACTCGTGTTCATTGCGGCCGTCCGTCAGCACGATGCCGTGCCGTATCGAGACGTCGGCCGAGGACAGCAGCCGGTCGGCCAGGCGCAGCCAGGTGCCGATCGCCGTGCCGCCGCCCGCGCTGAGCTTGCGCAGGGCCTGCCTGGCCTGCTCCCGGGTCCGCGCGTCGGCGACCGCCAGACGGCCGCCTCCCGGGTAGACCTCCTTGGCGACATGGGTGCCGCCGATCACCGCGAAGTGGACTCCGTCACGTACGGCGTCGATCGCGGCGGACGTGGCGTCGCGCGCGCCGCGCATCTTCGTCGGCGGGTAGTCCATCGAGCCGGAACAGTCGACCATGATCGCCACGGCCGCGTCCGGGGTCTGCCCCGCCGAGTAGAGGTGCGGGGCGCTCACCGCGGCCCCCACCGTGCCGCCGCCGGTCGAGGTGACCGTGGCGATCGCGTTGACCTCGCGGGCGCCCTCCGCCATGTACTCGTTCTGATAGACGTCGACCGAGAACTGCGGCACGTTCGACTTCGAGAAGTTGGCCATGGATCTCTGCTCCCCCTAGACGTTCCCACCGGCTTCCCCAAGCCGGTGGGTGACAAGTGCGCGTGGCCGGCCCCCCGTTGCCGGGGGCCTCCGCTAGGCCGATCCTGCCCCTTGCGGCACCACACGGAACGGCAGAATCGCCACTGTTACGTTGTCGTGGCCCCCGCCGTCCAGTGCGTGCCCGACCAGGACCTGGGCGCTGTGCAGCGGGCGCAGGGCGGAATCGACGGGGACGGCCCGTGCCATGTCCTCCACCGCTTCCGCGTAGTTCCAGAGCCCGTCGGTGCACACCACCACTACACCCGCACGGTCCGGCTTGAAGGAAGCGGTGTGCGGCTCCAGTTCGTACGCGTCGGCGCCGAGCCAGCCCGTGATGGCGTGCGCGCGCTCGTCGGCGTACGCCTCCGCCTCGTTCATCAGGCCCGCGGCGACCATCTGCGCGGCCCACGAGTCGTCCTCGGTGAGCCGGACGGTCGGGCCGCTGCGGTCGTCGGGGACCCAGTAGGCGCGGCTGTCGCCGACCCAGCCGACGACCAGGAGGCCTCCGGCGATGATCGAGCCGACGAGCGTGCACGCGGGCGCGTTCTGGTGCGGTGAGTGCTCCCTGGCCTGAGTGGGCTCCGCGGCAAGGGCGTTGACGGCGTCGGCCGCCGCCAGGATCGCGTCGTGCATGGCCTGCTGCGGGTGCGTGCCGCGCGGCAGGGCGGCGAGCAGCGACTCGTTGGCGGCGCGGGTCGCGGCGAGCGAGGCCTCGTCGGGGCGGGTCGCGGACGAGACGCCGTCGCAGACGATCGCGACGACGGCGGGGGAACCGTCCGGCAGCGCCGCCGAGGAGATCGCGAACGCGTCCTCGTTGCGGTGGTGGCGCAGGCCCCGGTCGCTGACCGCGGCCACCGCGTCGAGCTCCTGCTCCATGTGGTCGCGCTCGCGCGGCTGGGCGTGCCCGCAGTTCTCGCAGTAGCCGTCCGGGTCGACGCGGCCCGAACGGCACGCCACGCAGAGCTTGGTGCCCGCGGGCGGCGTCGGGTCGGCCAGGACCGCACGGGGGTCGGCGGGCTCCGGCGGGGCGCCGGGAGCGGGCAGCGGGTACTCGTCCGGCTCGGCGGGCGGCGGGACGGGGGCGTCGGTGCGTACGTCTCCCGAGCCCCGCGTGGTGCCCGCGTTCGGGGAGAGCTCGCCGCCCGACGACTCCGTGACCGGCAGGTCGGTGGGCAGGTGCGCGGGCACCGGCATGTCGGAGCTGTCCACGTCCGGTGCGATGGGCCACTGCGACGACGCGTCCGGCGGTGGCGCGGACGACGAGCCGTTCATCACGACGGTGGGGTGGTCGTCCGACCCCACCGGCTGCGCCGACAGGTCGTACCCGCACGCGCCGCAGAACAGGTCACCCGATTCCAGCGGTTCTGCGCAGCCGGGGCACGTGGAACTCGCCCCGGCAGTCTGCTGGTGCATCTGCGACATCTTCACACCCACGTCCGAGGGCGGAAACGGTTGGCCCGCTCCACCAGTTCGATCCTTTCCTCGCCACCCTGTGCGAGCCGGGCAAGCGTTCGGTACGAGCGCTCCAGGCCGAACCTGAGGCCGCGCTCGTCCAGGTCGCTGCCGAGCAGCACGGTCCGCGAGCCGCCCGCCGGTGCAGCGGGTGCTGCCGGTGGAGCGGAGGCGTGACCAGGGTGCCTACCGGAGAGTACCCAGTCCAACGCGGTACCGAGGACCTCGGTGGAGAGTCGCTCACGGCGTACGGCGTCCAGGCCGAAGCCCGCGAGGGCCTCCACCTGGCCCGCCGCCGCCGTCAGATCGTCGAGGAAGCCGGCGAAGGAGCCGCCGGCCGACGGCGCGGTGGCCGATGTCATACGGTGCCGCAGTCTGGCCCGCACCGCGGCGACACGCGCCGCCGTGTAGTGGATCGAGGCCTCGGGCACCGACTCCAGGGTCTGCACGGCACCGCGCCGGTCGTCCGCCGCGAGCTGCACCCGGGCCAGGCCGAACGCCGCGCTGACATAGCTCGGGTCGGTGGTCCATACGAGGCGGTAGTACTCGGCCGCGTTGTCCAGCTGCTCCAGGACCTCCGCGCAGACGCCGAGGGCCAGCTTGGGCGCGGGCTCGCCGGGGAACGCGTCGTACACGGCGTCGAAGGACAGCGCCGCGTTCTCGTGGTCACCGGTCGCCAGCGAGGCCACGCCGCGGTACCAGACCACCCGCCAGTCGTCCGGATGCTGTATTTCCAGTTCCGTCAACGCCTGCGCCGCGGAGCCCGGTTCACCCATGGCCAGGCGGGCACGGAGCCCGCGCAGCCGCAGCTCCACGGAGTCGGTGGGCGCGGCCCGCAGCGCGGTGATCAGCTCGGCGGGAGCGGACGCCAGCAGGCCCGCTAGGAACCCGGCGTTCGGGTCGTTCGGGTCCACGCGCGGCACCGGCAGGGCGAGCGCCGTCGCGGCGGCGTCGAGAGAGCGGACGATCCGGGCCGGCGCGGCGGCGGGCGGCACGGGCGGTGCGGTGATCGCCGGGGTGCCGGTACCGGTGCCGGTGCCGTTGCCCTCGCCCGCCGTCAGCTCGGCGCGGGCCCCGCGCCGGCCGGTGGGCAGCACCCGTACGCCGAACTGCGAGACGTCACCGGTCAGTTCGGCGAACAGCTCCGTGTCCGTGACCTTCACCTCGGGCCCGAACAGCGTCGAGAGCGCGGGCCGCGGCTTGCCCGTCTGGAGGGCCACGACCTCCCGCAGGACGCCCGTGAGCTGCTCCGCCATCTCCTGGGCGGAGGCGAACCTGCGGGCCGGGTCCGGGTCGGTGGCGCGCACGAGGAGGCGGTAGAACGACTCGTACGTACGGAAGACCTCGATGTTGTCGGGGTCCGGCAGGGAGTCCACGAAGACGTTCGTGTAGCCCTGGAAGTCGAAGGTGAGCACGGCAAGGGTGCGCGCCACCGTGTACAGGTCGGAGGCCACCGACGGGCCAAGCTCGGCGACTTCGGGGCCTTGATAGCCGACCGTTCCGTAGATCGCCGACTCGTCGTCGTCCATGCGGCGGACCGCGCCCATGTCGATCAGCTTGAGCTGGTCCTCGGTCTGGATGGCGTTGTCGACCTTGAAGTCGCAGTACAGGAGATTGCGGCTGTGCAGATGGCCCAGGGCCTCCAGGGCCTCGATGCCGAACGCGCAGGCCTGCTCGACGGGCAGCGGGTCGCGCTTGCCCTGCGCCGTGCGGCGTTCGTTGGCGATCTCCTTGAGGGACTTGCCGCCGACGTACTCCATGACGATGTAGCCGTCCATGGAGCCCGTGCGCTGGTCGAGGTGCTCGACGAAGTTGTAGATCCGCACGATGTTGCTGTGCTCGATCTCGGCGAGGAAGCGGCGCTCGGAGATCGCGGCGGCCATCGCGTCCTGGTCGCCCGTGTCGAGCAGGCCCTTGAGGACCACCCAGCGGTCGGAGACCGCGCGGTCGACGGCGAGATAGACCCAGCCGAGGCCGCCGTGCGCCAGACAGCCCACGACCTCGTACTGACCGTGCACGATGTCGCCCGCGGTCAGCTTCGGCACGAACGAGTACGGGTGGCCGCACTTGGTGCAGAACCCCTCGGTGCGGCCGGGCCGGTCCCCGCGCGCGCGGCCCACCGGCGCCCCGCAGTCGGAGCGTGAGCAGAACCGCTTGCGCTCGGGGACCTCGGGGTTCTCCTGCACCGCCTGGCGCGGATCGGGGCGCGGCACCTCGGGTACGAGCACCAGGCCCACGCCCAGCCTGCTGCGGGCCGATGTACCCGCACCCGAGCCCGAGCTGCGCACCGAGACCGAGCGGGACGTCGAGCTGCCCGACAGCGAGCGCGAGAGCCGCCCCGACACCGAACGGCGCGAGGACTGGGACCGTGAGGAACGCGACGAGGCGCGCGAACTGGACCGGGAGCTGCTGCTGCCCGCGCTCTTGGCGCCGCCGGTGATGCCGGTCGGGGGAGAGGACACCATGCCGGTCGGCGAGACGACCGGGGCCAGGCCGCAGGTGTCGCAGTACAGCTCGCCGCCGCCCACGTCCTCGTACGACCCTGTGCATCCGGGTCGCTGGCACTTCCGCTGCTCACTCATGCTTCCCCCCTCCGGTCGGTGGGACCGCCCTGTTGCGGCACCCTCGGTGCAAGGACTTCGGCGGCCGCCTGCTGATAACGAAGCACCGCCTGTTCGGCGACGCGCAGATCGCAGGGCGCGCTCCACAGCATCCGGCGCGCCGCGTCGTACCGCTCGACCAGGAGCGGGTCCTCCGCGTGGCCGAGCCGGGCGACCTTCGCCTTGTACGCGTCAAGACGGCCGCGCAGCTCCGCGCGGACCGCCAGGGGCTGCGTGACGGCGGTCAACGACTCGCGGGCGCGCATCAGTTCGTCCTCGGCCTTCTCCTCCAGGGACTCAAGGAGCGGGGAGAGCCGGTGCCACTGGGCGTGCCTGCGGTAGTCGGACGCCATGGCCAGCTGCTCCTGGAGCGCGGTCGAGGGGCCGCTGACGGCGGGCACCTCGGACGCGGCGATCTTGGCGAGGACCTCGCCGCGCGCGGAGCGTGCCTCGGCCAGCGTGCGGTCCGCGCGCGAGAGCACGTCCCGCAGCCTGCCCAGGCGCAGCTCCGCGTCCTGCCGGACGGTGAGCACCGCGTCGATCTCGCGGCGCACGTCCTCCAGGGCGCGGGCCTCGCGGTCGTACCGCTCGGTGTGCGGCCGGCCGCCGCCCGGGGCCGAACTGCCCTGCGCGGGCTGCCAGAAGGCCAGCGGGTCGGAGATCACCTGCTCGCGCAGGAGGGTCAGCTCCGCCGTGATCCGCTCCAGGTCGTCACCCGCCGGGTGCTCGCCGGGACGCACTCCCACGGAGTGGGCCAGCTGGCGGGTGCGGTGCAGTTCGGCGGCCAGGAGGTCTATCCGGGCGGGCAGCGCGGACCAGACCGCGTCGGCGGCGACGACCATGTCGAGCGAGTGCGCGTACAGGTCGTTCATCCGCGCGACGAGCTCGATGAGCGTGAAGCGTTCGGTGAGCTTGGCCGGGCCGGTGATCGAGGCCGACGGCGCGGGGGCGGCGCCGCCGGCGACGGTGACGCTCTCACCGCGAAGGAGTTCGGTCAGCTCCACCAGGTCGTCCCTGTTGGGCCAGCGTCTGCGGGCCCGCACCTCGTGCGCGGTGCGCAGCGCGGCCGCGTACGCGTCGAAGTACGCCCACAGGAGGGTGATCCGCTGCTCGGTGGACTGCCAGCGCTCCTGGGTGGTGCCGGTGAGACCGGCACCTTCGAGGAGCCGGCGGCCCGCGTGATCCTGAAGGGCGAGGAGCGAGGTCTCGATCGCCTCGTGCTCTGCGTCGAGCCGCGCCAGCGCACGGTCCACCTCGTCCCGGTCCATCACAGGACCGGGGGGTCCCGCGACGCTCATCGATCACCTCTCCGCTCTGCGTTGCTGTGCACGTCCGGCTCAGTCGCTGTACTTCGGTGCGGGCGGTCCCGCCGATTCGCCGAGGGCCGGCTTGAGCCAGTTGTCGTACGACTTCTGCCAGCCGCTCTCGCGGTAGTCCTCCAGGACTTGGTTGACCCGGCGCACCAGGTCGTCCTCGCCCTTCTCCGGCTTCTTCATCGCCACGCCGTAGTACTCGGTGTTCAGCGGTGCGTCGCCCTTGAGTTCGATCGTCGGGTCCTGTGCCGCCTGGCTCGCGGCGAGGGCGCTGTCGGTCACCACGGCGTCCACCTCGCCGAGCTGGAGCCGCACCAGACAGTCGAGCTGGTTCGGGACCGTGGTCGCGATGTCGGCGTCGATGGTCTTCTTCTTCTTGAGCTCCCCCAGCTTCGTGAGCGCCGTGGAACCCTTCGCCGAGCAGACCTTCTTGCCGTCCAGTGTGTCGTCGAACCCGGTGATGTCCGAGGACTTGGGGGCGAGGACCTGCTGACCCGTCTTGAAGTAGGCGGTGGAGAACGTGACGTCCTTCTCGCGCTCGCAGGTGATGGTCATCGTCCGCACGACCATGTCGACCTGGCCGGTCTGTATGGCCTTGACCCGCTGGTTGGTGGGGATGGCGCGGAACAGCACGGCGTCGCGGTCGCCGAGGATCTCCTCGGCGATCTTGTGCGCGAGGTCGATGTCGAAGCCTTCGAGCGTCGCCGTCTTCTTGTTCGGGTCGCGATAGCCCCAGCGGTAGCTGTTCTGGTCGACGCCGACGATGAGCTTCTTGACCTTGCGGTCGCGGATGGCCTCGATCGTCGGGCCGTCCTTGTCGTCGGGCGACAGGCTCGCCTCGGGGCTCTCGCACTCCTCGGCGCGCGCGGGAGCGGCCGCGGCGGAGCCCTGGGCGGACCGGCCCTTGACCTCGCCGTCGGACTTGACCGCGCTGCCCGCCTCCGGCAGCGCAAGCACGAGGGAGCCCGTGAGCGCGCAGGCCACCGCCATGGCGGCAGCTCCGCCCCAGCCGCGCAGCCTCGCCAGTCCTCGCGTACGCATCGTCCGCTCGCCCCCTCTCACCTGTACTCCGACAGCCTGCGCCCGATGCCGAGCACCGCGCCCGCCGCGGCGAGCACCGCGAGCACGGCGGCGCCCACCGGGAGCCCGCTCATCGCTCCCTTGCCGTCCTTCGCCGCCTGCTCGAACTCGGCCCGCTCATGCCCCAGCGCCCTCTCGAGTGCCTTGTCGACATTGTCGAAGCACTCACCGGTGGGCTCGTCGCTCTTGTCGCCGACGACCTTGGCGAGCGCTCCCTTGTAGTCACCCGCGTCGTCGCTGTCCCGCGCGGTCTTGTGCCGGTCCTTCCAGACCGACACGTTGTCCGCGGCGGCCTTGACCGGGTTCTTGCCCGCCTCGTTGTCGGCGATGTCCACGGCCTTGCCGAGCAGCCCGCTGTCGGCGCTGCCGAGCTGCTTCATCTGCGCCTGGTAGTCGACGTCGAACTTGTCCTTGATCTCTTTCTTGTCCGCGGGGCCGACCTCGACGGTCTCCGCGCCGCGGCTGACCAGCGTGAGGTTCTCGTTGCTGCGGGCCTTGAGCGAGCTGATGCGGGCGTCGTTCAGGACGTTCAGGGACTTCACGCCGTGGTCGTACGAGTCGTTGAGCCCCGAGCGCGCGAAGGTGTGCCCGGCGACGAGCCAGAGCAGGACGATCGTGGACGCGGCGGTCGCGGCGACCAGGCCGTGGTTCAACACACGGTTCGTCCTGCGGTAGTTGCGGCGCTGGGCCCAGAACAGGGCGCCGAGCGCGAGCAGACCGAGGGCGATGGCGAGCCAGGGATAGGGCTTCGCGTCGTCGTAGTCCGCGTTCAGCCGCTCCTTCTCCACGGTGTAGAGCTGCTCGGCGGCCGGGAGCATCTCGGTCTGCATCTTGTCGTTCGCGTACCGCAGATAGGCGCCGCCCAGGGGGAGGCCCTGGCGGTTGCTCGCGCGGGCCCGCTCGATCAGGCCGGTGTACTCCGGGAGGAGCTTGTTCAGCTTGCTCACCGAGTCGGCGGCCGACGAGCCCGCGCCCGCGTTCGACGCGGCGTTCGCCAGCTTCTCGGAGGCGCGCTCGATGTCGTCGGTGTACCGCTTGCGCACGTCGGCCGGTTCCTGACCGCCCGCCAGGAAGCCGCTGGAGGCAGCGGTGTTGGCGTCCGCGAGGGAGCGGTAGATGGCCGCCGCGTCGTCGCTCAGCGGCTGGCTGCGGTTCAGGACGCTGCTCGCGGCGTCCGAGCGGTCGGTCATCTGCCAGGTGGTGACGGCGCCGAACGCCACGACGAGCAGCGCGAGGACGGCGCCGATGATCCGCAGCTTGCCCGGTTCCGTCGTCGCCGCCACGCGCAGCCGGTCGCGTCCCTCGATCCACGCGGGGCGCCGGGGCGCCGCGTTCGGCGCCGGCACGGGTGCCGCGGAGCCCGGACCCGCCTGAGGCGGGACGGTGGGCATCGTCGGCGCGGCCTGTCCCGGCGGCGCGGCGCTGCCGTTCGGCGGGTATGTCACCTCGACCTCGACCTCCCCCTTGGTCATCGGACGTTCACTTCCGCCCGGCGTGCGCGGCGCGGGAAGAAGTGCACGGCCGCAAGTATCGCCGCAGGGACGGACATCCGCACAGGCATTGACTGGATCTTGTTCGGATCATCGTGTCTGGATCACCGTGTCTGGACTCCCCTGTCCGGATCCCGCGAAGATCGCACACCGCCCCTGCCCTTGAATACGCGATTCAGTACGGTTCGGTTCCCTCCCGGGCCGATGAACCGCGCGCCGAGGACTCAGCCGCCCAAGACTCCCACGTCCCCCTCGTAGTGTCCCCGCACGCGCGCGTGCACCTCGGTGGGCGCTCCCACCTGGTCGAGACCGAGCAGCGCGGCGCCCAGCACGGGACGGGCGACGACCACCCGGGCCACCGCCTTGGGTGCCCGCTCGGCCAGCAACGTACGGACGCGTTCGTCCAGTTGCGGGTGGCGGGCGGCCAGGACGCTGCCGCCGAGCAGCACCGGGGCCACCTCGCCGAGCAGGCCGAGGCGGTCCAGGGCCACGGTCGACATGGCGACGACCTCGTCGGCCATCCGGTCCACCAGCGAGCGCGCCACCGTGTCGCCCGCCGCCGCCGTGGCGAAGAGCACCGGCGTCAGCTCGTGCCTGCGGATCGGGGCGATGGCGCCCAGGTGCAGCGCCTCGATCAGCGCGTACATGGAGGGCAGGGCGAAGTGCGCGGGCAGCGTCTCGCGCAGCGCGGTCGCGTCGCCGCGGCCGTCCTCGGCCCGCGCCGCGAACCAGAGCGCCTCCTCGGCCAGGCCGCCCCCGCCGCCCCAGTCGCCGGAGATCCGGCCGATGGCGGGGAAGCGCGCGGTGCGCCCGTCGGGCAGCATGCCCACGCAGTTGATGCCCGCGCCGCACACCACGGCCACGCCCCGCGGCTCGGCGTCCTCCAGGAGACCGGCCCGCAGGATGGCGAAGGTGTCGTTGCGCACGTCGACCGAGGGGCCCCACGCCCGCCTGCGCAGGGCCTGGGCCAACTCCCGTTCCTCGACGGGCAGGTCGGCGTTGGCCAGGCAGGCGGACACGTGCCCCACGGAGTCGAGGCCCGCCTCGGCCAGGGCCCGCGTCACCGCCTCCTGGAGGATGTCCACCGCGGCCTCGACGCCGACCAGGGGCGGCTGGAACCCGCCGCCGCGTGCCGCGCCGACGACCCTGCCGTCGGCCGCGACCACCGCGACGTCGGTCTTGCTGTTGCCCGCGTCGATCGCGAGCACGCTCGTGCTCACGCCCACGCCAGGTGCTCCCGGTTGTGCGCGATCAGCCGGTCGGTGAGCTGCTCGGCGTACGCGTACTGGCCGACCAGCGGGTGGGCCAGCAGTGCCTTGAAGACGCGGTCGCGGCCGCCGTGCAGCGCGGCCTGCAGGGCCAGGTCCTCGTAGCCGGTGACGTTGGCGACGAGCCCGGCGAACAGCGGGTCCAGCTTCGGCACGGCGAGCGGCTTGGCGCCCTTGCCGTCGACCGTGGCCTGCACCTCGATGACGGCGTCGTCCGGTAGGAACGGCAGCGTGCCGTTGTTGACGGTGTTCACCACCTGGTAGGGGCTGCCGCCGTTGCCCAGCAGCGAGGCCGCCAGGTCCACGGCCGCCTCCGAGTAGAAGGCGCCGCCGCGCTTGGCGAGCAGCTCCGGCTTCTCGTCGAGCGTCGGGTCGCCGTACATCTCCAGCAACTCGCGTTCCATCGCGGCCACTTGCGAGGCCCGCGAGGGCTTGGTCCGCATCTCCTCGACCACCGCGTCGTGCTGGTAGAAGTAGCGCAGGTAGTACGAGGGCACGACGCCGAGCCGGTCGACGATCTCGCGCGGCATGTGCAGGTCCTCGGCGACCGCGGCGCCGTGCTCGGCGAGGAGCTTGGGCAGGATGTCGGCGCCGTCCGGGCCCCCGAGCCGTACGCCCGTCTCCCACGTCAGGTGGTTGAGCCCCACGTGGTCGAGGTGCACCTCGCCCGGCGCGACGTCGAGCAGCCTGGCGAACTTGCGCTGGAAGCCGATCGCCACGTTGCACAGGCCCACGGCCTTGTGACCGGCCTGGAGCAGCGCGCGCGTGACGATGCCGACCGGGTTGGTGAAGTCGATGATCCAGGCGTTCGGGTTCGTGCGCCGTACGCGCTCGGCGATGTCCAGGACGACCGGCACGGTGCGCAGGGCCTTGGCGAGGCCGCCCGCGCCGGTGGTCTCCTGGCCGACGCAGCCGCACTCCAGGGGCCACGTCTCGTCCTGGTTGCGGGCCGCCTGGCCGCCGACGCGCAGCTGGAGCAGGACCGCGTCGGCGTCCGCGACGCCCGCGTCCACGTCGGAGGTGGTGACGATGCGGCCGGGGTGCCCCTGCTTGGCGAAGATGCGGCGGGCGAGCCCGCCGACGAGTTCGAGACGGTCGGCCGCGGGGTCGACGAGGACGAGTTCCTCGATCGGCAGGGTGTCCCTCAACCGTGCGAATCCGTCGATGAGTTCGGGTGTGTAGGTCGACCCTCCGCCGACCACTGCGAGCTTCATATCGGTGCTAGCCCTTTACTCCGGTGAGGGTGACGCCTTCGACGAAGGCCTTCTGTGCGAAGAAGAAGACGAGGATGACCGGCGCCATCACGAGCAGCGTCGCGGCCATCGTCATGTTCCAGTTGACGGCGTGGGCGCTCTTGAACGACTCGAGGCCGTAGCTCAGCGTCCAGGCGCCGGGGTTCTGGGCCGCGTAGATCTGCGGCCCGAAGTAGTCGTTCCAGCAGTAGAAGAACTGGAAGAGCGCGATGGCGGCGATGCCGGGCTTGGCCATCGGCACGACGATCTTGACCATGGTGCGGAACTCGCCGCACCCGTCGACCTTCGCCGACTCGATGTACTCCTTGGGGATCGTCAGGAGGAACTGGCGGAGCAGGAAGATCGAGTACGCGTCGCCGAACGCCATCGGGATGATCAGCGGCCACAGCGTGCCCGACAGGTGGAACTGCTGTGCCCACACCAGGTACATCGGGATCACGATGACCTGCGGCGGCAGCATCATCGTCGAGATGACCAGGAGCATCGCGGCGCGCCGGCCGCGGAAGCGGAACTTGGCCAGCGCGTACGCCACGGGGATCGCCGAGCAGACGGTGAAGAGGGTGCCCAGGCCCGCGTACATGAGCGAGTTGCGCCACCAGTCCAGGAAGCCCGGCGTCTCGAACACGGTCTTGTAGTTCTCCCAGTGCCAGGAGTCGGGCCACAGGTCGCCGCTCATGGCCTGCGAGTCGCTCATCACCGACGTCAGGAAGACGAAGACGAACGGCAGGACGAAGAGCAGCGCGACGGCTATCGCCACGCTGTGCACGGCGATCCAGTGCAGGACGCGCTTGCGGCGGGCGCGGGCGGCGGCGGGGCCCCGGAGCGGGGCGGTGCGTTCGGGCGCCGTCTTGGGCGCGCTGAGTGTCGTGGTGGTCATGGAATCCTCAGTCCTCCGCCGCGAGCAGTCCGGAGCGCTTGCGCATCAGGAGCAGCGTGACGGCCATGGCGATGGCGAAGAGCACGAGCGAGAGCACGCACGCGGCACCGGTGTTGAAGTTCTGGAAGCCCATCGAGTAGACGAGCTGGGGGACCGTGAGGGTCGAGTGGTCCGGGTAGCCGGGCTGGATCACCGAGCCGGGGCCGATGTTGACGCCGGAGGCGACCTTCCCCGCGACCAGGGCCTGCGTGTAGTACTGCATGGTCTGCACGACGCCCGTGACCACCGCGAACATCACGATCGGCGTGATCGCGGGCCAGGTCACGTAGCGGAACTTGGACCAGGACCCCGCGCCGTCCAGGTCCGCGGCCTCGTACTGCTCCTTCGGCACGTCGAGCAGCGACGCCATGAAGATCACCATCAGGTCGCCGATGCCCCACAGGGAGAGCAGCACGAGCGAGGGCTTGGCGGTGTCCGGGTCGTTGAACCAGTTGGGCCCGGAGATCCCGATCGAGCCGAGGATCTCGTTCACCGGGCCCGTGCCCGGGTTGAGCAGGAAGACGAAGGCGACGGTGGCGGCCACCGGCGGGGCGAGGTACGGGATGTAGAAGGCGGTGCGGAAGAAGCCGGCGCCCGTCTTGATCTTCGTGACGAGCAGTCCGAGCGAGAGTCCGAAGACCACCCGCACGGCCACCATGACCACCACCAGCCAGAGGGTGTTCCACAGGGCCGGGCCGAACAGGGGCATCTGCTCGAACACGTACGTCCAGTTCCGCAGGCCCACGAAGGTGGGCTCCTTGATCTGGTTGTAGTGCATGAACGAGAAGTAGACGGTGGCGATCAGCGGGTAGGCGAAGAAGACGCTGAAGCCGACGAGCCAGGGGGAGAGGAAGCCGATCGTGCGCAGTCTGCGGCGCGCCGGGTTGGAGAGGGAAAGTGCCATGGCGGGGTCCTCAGCTCAGCTCTTCGACTGGAGGTTGTCGGCGTCTATCTGCTCGTCGAGCTTCTTCAGGCGCCCTCGCAGATCACCCACGCGGCCGGCCTCGACGGCGTACGAGAAGTCCCCGAGCGAGACGACGTAGGCGCCGCCGTTCACGGAGGGCGGCAGGGCCTTGCTGTGCTTGTTCTCCAGGATGTCGAAGAAGGCCCGGAAGGCCGGATCGGCGTCCAGGCGCGGCGACTTGAGCGCCGCGAACGTGGAGGGCACGTTGTGGATGGCGTTCGCGAAGTTCACGACCTGGTCGGTGTCCGCGGTCAGGAACCTCACCAGCTCCCACGCGGCGTTCTGGTGCTTGCTGCTGTGCGCGATCCCGGCGACGGTGCCGGTGATGAAGCCGCGCCCGTAGGTGTCGGCCTGGTCGTCGGGGACGGGCAGCGGCGCCACGCCCCAGTCGAAGTCCGCCTTCGCCTCGTCCAGCATCAGACCGCGCCACTCACCGTCCAGGAGCATGGCCACCTTGCCGGTCAGGAAGGCGTTCTGGCTGGACATCTCGTCGCCGAAGGTCATCCGGAACTTCTCGAGATCGTTGAACCCGCCCTGCGCGGCGGCGAGTCGGCCGGTCGTCTTGAAGAACTTGTACGTCGAGGGCTCTTTCGCCAGGCGCGACTTGCCCTCGGCGTCGAAGTACGCGGGGCCCCACTGTGCGAAGAGGCGGTCCGGACTGTTCTGGTAGAAGCGGAAGCTGGGCATGAACCCGACGCGCTTGTACCCGTTCCTGCCGCTGCGCACGGTCAGCTTCTTCGCGACCTTCTCGAACTCGGACATCGTGCGCGGCGGGCGCTCGATGCCCGCCTCCTTGTAGGCGTCCTTGTTGTAGTACATCCCGAAGGCGTCCGCGAGCAGCGGCAGGGCGCACTGCGTGCCCCGGTAACTCGTGTAGTCGAGCAGGGTCTTGGGGAAGACCTTGTGCTTGTCGAGGCCGGTCTTCCTCATGAACGGATCGAGGTCCGCCCACATCCCGGATTCGCAGTACTGGCCCACGTTGTTGGTGGTGAAGGACGACACCACGTCAGGGGCCTTGTCGCCGCCCGCCCGCAGGGCCTGGTTGACGGTCTCGTCGGAGACGTTCCCGGTGGCCTTCACCTTGATGTTCGGGTGCAGCTTCTCGAAGCGGTCGATGCTGTCGTTGACGGCCTTGACCTCGCCGGGCGTCGACCAGCCGTGCCAGAACTTCAGGGTGACCGGCTTGGTCGGGTCGTCGTTCGCGCTGCCGACGCTCGGGTTGGCGCAGCCGGAGAGCAAGAGACCGGCTGCGGCGAGCGCCGCGGACGCGCAGGTGGGCATGCGCCATCGCGGCATGGCGGACTTCCTTTACGGGGGAGGGGAGTTGAGGTGCGGGAGGACTGGGGAGGACTGGGGAGGACTGCGGGAGTGCGGGACGTGCTCAGGCCGTGTCGAAGACCTGGTCGCGGGCCTGGGTGAGGGCCGAGCGCAGGGCGCCGGTCAGGATGGGGTCGCCGTCGAGTTCGCTGATGCGGATCTGCGGCCGGGGCAGCGCGAGCCCGGTCAGCTCCTCCTCGACCCTGACGCGCAGCTTGTCGCCGCCCGCCTGGGCCACCGAGCCGGAGAGCACGACGAGTTCGGGGTCGACGACGGCGACGACCGCGGCGATGCCGGTGGCGATGCGCCGCGCGACCTCGTCGAGCGCGGTGTCGTCGGCCATGACTTCGTCCAACGTCGCGCCGCCGCCGGTGAGTTCACGCACGACGTAGGCGGAGACGAGGCTCTCGAAGCCGCCGTCGCCGCTCTGCGCGCCGCCGCGCACCAGCGGCGCGCCCGGCAGCGGCATGTAGCCGATCTCGCCCGCGCCGCCGGTCGCGCCGCGCAGCAGGGTGCCGCCGAGCACGATGGCGGCGCCGACGCCCTCGTCGAGCCAGGTCAGGACGTAGTTGTCGTTGTCCTGGGCGGCGCCCTCGTACTGCTCGGCGACGGCCGCCAGGTTCACGTCGTTCTCGATGACCACGGGCGTGCCGAGGACGGCGGCGAGATCGTCGCGCAGCGTCCGCGAGTGCCAGCCGGGCAGGTGCGGGGCGTACCGCAGTTCACCCGTCTGCGGGTCGATGGCGCCGGGGGTGCCGATCACCGCCGCCCGCAGGTCGTCGTGGCCCAGGCCCGCCTGGCGCAGCGCCTCGTCGACGGCCTCGGTGACCAGCTGCGCGGTGCGGTGGCGCACGTCCTCGGCCACGGCGTCCGCCTCGACGCGCGCCTGGCCCAGGACGGTGCCGGTGATGTCGGCGACGAGCGCGGTGATCCCGGTGGGGTCGGCGGAGAGCGCGGCGACGTGTCCGGCGCCCGGGTCGATCTCGTACAGCAGGGCGTTGGGGCCTGGGCGTCCGCTGAGGCTGCCGGTGGTGTGCACGAGGCCCGCGCTCTCCAGGCGTCCCAGGAGCTGCGAGGTGGTGGGCTTGGAGAGCCCGGTCAGCTCACCGATGCGGGTGCGGGTGAGGGGGCCGTGCGCGACGAGGAGGTCGAGCACTGCCCGGTCGTTCATCGCGCGCAGGACGCTCGGCGTGCCCGGGGTCCCAGGAGTGCTGCCTGCTGCTGCCATGACGACCCCTGTCCTTCGGCTGCCCGGTTAACTGTTAGGAAACTTTCCAATTCGTGAGGACCGTACGGCTGGCGTGAATGAGGCGTCAATAGCGAACGCCCCCGCGGCAACCAAGTCGTTACCTGCGGGGGCGTGGCGTTGCACGGGGTGCGGCTGGGGCCGGGCGGTCCTACTTCGACAGGTTCGGCGGCGGCGCTATCGGCGAGGCCGCGAGCGACTGCGGCGAGGTCGCCGACGCGTACGCCGAGGGCGCCGCGACGCCCGCCGACGGATCGGCCGCGGCCTCCTCCGTCGCCTGCAGCGGGAGGCCGCCCACGATGCGGATGCCCGCCTCGTCGAAGGCCCGCTTGATGCGCCAGCGCAGCTCGCGCTCCACACCCAGGGCGTTGCCCGGCATGGTCTTCGCCGACACCCTGACGACCATCGAGTCGAGCAGCACGCTGTCCAGGCCGAGCACCTCGACCGGGCCCCAGAGGCGCTCGTTCCACGGCTCGTCCTTGGCCATGGCCTCGCCGACCTCGATCAGCTTCGCCTGCACCTTCTCCAGGTCCTCGTCCGGGCGGACCGTGACGTCCACGCCCGCCGTGGACCAGCCCTGGCTGAGGTTGCCGATGCGCTTGACCTCGCCGTTGCGGACGTACCAGATCTCGCCGTTGTCGCCGCGCAGCTTGGTCACGCGCAGGCCGACCTCGATCACCTCGCCGGACGCCACGCCCGCGTCGATCGAGTCACCCACGCCGTACTGGTCCTCCAGGATCATGAAGACGCCGGAGAGGAAGTCCGTGACCAGGTTGCGGGCGCCGAAACCGATCGCCACACCCGCGACACCCGCCGAGGCGAGCAGCGGGGCGAGGTTGATCTGGAACGTGCCCAGGATCATCAGGGCGGCCGTGCCCAGGATCAGGAACGACGCCACCGAGCGCAGCACCGAGCCGATGGCCTGGGAGCGCTGGCGGCGGCGCTCCACGTTCACGAGGAGCCCGCCGAGCGCCGTGCCGTTCACGGACTGCGCCGTGCGGTTCATGCGATCTATGAGCTTGGTGATGGAACGCCGGATGACCACGCGAAGGACGACGGCGACCGCGACGATCAGCAGGATGCGGAGCCCGATGCCCAGCCACGCCGACCAGTTCTGCTCGACCCAGCTGGCGGCGTTCGTCGCGCTCTCCTGGGCGTCTTCCAAGGTCGGGGACTTCGGCGTCGTCTTGTCGTCCGGGTCCGTTCCGGCTGCTGACAGGACGGACAGGAACACGGCAGGTACCTCCAGGCATAGCGGCCTGCCCAGGAGATGCACCGGGCAGAGTCACCACACTAACGGGGCATTGTGTGTGGATCGTTGTCATGTTCGAGGGAGAGACAGTGCTCACCTGGGGAAGATGAGGGTGTCGCACAGGTGTGGTCGAAAACACTCCGAGCCCGTTACCGGCACATGGTGGCGCTTGGACCAGGCATGAGGGGAGACTGGCTACAGATCGTCCCGGCGCGAGCCACGCGCCGCCGGCGTAATAGGAGGCATCCGTGCCGCACGTCCTGGTCCTCAATGCGTCGTACGAGCCATTGGGTGTCGTACCGCTCCGCCGCGCGCTCGTCCTCGTCCTGGAGAACAAGGCTCTCTGCCTCGAGGAATCCGGCGCCTTCATGCACAGCGCAACGCGCACCGTCCCCGCACCCAGCGTGGTCCGCCTCAAGCGGTTCGTCCGGGTCCCTTACAGGGGGCCCGTTCCTCTGACCAGGCGGGCGCTCTTCGCCCGCGACGGCGGTCGGTGCATGTACTGCGGTGGCGTCGCAACCAGCGTCGACCACGTCATTCCGAAGAGCCGTGGCGGTCAGCACGCCTGGGAGAACGTGGTGGCGTCCTGCCGCCGCTGCAACCACACCAAGGCGGACCGCCATCTCCTGGAGCTGGGGTGGCGCCTGCGTCACAAGCCCGCGCCGCCCTCGGGGCTCGCGTGGCGCATCATCGGGACCGGGCACAGGGATCCGCGCTGGCTGCCGTACTTGCAGCCGTTCGGCGCGGACGACGCGATGGCCCGGATCGATGGCATTTCCGCCTAGGAATCGATCCGGGCTCTGTTGTACGTGAGACGCGCCACGGCCTCCGTCACTCGTCGGCGGCCGTGGCGACCGCGTAGGCCTCCACCGACCAGAGCGAGTAGCCGAAGCGCGTGGCCCTCTTGTCGCCCTGCACCCGGATGTAGCGGGTGTCACGGGCGTCCATGCGGACCGCCTCGCGGCCGCCCTTGCCGTCCTTCACGGTCGCCGCCGTGCGCCAGGTCTTCCCGTCGGCGGAGGTCTGCACGCGGTAGCCCGCCGCGTACGCGTCCTGCCAGCGCAGGACGACCTGGCCGAGCCTGACCGGCTCGTCGAGCTCCAGCTGCCACCAGGCGCCGTCCTCCACCGGCGAGGACCAGCGGGTCGCCGGGTCGCCGTCGTTGGCGCCGGACGCCGGGAAGTCCTTCGTCTCGTCGCCCGACGAGGACGCCTTCGCGCCGCGCGCCAGGTCGCGCCCGCCGGTGCGCGGGTAGGCGCGGATCGAGACCGTCCTGGTCTGGCCCTCGAAGGTGACCGGGATCTCGTACGTCCCCGAACGCGTGCCCGCGGGGACGGTGACGTCGAGCGGGACGTCCACCTGCGCGCCGCGCGGCAGCGTCGACTTCTCCGGGGTGCGCACCTCGACGCCCTTGGGCGCCTCCGCCGTGACCTTGCCCTGTACGTCGCCGGGGCGCAGGGAGAGCAGCTTCGCCGTGACCCGCTGCGGGCCGCCGCCGATCTCCACGTCCGCCTCGGTGCGGGCCAGCGAGAAGCGGGCCTCGGGGGCGTCGGCGTACCAGGGGACGACGTGGCGGACCGTGCCCTCGGTGACCGTGACGCGCACGGCGTCGGCGCGGGGGGCGGAGTCCTTCCGCCCGGCGGGCTTCGCGGGCTCGGCCTCGGTGAAGCCGCTGACGGACAGGGCGCCGATGCGGCGCCAGCCCTCGCCCGGGACGTGGGCCTCGATGCTGCCCTTGGTGCCGGGGTCGGTCAGCGCGGTCACCGCCGTGAGGGGGCGGGCGCGCGGGATGCGGACCGTCGCGCGGTCCGACGCCTGCTCGCTGTCGAGCCCCGCCCACGTCTCGTACGCCTTCTGCGACCGCGTCAGGAAGGGGGCGAGGACGCCCTTGCCGACGGTCACCCGGCCGGCCCTCAGGTCCTTCTGGAGCCCGGCCAGGGTGCGCGAGGCGCGCCAAGCTGCCGCGCCGTCTCCGGTGGACTGCGCGCGCAGCATGTCGACCGCCGTCTCGCCGGCTTCCCCGTAGCGCGCCAGCTGCTCGACCCAGGGCCGTACCTCGGTGTCGAGATCGCTGCCGGCGAGCCGCCGCGGCGCCTCCTTCATGACGGTGAAGGCGTCCCGCAGGGCCTGCCCGGACTTCCCGATGCGGGCGGTGTCCGTCGTCGTGCGCGCGCGCCAGAAGTCGTCCATGAGCGGGCGCAGATACGCCGATTCGTCGGCGCCGAGCACGGAGGAGGCGTCATTGCCCGCGAGGGCCCGCAGGGCGCCCCGCGCCTTCGCGTCGCCGCCCGAGAGGTCGTCGATCGCGGCGAGCCAGGACTCGTGGGGACGGTAGGCGCGGGGATTCCAGGCGTAGTCGGCGGCGGTGAACAGCGGGATGCGGGACGCGGAGGGCTGCTCCATGGCGTTGCCGAGCAGCGCGGCCGAGCCGGTGGCCACGGCGGGCTCACGGCCGGTGTAGGGGCCCAGGAAGATACGGTCCTGCGCGAAGTCGTTGACGGGGTAGTTGTCCATCGTCACGAGCGGATGCGAGCCGAACGCCTTGCGGGCGCCCGCCAGTTCACGCCCGGTGATGGTCTTGGGGACCACGCCGACGCCGGTCCACGCCACCTCGACGCGGTGGTCGAGCCGGTCCGCGATCGCGTCGCGGTACTCGGTGGAGCCGTCCTGGTAGTACTCCGTGGGCATCAGCGAGAGCGGCTTCGCGCCGGGGTGGCGCTCGGCCAGGTGCGCGGAGACGGCGTTGGCGACGCGGGACTGCGCCTTCGCCGCGGCGTCGGGCCCCGACCCGAAGGCCTCGGCGTCCGCCTCGCAGTGCCACTCGCTGTAGCTGACGTCCTGGAACTGAAGCTGGAAGGCGCGCACGCCAAGGGCCCACATCGCGTCGATCTTGCGGTTCAGGGCCTTGATGTCCTTGTCGGACGACATGCACATGGCCTGGCCGGGGGCGACGGCCCAGGCGAGCGTCACGTGGTTGCGCTCGGCCCGCTCGGCGAGGGCGCGGAAGTCGGCGCGCTGGTCGGCGGGGTAGGGCTCGCGCCAGCGCGCCTGGCGGTAGAGGTCGTCGCCGGGCGCGTACAGGTAGCGGTTCTGCTTCGTGCGGCCCATGAAGTCCAGCTGGTCCAGGCGCTGCTCGCGGGTCCACGGAGTGCCGTAGAAGCCCTCCGTCATGCCGCGCACCGCCGTGCCGGGCCAGTCGCGGATCTGGATTCCGGGGACGGTGCTCCTGCCGCCTGCGCTCTTGGTGATCAGCTGGCGCAGGGTCTGCACGCCGTGGAAGAGGCCGTCATCACCCGCGCCCGCGAGGGCGACGGTGTCCTGGCCGCCGATCCGGCCCACCGCCAGGCGGTAGCCGCCGGACGGGAGGTCGCCCCGTGCACGGGCGCCGAGGGTGCGCAGCGCCTGGTCGGCGCGCACGCCGTCGGCGCGGACGACGAGGCGCCCGCTCCCCGCGGGGAGCTGATCGGCGTCCTTCACCTCCGTGATCCTGCGGGCGCCCGCGTCGCGCAGGAGCGTGCGCAGGGCGTCCATGGCGTACGGGTCCGGGTCCTGGCCGGTGGCAAGGACGACCTCGTCCGTGACGGTGACCGAAGCACCGGCCGCGGTCATCGACTGGGGGCGGGGCCAGACCGGGGGGAGGGTGCCGTCGCTCTCCCGGTCGTCGTCCGGGGACGTGGCGGGGGTGCCGGGCTTTCCGGGGAGGCCGGGGGCGGCGACGGCGCCGGGGGCGCCACCGAGGGCGCCTGCGATGACGGCGACGGCGATGGCCGCCGCGCCTTTCCTGCGCCGCAGTTGCACGGCCCTCTCCTCGTTGTCCCTCGTCCTGGTGATCACGTGTGGTGCGCTGGTTGTCTCAGGGTGTCACTGAGCCCACCACTCGCGTGGTGGGGGTGTCAACGGGCGTGGGTGTTGTGGGGGTTTTCTTCCCTGTGACATTGGCGGATTCGCCCTCCGGCGCCGACGGGGCTGGAATGAACTCCCCGGATGCGGGAAGGGACGCAGACCCGGGGGAAAGGAAGATCTTGCGTCCGGACCCCCACTCAGGGAAACGAATGTGAGTGCGCGCACGTTCATACAACGGATATGTCTGCGATCCCGCGCACTGGGTAGGGCTGCCGAAGACCTGCCCCCTGACATTGGAGCCTTACGTGCCCGCTTCCGCGAACCTCCTCCTCTCCGCTCTCTCCAAACAGGTCTCCGGTCCTGACTCCGGTCTCGACGGATCCTGCGCCTGCGGCTGCCTCGAGCCGCCCCTGACCAGCGAGCCCCCGCTGGCCGACGCCGCACCCCTGACCAGCGAGCCTCCGCTCGCCGACGCCGCCCCGCTGACCAGCGAGCCGACCTCCACCGGCACCGCGTCGGGCCTGGCCTACATGGGGGTCTAAATGGCCCCACCCGGAGCGACCGGACCCACCACCGGACCCACCGGAACCACCACCGGCCCCACCGGCCCCACCGGACTTTCCCGCCTCGCGGCCCTGCACGGCGTGGCGACCTCTTACTCCCCGTCCCCGGACCGAACGGTTCCGGCCACCGACGCCGCGGTGATCGCGGCCCTGGCCGCCCTCGACGTGGACGCGAGCACCCCCGAGGCGGTGCGGCGCGCCCTCACGGCCCGTGAGACGGAGCTGAGCGCCCGGCTGCTGCCACCGACGGTGGTGGTGTGGCAGGGCGGCCCTCCGGCGCCCCCGCCGTGGTCAGGGCTGCCGCCGGGCACGCGGGTGTGCGTGGAGACGGAGTGGGGGGAGCGGCTGGAGTGGGAGTCGCCCGGGCCGGACGAGGTCCCGCCGGGCGCGGATTCCCCGGACGGCGCGCTGCCCCTGGGCGTGCACACGCTGCGGGCCACGACGCCGGGCCCCGAAGCCCACGCGGCCACCGCCCACTTGATCGTCGCCCCGTACCGCCTGCCGCCCCCGCGCGAGAAGACGTACGGAGTGCTCGTCCAGCTCTACTCCCTCCTCTCCCGCCGCTCCTGGGGCATGGGCGACCTCGGGGACCTGGCCGAGCTCGCCGCCTGGTCCGGGCGGGCCCTGCGTGCGGGATTCGTACAGGTCAATCCCCTGCACGCGGCGGTTCCGAAGCCGCTGGACGGGTCGTCCGACCCCTCTCCGTACCGCCCTTCGTCGCGCCGCTTCCCCGACCCCGTCCACCTCCGCGTCGAGGACGTTCCCGAGTACGCCCACCTGGACGGCGAGGCCCGCGACCTGGCCGCCCACCTCACGCGCCGAGCCGCCGCGCTGCGCGAATCCGTACTCCAGCAGGGCCAGTTGATCGACCGTGACGCGGTCTGGACGCTCAAGCTCAAGGCCCTGGAGCTGATCCGCGAGGTCCCGCTCGGCCCCGGACGCCGCGCCGCCTACAACGACTTCCTCGCCGAGCACGGCGAAGCCCTCGAGGACCACGCCACGTGGTACGCGCTGGCCGAGCGGCACGGCCCCGACTGGCACACCTGGCCCGAACCCCTGCGCGACCCCGCATCACCCCAGACCTCCCGCGCCCGCCGCGAGTTGATGGACCGGGTGGACTTCCACTGCCGTCTCGCCTGGCTCACCGACGCCCAACTCGGCGCCGCGCAGCGCTCCGCACGCGACGCGGGCATGGACATCGGCCTCGTGCACGACCTCGCGGTGGGCGTGCACCCGGCAGGAGCCGACGCCTGGGCGCAGCAGCGGCACTTCGCGGCGGGCATGTCGGCGGGCGCCCCGCCGGACGCGTTCAACGCGCGCGGCCAGGACTGGGGCCTTCCGCCCTGGCGCCCCGACCGCCTCGCCGAGTCCGGGTACGCCCCCTACCGCGCCCTCCTGCGCGGACTGCTCCGGCACGCGGGCGCGATCCGCATCGACCACGTGATGGGGCTCTTCCGGCTCTGGTGGGTACCCGAAGGCCGCGCGCCCACCGAGGGAACGTATGTCCGGTACGACGCCGACGCGATGCTCGCGATCCTCGCCCTGGAGGCGCACCGCGCGGGCGCCCTCGTCATCGGCGAGGACCTCGGCACCGTGGAGCCCGGCGTCCGCGAGACCCTCCAGCGGCACGGCGTGCTGGGCACCTCCGTGCTCTGGTTCGAGCGGGACTGGACCGGCACGGGGCGCCCGCTGCCGCCCGAGCGGTGGCGCGCGGACTGCCTGGCCACCGCCACCACCCACGACCTGCCGTCCACCGCGGCCCGCATCACCGGCGAGCACGTCCAACTCCGCGACCGGCTCGGCCTGTTGACCCGCCCCGTGGCCGTCGAGCAGGCCGAGGCCGCGGCCGACGTGTCGGAGTGGCTCGCGCTGCTCTCCCGCCTCGGGATGCTGCCCGGCGGCGGTGGACACGAGCAGGAGGAGATCCGCGCCGTCCACCGCTTCCTGCTCGCCACCCCGGCCCGCATGGTCGGCGTCTGGCTGCCGGACGCGGTCGGCGACCGCCGCCCGCAGAACCTCCCCGGCACCTGGGACCAATACCCCAACTGGCGGCTGCCCATCGCCGACGCCGAGGGGCGCCCCGTCACCCTGGAGGAACTCGCCGCCTCACCGCGCCTGCACGCGTTCATGGACGTGTTCCGCACCCGCGGGAGACCCCGTACGGCACCCCCGGGCGCGCGGCCCGTTTAGCAGTTCGCTACGTTGGCACCGTGGACAAGAAGAACGCCCTGCGCGCCGGCGCCCTGGCTTCCGGTACGACGCTGATGATGCTGCTCATGTCGTCCCCCGCGCTCGCGCTCACGCGCGACGACGGTGACGACCCGGGTCCCGGCCTGAGCGTGATCGACACGCTCGGCCTCTATGTCGCGGCGCCCATCGTGCTGTTCCTGGTGATCGCGGGCCTCGTCATGGTCGGTGACAAGACCCGCAAGCAGGAGAAGAAGGGCTGACGCCACTCCGCTTCAAGAGTTCTCCGTAGGGGGCTCTTCGTCGACGTACGCATGCGTGCGTGCCGACGGAGGGCCCCCTGCGCGTACGTCGGGTGGCGGCATGCCCTCACGGCCGCTCGGCCGTGAGGTAGCGCTGGACCGTCGGCCCGACCCAGTCCGCCAGCTCCGCGCCGGACAGCGCGACCGCGGGCGGGAACCGCAGCACATAGCGGGTCAGCGCCATGCCGAGGATCTGTGAGGCGCAGAGCCCGGCCCGCGCGGGGGCGTCGGCGGGATCGGGGCAGACGCGGCGCGCGACCGGCAGCAGCTGGTCCCTGAAGATCCCCTGCATGCGCTCGGCGCCCGCCGTGTTCGTGATGCCGACGCGCAGCATCGCGGTCAGGACCCCGTCGTTCTCCCAGACGTCGAGGAAGTGCGTCACCAGGGCGCGCCCGATGTCCTCGCGCGCCACCGTGGTGAGATCGGGCAGCCGCAGATCGATGGAGACGGCCGCGGCGAACAGGCCCTCCTTGTTGCCGTAATAGCGCATCACCATCGACGGATCGATCCGCGCGTCCTTGGCGATGGCGCGGATGGTGGCGCGCTCGTAGCCGTCGGCGGCGAACCGCTCGCGGGCGGCGGCGAGGATCGCGCCGCGGGTCGCGTCGGAGCGGCGGGGTGGCGCGGCGGCAGGTTCGTTCGCCGGTTCGTTCGCTGGATCGGGTGCGCTTTCAGTCATGCCAACAAGTGTAGGCCAACATGTGTTGACAGTCCATGACGTCGGCTCTACGTTAGCCAACAAGCGTTGACCAACAGTTGTTGGCACTAGGAGGCCGCCATGAACGGAACCCAGGGCACGACTCAGGACACGACTCAGGGTGCGACCCAGGACCCGACCGGCGCCGCGGGCCCCGCAGTGATCGTCGTCGGCTCCGGCCCCACCGGACTGCTGCTCGCCGGGGACCTGGCGGCCGCGGGCATCCGGGTCACCCTGCTGGAGAAGCGGCCGCACGGGATCAGCAACCTCTCGCGCGCCCTGGTGCTGCACGCCCGCACCCTCGAACAGCTCGACGCGCGCGGCCTCGCCGACGAACTGGAGGCCAAGGGCAAGGCGCTGGACCGCCTGCGCCTCTTCGGCCGCCTGGAGGTGGGCCTGGACAAGCTGCCCTCGCGCTACAACCACCTCCTGGTCCTGCCGCAGTACGAGGTGGAGCGGGTCCTCGAACGGCGGGCGATCGCGGCCGGCGTCGACTTCCGGTACGAGAGCGAGGTCACCGGGCTCACCCAGGACGCGGACGGCGTGAGCCTCGAAGTCCGGGGTCCCGGCGGCGGGTCGAGCACGCTGCGGGCCGCGTACGCGGTCGGCGCCGACGGACTGCACAGCCCGGTCCGCAAGGCGATCGGCCTGCCCTTCCCCGGGAAGTCCGTCATCCGCTCGCTCGTCCTCGCCGACGTGAAGCTCGCCGAGAAGCCCGCCTCGGTCCTCACCGTGAACGCCGCCGGTGACGCCTTCGCCTTCATCGCGCCCTTCGCCGACGGCTATTACCGCGTCATCGGCTGGAACCGCGCCCACAACGTCCCCGACAGCGAGCCCCTCGACCTCGAAGAGGTCAAGGAGATCACCCGCCTCGCGCTCGGCCGTGACTACGGCATGCACGACGCCCGCTGGATGTCCCGCTTCCACAGCGACGAGCGGCAGGCGCCCGCCTACCGGGTCGGCCGGGTCTTCCTCGCCGGGGACGCCGCGCACGTGCACACCCCGGCGGGCGCCCAGGGCATGAACACCGGCCTGCAGGACGCCGTGAACCTGAGCTGGAAGCTGGTGGCGGCGGTCGAGGGCCGGGCCCCTGAAGGCCTGTTGGACACCTACCAGTCCGAGCGGCACCCCATCGGCAAGGCGGTCCTGCGCAGCAGTGGCGGGATCGTGCGGCTCGCGATGGCCAAGCGCCCGTGGTCGATCGCGGCCCGCGCCGTGCTCGCGTCCTTCATCGGCGCCGTGACCCCGATCCGCGACAAGGCGATCGGCCAGATCACCGGCATCGGCTACACCTATCCCGCCCCGAAGGGGGCCCACCGCCTGACCGGGCACCGCGCCCCGGACGTCGCGCTCAAGGAGGGGCGGCTCTACGAGGCTCTGCGCGCGGGCAAGTTCGTGCTGATCGCTCCGGTGGGCGCGGAGTACGACGCGGGGCGTGCGGTCGTGACGCGCTGGGCGAGTGGCCGGCGTACGACCGTCCTCGTCCGCCCCGACGGGTACGTGGCGTGGGCGGCCGACGAGGCGGACGCGGGGGAGGTCCGGGCGGCCCTCGCGCGGATCGTTCGATAGGTAATCTTTCAGAATAACTTCAAAGAATCCTCGAAAAGATTCGATGGACCTGATGAGTGTGGGGGTGCGACGGTAGTCCCGCAACCAACCAAGAGATCAGCCAAGAGATCCCCGCCGGTGGTGCCCACCTCGGCGGGGCTCGTGTTTTCCCGGGCCGATCGGGAGAGAGAAAAGGGATATCAGTGACTGTCCTGGACCGGACGACCCCCATCCACACCGCGGCGGTGCCGTCGGTGCCGACAGCGGTGCCGACGGCGGCGGCGAGCAAGAGGCAGCGGGCCGCGGGCCCCATCGGCCTCGGCCTCGCCCTGGCGGCGCTCGCCACCGTCGTTTGGTCGGGCAGCTTCGTCACCTCGCGTGCGCTGGCCGACAGCGTGCCGCCCATTCAGCACGCGTTCTGGCGGTGGATCATCGCGATCGTGGCGGTGGCGCCGTTCGCGGCGCGCCGGACGTGGCGGCAGCGGGCCCTGCTCCGCAAGCACATCGGCTTCCTGCTCCTGGCCTCCCTCCTCGGCGTCACCGTCTACAACACCCTGGTGAACCAGGCGGGCGTGACCACCACCGCGGGCAACATGGGCATGATCATGGCGGCGTCGCCGGTCCTGATGGCGGTGTACGAACGCCTCGGCGGCGCGAGGCTCGGGGCGCGCCGGGTGACGGGCATGCTGATCGCCTGCGCGGGCGTCCTGGTCCTTGTCTCCGGGGGATCGCTCTCCATGGACTTCGCGGTGGGCGACCTGTGGGTGATCGCGGGGGCCGTCTCCTTCGGCTCGTACAGCGCACTGCTCAAGCGCAAGCCCGCCGAGATCGGCGGACTGCCGTTCCTCTTCGCGACGTTCATGCTCGGCGCGCTGATGCTGCTTCCGGTGTTCGTGGCCAGCTTCGTGCTGCAGGGCGGCTTCACGCCGACCGTCGGGACGGTCTCCCCGCTCCTGTACGTCGGTGTCGTCTCGTCCGCGATCGCCTTCTTCGCCTGGAACAAGGCGATCTCGATCATCGGCGCCGCCCGCGCCGGGGTCATCTACTACCTCCAGCCGGTGTGCGTCGCCCTGCTCTCATTCGCGGTGCTCGGCGAGGCGATGGGGTGGCTCCAGGTGATGTGCATGGGGCTGATCCTGGGCGGGGTCGTGCTGGGCGCGGCGCGTGCGAAGAAGTAGGGGCGTCCGGTGCGGCCCGTGGGTCTGGTGCGGCCGGTGGGAAAACCTCTCCTGACCAGTCGGTACGTTGACTCCATGAGCGAGTGGGACATCAAGAAGCTGCAGATCCTGCGTACGTTGAGCGAGCGGGGCACGGTCACGGCGACGGCGCGGACGCTGCAGATGACGCCGTCGGCGGTGTCACAGCAGCTGTCCAACCTCGCGAAGCAGCTGGGGGTGCCGCTCCTTGAGGCGCACGGCCGCCGGGTGCGCCTGACGGACGCGGCGCATCTCGTGCTCCGGCACGCGGAGGCGGTCTTCGCCCAACTGGAGCTGGCCGACGCGGAGTTGGCTGCGTACGCGCAGGGCGAGGCGGGGGAGGTACGCGTCGGGGCCTTCTCCACGGCGGTGCCCGCGCTCGTCGTCCCCGCGGTGCGGGAGCTGCGGGCGGCGGCGCCGGGGATCTCGGTGCGGGTGCGTGAGGTGGAGGCGGCGGAGGCGTACGAGTTGCTGGCCGCGGGGGAGGTGGACGTGGCCCTTTCGCTGGCGGTGACGGCGCCCGCGGCTGCGGACGCGGACACGCGCTTCACGCGGGAGTCGCTCCTCGCGGACCCACTGGACGTGGCACTCCCGGGGGACCACGCGCTGGCGGAGGCCGAGGGGCTCCGCCTCTCCGACCTGGCCGGGGAGCCGTGGATCTTCGGGGGCAGCGGTCCCTGGTCGGAGATCACGCGGGCGGCGTGCGAGGGGGCCGGGTTCACGCCGGAGCAGGCGCATTCCGCCTCCGGCTGGACGGCGATCCTGGCGATGGTGGAGGCGGGGATGGGGGTGGCCCTGGTCCCGCGGATGGCGGCGGTCCGCCGTGACGGCGTGGTGATGCGAGAACTCTCCGCCGACCGGCCCCGCCGCCATGTGGTGGCGGCGGTGCGGCGGGGGGCCGCCGGGGGTGCGGGGGTCAGCAGGGTCTTGTCGGCGCTTCGGGCGGCGGTTCCCTCGCGGGGGGCGGGGGCGGAATAGGGGCTCCCCTCTGCGCCGGGGGCGCGCCGCGGCTTCGGTGGCCCGGTCTTCGCCTGCGAGCCGCCGGCCTTCCCGCGCTGCGCGCGGATGTCTCCCCCGCGCCCCACAGCCGCATGGTGGCCGGGTCTTCGTCTGCGGGTCGTGTCCGGCCTTGCCGCGCTCCGCGCGGGTCTCTCCCGCCCGCCCGCCCGATTGCCCGGCGGTCGCATGGTGGCCGGGTGTTTGTCTGCGGGCCGCCACCGGTCTTCCCGCGCTGCGCGCGGATCTCTCCCGCCTGCCCGATTGCCCTTTTCGCGCGGGCCCCGTTGCTGCGGGGTGCTCGGGTGGGTGGGTGGGAAAGGTCCGCGCGCAGCGCGGGAAGGGAAAGGGGCAGCCGTCCCGCGGCTGCGGGGGCTGCGGCAGACCACATGTGCCGCAGCCCGCCGCCGGCGCAACGCGCAGCCCGGACTACACGTCCGCCGCCTGCGCCCGCAGGGCTCGTTCGATGCCTGCTCGGGACTCCGTGATCAGACGGCGGAGGGCCGCCGACGGGTCGGCGGATGCCAGCCACGCGTCCGTCGCGTCCAGCGTGGACCGGGACACCTGGAGCGAGGGGTAGAGGCCCACCGCGATCTGCTGCGCCATCTCGTGCGAGCGCGAGTCCCACGCCCCCTTGACCGCCGCGAAGAACTTCTCCGCGTACGGAGCGAGGAGTTCGCGCTGGTCCGTCTGGACGAAGCCGCCGATCACGGACTCCTGGATCGCGTTCGGGAGCTTGTCGGACTCCACGACCGAGGCCCATGCCTCCGCCTTCGCCTCCGGCGTGGGCCGCGCCGCCCGCGCCGCGGCGGCGTGCCGCTCGCCCGCGGCCGTCTTGTCGCGGTCCAGCTCCGCCGTGATCCCGGCCTCGTCGAGCCGGCCCGTCGACGCGAGCCGGTGCACGAGGGCCCAGCGCAGCTCCGTGTCCACCGCGAGGCCCTCGATCGACTGCTTGCCCGAGACGAGGTCCTCCAGGAGCGTCAGCTGCTCCTCCGTGCGTGCCGTCGCCGCGAACGCCCGCGCCCACGCCAGCTGGTGGTCGCTGCCCGGCTCCGCCGAGCGGAGGTGCGAGAGCGTGGCCTCGGTCCAGCGGGCCAGCGCCTCGGCACGCCCGGCCGGCGCCGCGTACAGGTCGAGCGCCAGCTTCACCTGGCGGTGCAGGGACTGCACGACCCCGATGTCCGACTCCTTGGCGATGCCGGAGAGGACGAGCGAGAGGTAGTCGCGCGTGGGCAGCTCCGCGTCCCGCGTCATGTCCCACGCCGACGCCCACGACAGCGCACGCGGCAGCGACGCCTCGAAGTCACCGATGTGCTCCGTCACGAAGGCGAGGGACTCCGCGTCCATGCGCACCTTCGCGTACGAGAGGTCGTCGTCGTTCAGGAGGATCACGTCCGGGCGCTCACGGCCCACCAGCGCGTCCACCGCCGTCAGTTCGCCGTCCACGTCCAGCTCCACGCGGTCCGTGCGCAGCAGCTTGCCGCTCTCCTCGTCGAGGTCGTACAGGCCGATCGCGATCCGGTGCGGGCGCAGTGTCGGTTCGCCCTTCGCGCCGGCGGGCAGCGCCGGGGCCTCCTGTTTCACCGCGAACGACGTGATCTTGCCCGTCGTGTCCACGTCCACCACCGGACGCAGGATGTTGATGCCCGCCGTCTCCAGCCACTTCTTCGACCACGTCTTCAGGTCGCGCCCGCTGGTCTCCTCAAGGGCACCGAGCAGATCGGACAGGCGCGTGTTCCCGAACGCGTGCGCCTTGAAGTACGCCTGCACGCCCCGGAAGAACTCGTCCATGCCGACGTACGCCACCAGCTGCTTCAGGACGCTCGCGCCCTTGGCGTACGTGATGCCGTCGAAGTTGACCAGGACGTCGTCGAGGTCACGGATGTCCGCCATGATCGGGTGCGTCGACGGCAGCTGGTCCTGGCGGTACGCCCACGTCTTCATGGAGTTGGCGAACGTCGTCCAGGAGTGCGGCCAGCGCGAGTTCTCCGCGTACGCCTGGCAGGCGATGGACGTGTACGTCGCGAACGACTCGTTCAGCCAGAGGTCGTTCCACCACTCCATCGTCACCAGGTCGCCGAACCACATGTGGGCCAGCTCGTGGAGGATGGTCTCCGCGCGCGTCTCGTACGCCGCGTCCGTCACCTTCGAACGGAACACGTACTGGTCGCGGATGGTCACCGCTCCCGCGTTCTCCATCGCGCCCGCGTTGAACTCCGGCACGAAGAGCTGGTCGTACTTGGCGAAGGGGTACGCGTAGTCGAACTTCTCCTGGAACCAGTCGAAGCCCTGCCGCGTCACCTCGAAGATCGCGTCCGAGTCGAGGAACTCGGCGAGCGAGGGACGGCAGTAGATGCCGAGCGGAACCGACTGGCCGCCAGGACCCTCGTACGAGCTGTGGACCGAGTGATACGGACCGACGATGAGCGCCGTGATGTACGTCGACATCCGCGGCGTCGGCTCGAAGACCCAGACATCACCGCTGGGCTCGGGCGTCGGCGAATTCGAGACGACCGTCCAGCCGGACGGCGCCTTCACGGTGAACTGGAACGTCGCCTTGAGATCGGGCTGCTCGAACGAGGCGAAGACACGGCGCGCGTCCGGGACCTCGAACTGCGTGTAGAGATAGGCCTGCTCGTCGACCGGGTCGACGAACCGGTGCAGGCCCTCGCCCGTGTTGGTGTAGTCGCAGTCGGCGACGACCTTCAGCTCGTTCGGCCCCGCCTCCAGGTGCTTCAGCGCGATGCGCGAGTCACGGAAGACGGCGGCCACGTCCAGCGAGCGGCCGTTCAGGACGGCCTCGTGGACCGCGGGGGCGACCAGGTCGATGAACGTCTCGGCGCCCGCCTCGGCGGAGTCGAAGCGCACCGTGGTCACCGACCGGTAGGTGCCGCCCGCTTGCGCGCCGGAGAGGTCGAGATCGATCTCGTACGAGTCAACGGTGAGCAGCTTCGCCCGCTGCTGCGCCTCTTCGCGGGTCAGATTGGTGCCGGGCACGCGTTCATCTCCTCAGGTACGACTTGTGGCGTTTCCAGCCATCCTTCCACGTGGGTCAGCGGACGGGGCCGGGCATTGTCCGAGGACCGTCATGCGGCATTGTTCGCGGGCTGCCGTGCCGCTAGCATCCGCGCGTCGACACACGCCCCGGGGGGAGCGTCCATGGGACTCAGACGGTCACGGCGACTACCGCGATTACCGCGATTACGTGGCGCGAGGTGCGCCGCATGATCGACGTACTCGTCGCGGGAGCGGGCATCGGCGGCCTGACCGCCGCGCTCAGCCTGCACGCGGCGGGCATCGGGGTGCGGGTCATCGACGCGGTGGACGCGCTGCGGCCCGTCGGGGTCGGCATCAACCTTCTGCCGCACGCGGTACGGGAGTTGACGGACCTGGGCCTGGGCGCCGAGCTGGCGGCCACGGCCGTGCCGACCGCCGAGACGGTCCACTTCGACCGGCACGGCAACCACATCTGGGGCGAGCCCCTCGGCCTCGCCCGCGGCCACCACTGGCCGCAGTACTCCCTGCACCGCGGCGCGCTCCAGCTGATCCTCCTCGACGCGGTGCGCGACCGCCTCGGTGACAACGCTGTCCAGACCGGTACGGCCTTCGTGCGGTACGCCGAGCCGGAGGGCTCGGGGGCGCTGCGGGTGACCCTGCGGGACGTGCGGCGCGGGCGGGAGTTCGCGGTGCCGGTGCGGGCCCTGATCGGCGCCGACGGGCTGTACTCGGCGGTGCGGGCCCGGCTGCACCCCGGCGAGGGCCCGCCGCTGTGGAACGGCATCCGGATGTGGCGGGGCGTCACCGAGTGGGACCCGGTGCTCGGCGGCCGGACGATGGCGTTCGCGGGCAGCAACGCGACCGTGAAGCTCGTCGTCTACCCGATCTCGCGGGAGGCGGAGACGCGGGGGCGTGCGCTGCTCAACTGGGTGGCGGAGGTGCGCTTTCCGAGACATCACCACGGGGCGCCGGGCCCGGTGGACTGGAACCGCTCGGGCCGCCTGTCCGATGTCCTTCCGCACTTCTCGGGTTGGCGGATCGGGGACCTGGACGTGCCCGCGCTCCTTGCCGCGACCGGGGCGAGGAGCCGGATCCTGGAGTACCCGATGGTGGACCGCGACCCCCTGCCGTGGTGGGGCCGCGGCCCCGTGACGCTGCTGGGCGACGCGGCGCATCCGATGTACCCCGTGGGGTCGAGCGGGGGTTCGGAGGCGGTCCTTGACGCGCGGGTGCTCGCGCGGTGCGTGGCTCATGCCGGGGCGGACCGGGTGAGCGGCCTGCGGGCGTACGAGGCGGAGAGGTGGGGCCCCGCCAACGCCGTGGCCCTGGCCAACCGGGCGATGCCGGTGGACGAGGTGCTGCGGGCGGTGGCGGAGAGGGCGCCGGAGGGGTTCGTGCGGGTGGAGGATGTCCTGACGGGGGAGGAGTTGGGGGGTTTGGGGGAGGGGTATCGGCGTATGCGGGGGCTTTGGTAGCGGTCTTTGTTTGATCCCCAACCCCACCCCTTCCCACAAACCCGCTCTGGCGCGGGGGCCTACCTGGGGCTCCGCCCCAGACCCCGCTCCTCACACGCCGGAGGGGCTGAAATACAGCCCGGGGGCCGGACCCTGGGTGGGCACCCGCTCCGGCCACAGACCCGGGGGCTCCGCCCCCGGACCCCCGCTCCTCAAACGCCGGAGGGCTGGATCTCCAGCCCGTCCGGCGTTTGAGGACGAACTCGGCGGAGCCGGTGATGGACGGCCACCAAGGCCCCCGCGCCAGAGCGGGTTTTCGGGAAGGGGCGGGGTTGGGGAAGAGCAACGTCTGAAACCCGCCAGCCCCCACCCACCCGCACGCGCGACCCTCGGAACATGAACGCAACCCCAACCACGACCACATCCCCAACCACGACCACAACCACGACCTACGCCCCGCTCCCCATCACCCCCACCGCCCTCGCCCAACTCCGCATCACAGACGACGCCGCCCGCCCCTGCACCCCCTACGTGGACACGGAAGGCGGCGACCCCCTCCGCTGCTGCCTGCGCCCCACCGCCCCCGGCGAACGCGTCGCCCTCGTCTCGTACGCGCCCCTGCGCCGCTGGGCCGCGGAGACCGGTGCCACCCCCGGTGCCTACGACGAGCAGGGCCCCGTCTTCATCCACGCGCAGGACTGCGGGGGCCCCACCCCCGGGCAGGGTTACCCCTTCGCCCGCCCCGGAGCCCTCCGCACCCTGCGCCGCTACAACGCCGAAGGCCACATCGTCGGCGGTCGCCTGATGGAGATCCCGGACCCGGCCACGGAAGGCTTCGACGCCGCCTTCGCGGAGGCCTTCGCCGACCCGGACGTAGCCCTCGTGCACGTCAGGGCCGTCGAGTACGGCTGCTTCCACTTCGAGGTCCGCCGCCCTTAGGCGAGCGTCCCGACCGAGCCCACCGAGCCCACCGAGCCCACCGAGCCCCCTGCCCCCACCGCCCGCGCGAACGCCCGCACCCGCTCCGTCTCCCCGTCCCGCCGCCACACCATCCCGAGCACCGAGTCCGGCACCCCCTCCACCGGCACGAACGTGACGTCACGCCGGCCGTGGTACTCCGCGGTGGGGCGGCACAGCAGCATCGCCCCCCGCTCGGCCGCGACCAGCGTCAGGCCCTCCTGGAGGGTGCGCACCTCCGGTGCGGGGACGGGCGAGGGGGCCTGCGCCGCGCGCCAGTACGCGGGGGCCGGAGCCGTCGCGGAGATCAGCGGCAGCCCCGCCAGCTCGGCCGCGTCCAGCGACCCGCGGCCCGCGAAGGGATGGCGTACCGACACCGCGACCGTCTGCTGCTGGCGGGAGAAGAGCGGGCCGAGCACCAGGTCCGGCTCCTCGACCGGCAGCAGCACGATCGCCGTGTCCACGTCCCCGTGCCGCACCGCCCCGAAGGGATCCGCGAACGGCACCTCCACGATCTCCGTCACACACCCCGGATGCCGCTCCTGGAAGTCGGCGATCGCCCCCATCAGGCGCGCGTCCGCCGTCCCCTGGAAGCCGATCCGCAGCCGCCCCGTGACACCCCGCGCCGACTCCCGCGCCGCGTCCACCGTGGCGCTCAACCTCTCGTACGCCGGGCGCAGTTCGGCCAGGAACCGCTCGCCCGCCGGAGTCAGGCGCACCCGCCGGCTCGACCGCTCCACGAGCCGCGTGCCGATCCGCCGCTCCAGGTCGCGCAGCAACTGGCTGACGCGGCTCTGCGACACGTAGAGCCGCTCGCCCGCACGGCCGAAGTGCAGCTCGTCGGCGAGCGCGATGAAGCACTCCAGCTCCCGTATCTCAAGCCCGCTCAACCCGCACACTCCCTCGACCATGAGCCTTCGCAACGAGGCGACGACGCAACGACGCAACGACGCATCCACGCATCCACGCATTCACGCATTCACGCATCGATGAGCCTCGCTCATTCAAGGATGAGATCTTCGCCGTTGTTCCCCGCGGGCGCCCGGCGAAGGCTTGACCCCATGAACGCCACCCCGCACACACTCCCTGAACTCGCCGAGCCGCGGCGCCGCCTGCCGCTCTCCGTCCTCACCGTCGCCGCCGCCACCTTCTCCGTCGTCACCACGGAAATGCTGCCGGTCGGCCTCCTCACCTCCCTCTCCTCCGGGCTCGGCGTCTCCGACGGGACCGCGGGCCTGACCGTCACGCTGCCCGGCGTCGTCGCGGCGCTCGCCGCGCTCCTCCTGCCGGTGGCCGTGCGGCGTGCCGACCGGCGGACGGTGCTGTGCGCGCTGATGGTCCTGCTCGCCGCCGCCAACCTCCTGGCCGCGCTCGCGCCCGCCTTCGGCGTGCTGCTCGCCGCGCGGGTGCTCGTGGGGGTCTGCATCGGGGGCGTGTGGGCGATCGCGGCCGGGCTCGGCGTACGGCTCGTGCGGGAGGAGGCCGCGGGGCGGGCCACCACGGTGATCTTCAGCGGGATCGCGGTGGCATCCGTGCTCGGCGTCCCCGCCGGTACGTTCCTCGGCGAACTCGCGGGCTGGCGCTGGGCGTTCGCGGTGATGGGGGCGTTCGCGCTCGCGGTCGCCGGGCTGCTCGCTGCGGTGCTTCCGCCGCTGCCCGCTTCGGCGGCCGTACGGCTCGGCACGTTCCCCGGGCTGCTGCGGGGAGCGCGGCTGCGGGCGGGGCTGCTGGTGGTGCTGCTTCTGGTGACCGGACACTTCGCGGCCTACACCTACGTCCGGCCCGTCCTGGAGCGAGTGCCCGACCTGGGCGCCGGGCTGATCAGCGGGCTGCTCCTCGTGTACGGGATCGCGGGCATCGTCGGCAATTTCGCGGGCGGCGCGCTCGCGGCCCGCGATCCGCGCCGGGCGCTGCTCGCCATCTCGGCCGGGCTGACCGCCGTGGTCCTGCTGCTCGGGCCCGCGGGCGGCTCGCTCGTCGCATCGGTGGCGCTCCTCGTCGCGTGGGGCCTGGCCTACGGCGGGGTCTCCGTCTCCACCCAGCACTGGGTGCTCGCCGCGGCCCCCGGCGCCCGTGAGGCGGCGTCGGCGCTCTTCGCCGGGGTGTTCAACGCGGCGATCGCCCTGGGCGCGCTGACCGGCGGCCTGGTCGCGGACGGCTTCGGGACGACGGAGGTGCTGTGGCTGGGGGGCGGCCTCGCGGCGCTCGCGCTGCTGGTCGTGGGGTGCGCGAAGGGGGCGGGCACCGAGTAGAGATCGGTGCCCGCCCCCAGCGGCGTACGTATGACGAGGTAAGAGCTGAGACTCAGCCCTTGAGCTCGGCGGCCACCAGCTCCGCGATCTGCACCGCGTTCAGCGCGGCGCCCTTGCGGAGGTTGTCGTCGGAGATGAAGAAGGCCAGGCCGTTCTCCGCCGTCTCGTCGTTGCGGATGCGGCCCACGAAGGAGTCGTCCTTGCCCGCGGCGACCAGCGGGGTCGGCACGTCCGTGAGGACGACGCCCTCGGCCGACGCGAGGATCTCGGTGGCGCGCTCGGCGCTCAGCGGACGCTCGAAGCGGGCGTTGACCTGGAGCGAGTGGCCGGTGAAGACCGGCACGCGGACGCAGGTGCCGGAGACCTTGAGGGCCGGGATCTCCAGGATCTTGCGGGATTCGTTGCGGAGCTTCTGCTCCTCGTCGGTCTCGTTCAGACCGTCGTCCACGATGGAGCCCGCCATCGGCAGGACGTTGTACGCGATCGGCGCGACGTACTTGTTCGGGGCCGGGAACTCCGCGGCCGAGCCGTCGTGCGTGAGGTTCGGCGCTTCGTCGCCGACCTTCTTGACCTGGTCGAAGAGCTCCTCGACACCGGCGACGCCCGAACCGGACACGGCCTGGTAGGTCGCCACGACGAGCGCGGTGAGACCGGCCTCCCGGTGCAGCGGCTTCAGGACCGGCATGGCGGCCATCGTCGTGCAGTTCGGGTTGGCGATGATGCCCTTGGGGCGGTCCGCGATCGCGTGCGGGTTGACCTCGGAGACGACCAGCGGGACCTGGGGGTCCATTCGCCAGGCCGAGGAGTTGTCGATCACGACGGGGCCCTGCGACGCGACCTTCTCGGCCAGCGCCTTCGAGGTGGCACCGCCCGCCGAGAACAGGACGATGTCAAGGCCGCTGTAGTCGGCCGTGGAGGCGTCCTCGACCGTCACACCGTCGAGGACCGTGCCGGCCGAGCGGGCCGATGCGAACAGGCGCAGCTCGTCGATCGGGAACTTCCGCTCGACGAGGATCTTGCGCATGACCGTGCCGACCTGACCGGTGGCTCCGACGATTCCGACCTTCACAGGGACTTCCTCCGTATGTGCATGGGCATAGGCATTGGCCTGTGCGTTCCATCATGCGTCTGTCCACGGGCGCCTTGTCCAATCCATTGTCCGAAGTTCGGGATGTCACATTCCCGCGCACATTCCTGCCGCCTCGGTCGAACGTTTCGGGCCGCCCCGGCGTCCTAGGGGAAACGCGGGGACGGGAGGGGTGTCTTGCTGCGCGGAAGAATGCGACGGGACCGACGGGACCGACAGGGAGGGTCCGATCCGCTCGACGCGGCCCAGGAGGACCGGGTGCGGGCGGTGCTCGCGCTGGGCGGGGTGCCGCACGCGGACCTGCCCGACGGCGTCCAGCAGGTCAGGCTCAAGCTCCTGGAGCGGGCGGCGGACGGCCGCGACGCGCCCCGTGACGTCTCCGCGTGGGCGGCGGTCGTCGCCTCGAACCTCGCCATGGACTGGCACCGGGCACGCCGCAGGCAGGAGCGGCTCGGCGAGCGGCTCGCGGTCCTGTGGCGGGAGGCGACGGACGAGGACGGGGCGGAGTCACGGGCCCTCTCGATGGCCGTGACGCAGGGCCTGGACGCGCTGCCCGACACCCAGCGGCAGGTCGTCGTCCTGCGTTTCTACGCCGATCTGCCGGTGCGGGCGATAGCCGACGAGCTGGGCATTCCGGAGGGCACGGTCAAGAGCAGGCTGCATACGGCGGTACGGGTGCTGCGGACGCGGCTGCACGAGGGCGAGGTGGTGTGACGGTGGCCAAGGACGAGTACGCGTACGAGTACGAGTACGACGGCGACCACGACGCCCTGATGCTCGCCCTCACGGACGAGCCCCTGCCCGAGGCGTCCCGGCGGGACCCGGAGGCCGTGGCGGAGCATGCCGCGGCTGTGGCGGACGTCGCACTGCTCCGGGAGCACCTGGGGGTGGTGGGGCGGACCCTGTCGGCTCCGGAGCGGGAGCCGGTGCGGGTGGTCCCGGTGCGGCCCGGCGGTGTCCGGCGGCGGCGCCTCGCGATGTCGCTCGGTGTGGCGGCGGCCGCCGCGGCCGCCTCGCTCGTGGGCGGTCTCGCCTGGCTGGCGCTGGAGGGCGGGGGTGAGATGACCAGGAGCGACTCCGACGCGGCGAAGGGGGTAGCGCCGGACGCGGGTGACGAGGACAGCGGGGGCTCGGCGGACCGGTCGCCCGAGGGGTACGTGGCGTGCGCGCGGCTCATCGCGGAGGGCACGGTCAGGCGGGTCGAGCCGGTCCCCGGCGGCGTCCAGGACCGGATCGTCCTGGACGTGTCCCGCTACTACAAGCCGGGCCGGGGCGAGAAGCAGATCACGTTCGTGATGGACGTGGACGTGGACCCGCGCCTGCGCCCCGGCGACCGGACCCTGATCGGCATCGCGAAGGGCGAGGCGTCGCCGGACATCTGGTCCACGACCGCGAAGGACATCGCCAAGGACCGGGCATGGATCGAGCGGGCGCTGCCGCGCGCGGAGGGGATGCGGTGCTGAGGGGCACGGGCGGTTCGGGGCACGGGCGGTGCCGAGGGGGGAGGGCTGTGCAGATGGAGGAGTAAATGCGCTGGATGTAAGGGTCTAAGTGCCCCTATGGTTACTACATGACCACCCAAGTGCCCGCCCCCGCACCCGACTTCACGCCGACCGACGACGTCTTCGTCAGGAAGCACATGGGCGTGCCGGACATCGACGTCACGGACTGGACCCTGGTGGTGGAGGGGCTCGTCGAGCGGCCGCTGCGCCTGGACATGGCCGCCGTCCTCGCGCTCGGGACGGAGCGGCTGGCCGCCTTCCACGAATGCTTCGGGAGTCCGTTCGCTCCGGACGTGCCGACGCGGGCGGTGGCGCAGGTGGAGTGGGCGGGGGTGCCGCTCGCCGCGCTCCTGGACCGTGCGGTGCCACAGGCCGCGGCGCGGCACGTGTGGTTCGAGGGCGCGGACACGGGGTCCTTCCACGGGCAGGACGGTCTGACGTACGTCAAGGACCTGCCCCTGCCGACGGCCCGCGGCGACGTCTTCCTCGCGCACCGGATGAACGGCGAGCCGCTCCGAGCCGAGCACGGGTTTCCGCTGCGGGCGGTGGTGCCGCGGATGTTCGGGACGAACTCGGTGAAGTGGCTGACCCGGATCGTCCTGGCGGACCGGCGGTCGGACGGCGTCTTCACCACGCGGTTCTACAACCGCGTCCTGCCGGGGGAGGCGTCCCCGAGCCCCGTGCGGGAGGTGGATGTGAGCAGCAAGCTGTTCGCGCCGGGGGAGGGGGCCGAACTGGCCGCGGGGAAGGTGGAGTTGAGCGGCCGGGCGTGGAGCGCGACGGAGATCGTGGGCGTCGAGATCTCGGTCGACGGGGGTGCCTGGGAGGCGGCCGTGGTGGATGCGCCGGGCCCGGGCCCGACGTGGCAACGCTTCTGTCTCACCAGAGAGTTGGCGCCCGGCCCGCATCGCGTCCGCTGCCGGGCGCGGGATCTCGCGGGGCGCGTGCAGCCGCTCGCGGGGGCGCGGAACGCGGTGCACGAGGTGGCGGTCGAGGCCGGATAGCGGCCCGGCGCCCCCTTCGCACGTCGGCCGGACGCACGTCGGCCGGACGCACGTCGGCCGGGCTGGAGGACCAGCCCGGCCGACGTCCTGGCACAGATGCCCTGTCGCAGTCGTCCTGTCACAGACGTCCTCTCACAGAGAGACCCCTACGAGGCGACCTTCTCGATGATCACGCTGCCGGTACCGGCGACCGTGCCGCGACCGTTCAGGAGCGAGACCTCACCGAACAGCTGACGTCCCTCCGTCGTGGGCGCGTCCGCCGCGACCTCCGCGGAGACCTGGGCGGAAGCCCCGTTCGCCAGCTTCACCGACGCCGACTCGTCGACCTTCACCGAGCCGAGCGCGGCCGAGAAGAAGACGTCCCGGTAGTCGTACGCCGTGGTGCCGGACGGGATCGAGTAGCCCACCACCTGGATCTCGTACGTGCCCGCGGCGGGCTTGGTGAGGCTGACCGACTCCTCCGAGTCGCCGTCCGCCGACGAGCCCACGACCGCGCCGTCCTTCGAGACCGACAGGTCCAGGTCGGCGGCGGTGTCCGCCGTCGAGCCGATCGCGACGTCGAGCCGCTCCGCGCCCTGGGGCACGACCACGGTCGTCTTCTGCGTCTCACCCTGCTTGATCGACGGCTTCGCCGCCTTCGCGGAGCCGAGCGGGCCGCCCTTCAGCTTCCCGTCCACCGCGGCGAAGTTGTTCGTCACCTTCCAGGAGACGGGCGCCGGCGTGCCGACCTTCGCCTCCGGAACCGTCTGCACGGCGGGGTCGAAGGCGACACCCAGAGCCGAGACGTCCAGCTTGTAGGGGTTGTCCAGGAGCGGCGACGTCCTGCGCGACTCGACCTCGATCTCCCACACGCCCGGCTGCGGGTCCGCGTACGAACGCAGGTCGGGGCGGCAGGTGTTGGCCGGGTTCTCGTAGTTCGGGTAGCAGACGAGCGACGACGTCGAGTCGACCGGGACACCGTACGGGTGCACCGCGATGAACCGCGTCTGGCTCTTGTCCTTCAGGCCGCCGAGCGCCACTTCGAGGGACTTGGCGCCCTTGGGGACCGTCACGAAGTACGACTTGGTGCTGTTGCGCTGCACCGAGCCGGACCCCGAGAACGTGTACGCGGGCTTGGCGAGCGGCGCCGAGACGACGACCGTCGACATGATCTGCTGGTCGATGCCCTCGCTGCGCTCGTCGTCGACCGTCAGGATCGCGCTGTGCACACCGGCCGACTTGGCCTTCGCCTGCACCTTGACCGTGACCGGCTTGTTCAGCGGCAGCGTCACCGCGCCCTTGCCGAGCAGCTTGAACGTGCCCTCGTGGTTGTTGACCAGGTCCAGCTCGTGGCGGATGGAGCGGTCGGGGCCCGAGGTGCGGGTGACCTCGACGTCGTACGTCCGCTTCTGGCCGGTCTTCAGGCCGCCCTCACGGTCGTAGATGCCGGTGCCGGGCTTCTTCAGCTCCTGCTCCAGGGCGGTGTCGACCGGGGCCTTCACCGTGTACGTGTGCGCCTTCGCGTCGTCCTCGATGGCGTTCCAGGCGTCGACCACGTTGATCAGGCCGGTGCCCTGCGCGTACGCCTGCTCGCCGCTGATGCGGTCCGCGGTCGAGGTCAGCGCCGTGCGCAGCTTCGCCGGGGTCAGGTCGACGTCCTCGCGCTTGGCGGCGGACAGCAGCAGCGCGGATGCGCCCGCGGCCTGCGGGGACGCCATCGACGTACCCTGCAACATCGAGTAACCGGCGGGCAGTTGGTAGCCCGCCTCGGCGACCGGGGAGCCCGGCAGCCAGGTCTGCGTGGTGTTGATGGCCGAGCCGGGCGCGGAGATGACCGGCGCGAAGCCGCCGTCCTCGCGCGGACCGCGCGAGGAGAAGTTCATCATCGCGTACTTCTTCTCCACGGCGGAGCCGTAGTTGGCGGCCCACGTCTCCTTGGAGATGGAGGCGCCGACCGAGATGACCTTGTCGGCCAGGCTCGGGTCGCCGATGGTGTTCGCGCCGGGGCCGGAGTTGCCCGCGGAGATCACCAGCTGGACGCCGTAGGTGTCGATGAGGCGCGTGTAGAGCTCGGCGCGCGCGTTGTTGCCGTCGTTCAGCGCCGGGAGGCCGCCGATCGACATGTTCACGATGTCGACGCCGCGCTTCGTGACGAGGTCGATCATGCCCTCGGTGAGCGCGACGTTCGTGCAGCCGCCGGTCCAGGTGCAGGCGCGCGAGGAGACCAGCTTGGCGCCGGGCGCCGCGCCGTTCATCTTGCCGCCGAACAGGCTGTTGGCCGCGGTGATGCCCGCGACGTGTGTGCCGTGCTCGGACTCGATGACGCCGATGTTGACGAAGTCGGCCTTCTTGCCGACCCAGTCGCCGCCGTACGGGTCGGTCGGCACGTCCTTGCGGATCTCGACGACGAACGGGACGCGCTCGACGACGTCGGTCGCCGGGTCGTCCTTGCCGAAGTAGGCGACCTGGTGGCCGTCCTTGTACGGCTTCATCGTCTCGTCGTCGGTGAAGTCGTTGTTGTCGTTCAGGTCGACCCGGACCGTCCCGGCCGCCGGGTCGTAGAGCACGCCCCAGCTGTCGGTGGTGTCGCCGTCACGGTTGATGTCGCCCTTGGCGTCACCGCCGGTGGTGGCCGACTCGCGGAAGCGGTTGACCTGGAAGGAGCCCGCGGGGGCCTTCCACGTCTCGCTGTCCCAGGTGAAGACGGGGCCCGTGACGGGGTTGGTCATCCGGCGCCAGGTGGCGTCCGCGTCCACGATCGGGTCCGTCGCGGTCACCCAGTCGGTGATCTTCCGCTCGCCCGTGGTGGTCTTCTGGAGCGCGGGGTGGCCCAGGTCGACGCCGGAGTCGAGGATGCCGATGGTGGTGCCCCGGCCGTCCGCCTTCGGGTGCTTCTTCACGAAGTCGACGGCGCCCGTCTCGAAGGACGGGTTGTACGGGTTCTTCGCCGGGGTGTTCTTGCCGGGTCCGGCGAACGTCCCCTCGGCCGCGGTCTTCGCGCCCTTGGCGCGGTCGGCGGCCGGCGTCGGGTCGTCCAGCTCGATCTCGTGCCGCAGGTCGATGCCGTGCACCGACGACAGCTTGCCGGCGGCCTCGATGGCGGCCTCGGCCTTCGCGGTGGGCACGGTGGCGCGTACGTAGCCGAGCTTGTCGTACGTCCGGCCGACCGAGCCGCCTTTGACGGCGTCGAGCTGGTCGGCGACCTGCTCGGTGGCGCCGGGCGCGGTGGCGACCATCATCGTGACGGTCTTCTCGCCGTCCGCCTTCGCGTCCGCGAGGAGATCGGCGTCGGCCGAACCGAGCTTCTTCTCGGCGGACTTGGGGGTGGTCTGGCCCCCGGGGTCTCCGTCGGCCGCGAGGGCCATGGGTATGGGCCCGGCGGCGGAGAGCGCGGCGGTGAGGCCGACGGCTATCGCGAGACGGGTCGTGCGTCTAGCACTGGATCTGTGCATCAGCATCCCTGTACGTAAAGGTCGAAAAGGTCCGGAATCCGGAACCGGATGACCGCTCAGCCTTACGTAAGTGACTGCTGTTTGGGGAGAGTTGTCCGGAGAGGATCAGAGGCTGGCGTAATCCCGCCATGCGCCACCGGTGACATAGCGGATGATTACGCCTCTACCTCTCTACGCCTCTACCTCTCTACGCCTCACGCACCCGCGCGTAGTGCCGCGAAGCCTTGGCCCGGTTGCCGCACCCGGCCATGGAGCACCAGCGCCGGGTCCCGTTCCGCGAGGTGTCGTAGAAGTGCAGGATGCACGCCTCGTGCGCGCAGGGGCGGATTCGGTCCGGGGCGGTGGCGAGGAGCGTCAGGTAGTCACGGGCCGCCAGCCATGCCGCACCCCAGGTCGGGTCCTTGAACTCGGGCTCCTCGCCCGGCCCTTGCGCGGTCAGGGTCGCCCGGATGCGCCCGTGCCCGAGGATCGTGTCGACGCGGGCGATGCCGGCGGGGTCGTCGGGGCTGTCCACGGTGGACGCGAGCGCGTCGCGTGCCCGCAGCACGTGCTCCAGCGTCGCCTCGTCCGCAGTGAACCTGTCGTCGAGCCCATGGGCGGCGAGCCAGACGGCGAGCCCGTCGACATGGGTCAGCAGATCCTGGCGCGCGCCGTCCATCATCCACCGGGTGTTGAGCAGGTCGAGGGAGAGCGGCTCGCCGACGAGCGGGCGCGGATCGCGGGGGGCGGCGGACATGGGGCTCCCTTCAGGACTAACCAGCAAAGGGTACGTGACTGGTTGACGCTCGCTGATTCTAACTCTTAAAGTGGTGGTGAAAGGTTAGCCAGCCCACGCGGGTCGGGCGGGCAACTGCTGACGCGCTGACAAGGGGAGAGTCATGACCTCGACCGGCACACTCCGCACCGGCCACATCGGCCTGAACGTCACCGACATCGAGCGCTCGCTCGCCTTCTACCGCGACGTCATCGGGTACGGCGTGATCAGCGAGGGCAAGGAAGAGGGCCGCAGATTCGCCTTCCTGGGGGAGAGCGGAATCCCCGCGCTCACGCTCTGGCAGCAGGCGGACGCGTCGTACGCGGCTTCGAACGCCGGACTGCACCACCTGGCGTTCGAGGTGGACACCATCGAGGAGGTCCGCGCGTACGAGAGCGCCCTGCGGGCGTACGGGGTGGAATTCGCCTACGAGGGAGTCGTCCCGCACGGCGAGGGCGCGGCGTCCGGCGGGATCTTCTTCCACGACCCGGACGGAACGCGCCTGGAGATCTATGCGGGGTCCGGCGTGGCAGCCTCGGACACTGCTCCGGTGGCGGCGGCGCCGACCTGCGGCTTCTTCTGACCGCGCCCTGACCCGCTCACCCATTCACCCATTGACTCGGCAGGGAGTGACATGACCACCCCGCACACCCCGTACCACCACGGCTCCCGAGCCGTTCAGGACCTCGTCGGTGTGCGGGAACTGGCCGACCACGTGGGCCGGTCCATCGGCGACGGCATCCGCCCCGTCGCCGCCGCCTTCCTCGAACTCCAGCCCATGCTGGTGATCGGCGCCGCGGACCAGGCGGGCGCGGTCTGGGCCTCGCTGCTCACCGGCGAACCCGGGTTCGTGCGGGCCACGGGGCCGCGCCAGGCATCGATCGCGGGCGGCCCGCACCGGGCCGACCCCCTGGCGCGGGCCCTCGCCCAGGAGGGCACCCCCGTGGGCACCATCGCCCTGGACCCCCGCACCCGGCGCCGCATGCGCCTGAACGGACGGGCCCGCCCGACCCCCCGCGGCCTGGCGATCGAGGCCGACCAGGTCTTCTCGAACTGCCCCAAGTACCTCCAGAAGCGCCAACTCGACCCCGACCGCGATCCAGGCGGCCCCTCCACCCCCACCCGCACGCCGGAACTCACCGCCGAACAGCGCACGCTCATCGCCGCCGCCGACACCTTCTTCCTCGCTTCCGTCCACGCGCACGGCGCCGACGCCAGCCACCGGGGCGGCAACCCCGGCTTCGTCCGGGTCGCGTCAGCCACCGAACTCACCTGGCGGGACTACCCGGGCAACGCGATGTTCCTGACCCTCGGCAACCTCGCCACGGACCCCCGCGCCGGGCTCCTCTTCCTCGACTGGACGACCGGCACCACCCTCCAGCTCACCGGCACGGCCCGCACCGAACACGGCGACGACGGCTCCCGCACGGTCCGCTTCACCCTCACCGAGGCGGTCCAGACCCTCGGCGCGAGCCCCTGGAGCTGGACGGCTCCGGAGTACTCCCCTGCCAATCCGACCGAGGAGGACTAGCGTCACTCTGTGAACAAAGAGCTTCGGGTGGCGGCCTACGCCGTATGCGTACAGGACGGGCAGCTGCTGCTCGCCCGCTGGGTGGCGGGCGACGGCAGCAAGCGCTGGACGCTGCCCGGCGGCGGGATGGACCACGGGGAGGACCCGTACGACACGGTGATCCGCGAGGCCGACGAGGAGACGGGGTACGTCATCGAGCCCGTCGCGCTGCTCGGCGTCGACTCGCTGCGCCGCCGCTATCCGCGCAAGCTCGGCGCCGTCGCCGACTTCCACGGCCTGCGGATCGTCTACGAGGCGCGCGTCACCGGCGGCGAGCTGCGCCACGAGCGGGACGGTTCCACCGATCTCGCGGCCTGGCACACGCTGGACGCCGTCGCCGGCCTCGACCGGGTCGGGCTCGTCGACATCGGGCTCGACCTGTGGCGGACCCGCCCCGGCGACGGTCACCTCGCGACGCCCTCCGAGCCGCCCTCCTGAGCCCACGTGGAGCCTTCCCTTCCCCGAAAGGTGAACGTGGAGTGACGGCCTCCTCTCCGCCCGGAGAGGGGTTCATGACCGCGCAGGGTGCCCGATGATCCACGTACGGTGATCGGCGCTGCCCGTTGCGGTCTCGTTAACGTGCAGGTCATCCCGGATGTCAACGATCCAGTACGAGCGGGAATTTCGCCCACTGCGGAGCTGCCCGCGACCACTGCCGACGCGTTTGCAATCGGGGAGACCGCGCCATGTCGCGCACACGCTCTGTCGCCACCGCCGCCCAGTCCGCCGCCCACGCCGCCGCCTCCGCCGTCTCCTCCGTGGACCGCCGCGCCTTCCTGGCGACCACCGGAGCCGTCTCCCTCTCCGCGGGCATCGGCTACGCCCTGCGGCCCGGCACCAGCCACGCCGCCGCCAGCGGACCCGCCCCCGTCGCGCTCTCCCGGCAGGCGCCCGCCGCGCCCCTGATGCCCTACCGGGGCGGCACCACGCTCGGCGCCGTCGCGACGCCGCGCGGCACGTCCGGCTACCGGCGGCTGGGGGACGGGCCCGCCTGGGACCGCGTGGTCCGCGGCGACCTGGCCGACCCCAAGAACGGCCGCGAAGGGCGGCGCACCCCGCTCGCCGCGTTCGTCCAGTTCACCGACCTGCACCTGGTCGACGTACAGCACCCGCTGCGGTACGAGTACCTGCGCGCCCAGACCGCGAGCGCCTGGCGCCCGCAGGAGGCCCTCTCGGTGGCCGGCGCGGTCGCGCTCGTCGAGCGGGTCAACGCACTGCGCGGCGCGCCCGCCACCGGATCGCCGCTGCACTGCGTCGTGACGACGGGCGACAACACGGACAACAACTCCCGCTCCGAACTCGACTGGTTCCTCAAGACCATGAGCGGCGGGCGCATCACCCCCAACACCGGTGACCCGCGCCGCTACGAAGGCGTCCAGGACAGCGGCCTGAAGCTGTACTGGCACCCGGACGACGACCTGCGCGACTCCGACAAGGCGCTCGGCTTCCCACGGGTCGACGGCTTCCTGGACGCCGCGCTGCGCGAGGTCAACAGCCCCGGCCTCGGCCTTCCTTGGTACTCGACCGTCGGCAACCACGACGCGCTGCCCGGCGGCTGCTGGGGCCCCGGGGACTCGTACTTCTCCGAATTCGCCGTCGGCGGGCGGAAGTTGATGTCCCTCGACGAGCCGCGCGGCGCCGCCCTGTGGAAGGCCGTCAAGAAGGGCCGCGACCCCAAGGGCGCCCAGTTCAAGGAGCTCCTGAAGAGCGAGGCGCGGCGGATGCGCTCGGTCACCCCGGACGAGAGCCGCGCGCCCTTCACCCCCGCCGAGTACGTCAAGGCCCACCTCGACCCGGCGTACAAGGGCCACGGTCCCGCGGGCCACGGCTACACGCAGGAGAACCTCGACTCCGGAACCCAGTACTACTCCTTCCGCATCAGCGACGACGTCCTGGGCATCAGCCTGGACTCGACCGACCCCGGCGGTCACTACGAAGGCTCGCTCGGCACGGCCCAGATGGACTGGCTGGCGCGGGAGCTGAAGGCGAACGAGGAGAAGGACGGCGGCGGTTCGTACGTCATCGTCTTCAGCCACCACACCAGCAGGACCATGCGCAATCTGCGCCAGGACCCGGACCGCCCGAGCGAGGGCAGGCACGGCGGCGACGAGATCGTCGCCCTGCTCGGCCGCCACCGTTCCGTCCTGGCCTGGGTCAACGGACACAGCCACAAGAACAGGATCACCGCGCACCAGACCCCGCGCGGCTCCTTCTGGGAGGTCTCCACGGCCTCGCACATCGACTTCCCGCAGCTGGCCCGCGTGGTGGAGCTGAGCGACAACCACGACGGCACGATCTCCCTCTTCACCACCCTCATCGAGTCGTCGGCCCCGCACCGCACGGATTACGCCGACCTCTCGCAGACCGGCCTCGCCGCGCTCTACCGCGAACTCTCCTTCAACGCCCCTGGTGCGAAGCCCGCGCTCGGCGGCGAGCCGGGCGACCGGAACACGGAACTGATCCTCAGGAAGGGCTGAGACCCGCCCAACCCGCGCGTCGACCTCAACCTCGTCCCCGGACCCGTGAGTCCCTCCCGCCGTCCGTACGTCGTGAACAGATGGGGGAGAGATGGCAGCGCGCAAGAGACGCCTGACGGGTGTGGCCGCGGTGATGGCGATGACGGTGACGGCGGGAGCGTTCGCGGCGCCGGCGCTCGCGGGGGAGTCCGGTGGTGGCGGGCACGGCGACCGGCACCGGGCGACACAGAAGGCGATGGAGGCCGCCGTCAACGAGAACGCCCCCGGCGTGACCGCCCAGGCCAGGGACAAGCACGGAACCTGGAACTCCGCCGCGGGCATCGGCGACCTCGAACGGCGGACCCCGCGTGGCGCCCACGACCGCTACCGCGTCGGCAGCATCACCAAGACCTTCGTCTCGACGGTGGTGCTCCAGCTCGTCGCCGAGGGGGAGTTGCGCCTGGACGACAAGGTGGGGCGGTGGCTGCCGGGCGTGGTCGAGGGCAACGGCCACGACGGCGACCGCATCACGGTGCGCCAGCTCCTCAACCACACGAGCGGCATCTACGACGTACTGAGCGACCCCGGCTACCAGGAGAAGATGTTCACCGAGAAGTTCCTCGCGCACCGCTACGACACCTGGACCCCCGAGCAGCAGGTCGCCATCGCCATGCGCCACGAGCCGGACTTCGATCCCGGTGAGGGCTGGAACTACTCCAACACCAACTACCTCCTCGCAGGCATGATCATCAAGAAGGTGACGGGGGAGTCGTACGCGGACGAGATCAGGCGCCGCATCATCGAGCCGCTCGGCCTGCACGCCACCAGCGTGCCGCGGACGGACCCCTCGATGCCGGAGCCGAGTTCACGGGCGTACATGAAGCTCTCCAAGGCCCCGGGCGCCGCGTTCCACGACGTCACGGAGCTCAATCCGTCCATGGCGGGCTCGTCGGGCGGGATGATCTCCGACGCGGCGGACCTGAACCGCTTCTACACGGCCCTGCTGCGCGGCAAGCTCCTGCCCAAGAAGCAACTCGCCGAGATGAAGAAGACCGTGGTGCGGGACCCGGACAGGCCCAACGACGGGTACGGGCTCGGCCTGGTGAGCCGCGAGACCTCCTGCTCCACCGTCGTCTGGGGCAACGGTGGCGACGTCCAGGGCTCGACGTCGATGACCCTGGTGACCGAGCGCGGCGGCCATGCGCTCTCCGCCAACTTCAACAGCCTGGACGGCGACCTGTTCGCCGTCCGGGACGCGGAGTTCTGCGGGAAGTGACGTGTCCGGCGGGGCCCGGCGTGCGGGTCCCGCCCCTCTCCCGCGGCGGCTACCGCGGCAGCACCACCACGTACGCGGCCGGGTCCCGGTCGGCCGACGCCATCAGGGCGGTCCGCACGACGGTCGCCTGTTGTTCGAGCGACTCGCGCAGTTTCCTGGGCGTCAGATGCACGACGGTGATGCCGAGGCGCTCCAAGTGCTCGCGCTTGCGGGCGTATTCGGACCACAGGGCGTCGTCGTCCTGCCGGAATCCCTGCCGGGGCGCCCGCGTGTCCAGCTCGACGGCGACGGCCAGATCGGGCCAGTAGGCGTCGACGCCCCCGAGATGCGGCCCACCGGGCAATCGCAGGTCGACGTTCCACAGCGGATCGGGCAGACCGTGCTCGACGACCATCTGGTAGAGCCGGTCCTCGGCGATCGCCCGCCCCTCGGCGAGCAGCGAGTCCACCGCGTCCACGACATGCGGGCGGGTCAGCAGCCGCGCGGAGTTCAACTCCCGCACGATGGCGGCCGGTTCGCAGTGTCCGCCGCGCACCGCCTCGGTGAGCAGCCTGCGCACCGCGCCCGCATCGGTGAGCCCCGCCACGGCGTCGGCGAGCGCGCGCGGCACCGGCGCCACCGGAGCTCCGGTGACCTGTACGGCGGTCGGCAGCGCCGGGGTCCGCACGAGCCGGACGAACCCGGTGGAGCGCAGTCGCCGGGTGCGCGGGACGAGGACGTCGATGCGGTCCAGGGACAGCAGTGGGGGAGCCGACGAGAAGCGGTGCAGGGCGAGCGCCGCGAGTCCGGTGATCAGGGCGTCGGCGTACGGGGCGTGGGGCTCGCCCGCGCCGGGCTGCGCGGGCACGGTCTTCGCCGCCCGGGCCGGCGGCCGCCCCGCGAACAACAGGGCCCCGTGCAGGCGCTCTTCACTGGTCGGCGGCCCCGGGTGCAGCAGGCAGACCCCCGGGAGCAGCTGCTGCCAGGGCCCTTCCGGGCGGCAGTGGGACGAGACGTCGGCGGCGGAGATGCCGTGGGCGCGGAGCTGGGCGGTGCTCATCACGCGACGCTGGACGTCGGCGAGGTGACGGAGGGGGCGGGGGGAGAGCGGGGTGTTGTGGTTCATGACCGGGCCATTCCCGCTGCCGCTCCGCCCCCTAACCGCTGTTACAGCCCCGTCGACATAACCGGACAACCCCGCACTAAAGTGCAGACGTTCGACTGCCGAAAAGGTCTGGTTGCGCGGGTTACGTTCCGACGGCCCCCTCGCCGAGCCGCCGAGCGGCTCGGCGAGGGGGCCATCCCGGCCGCAGGCCTACGCGGCAGCGGCGTCGCAGGCCTGCGCCCGCAACGACCGCGCGAGGTCGTCCCGGGCCTCGATCACAAGCCGCCGCAGGGCGGGAGCGGCCGTCTCGTGGGCGGCGAGCCACGCATCGGTCGCGTCCACGGTGGCCTGGCTGTCCTGGAGGTGCGGGAACAGCCCCTTCACCACGTCCATCCCGATCTGGATGGACCGCTCGGCCCACACCCGCTCGATGGCGGCGAAGTACTTGGGCGCGTACGAAGCGACGAGGTCCCGCTGCGACGTCTGTGCGAACCCCGAGATCGTCGCCCCCACCAACGCGTTGGACAGGGAGTCGGACTCCACCACGGCGGCCCACGCCTGCGCCTTGACCGCCTCGGAGGGCCGCGCGGCCAGGCACCGCACCTGGTGCCGCTTGCCCGAAGCCGTGTCGTCCCGGGCCAGCTCGGCGGCGAGCACCTGCTCGTCGGCGACGCCGTGCGCGGCCAGCGGGCCGAGGAAGGCCCAGCGCAGCTCCTGGTCGACGTCCAGGCCGTCGATCTTCGCCGTCCCCGCCAGCAGGCCCCGCAGCAGCTGCAGATCGGCCTCCGAAGAGGCGACCGCCGCGAAGAACCTCGCCCACGTCAGCTGGTGCTGGCTGCCGGGCTCCGCGTTCCGCAGCTCCCGCAGCGCGCCCTCGGCGAGCGCGCGCCCGCCCTCCTCGCGCCACTCGGGGGCCGCGTAGAAGGTGAGGGCCGAGTCCGCCCAGGTGTGCAGCATCTGGAGGACCCCGATGTCGCTCTCGCGCCCCGCGAACCGCAGCACGAGGCCGATGAAGTCCCGCGCGGGCATGAGCGCGTCCCGGGTGAGGCTCCACAGCGCGGACCAGCACAGCGCGCGGGCGAGCGGGTCGGTGATGTCGCCCAGGTGTGCCCGCAGGGTGTCGAGGGAGGTCTCGTCGAAGCGGATCTTGCAGTACGTCAGGTCGTCGTCGTTGACCAGGACCAGCTCGGGAGCATCCTCGCCGGCCAGCTCGGACACCACCGTGCGCGGCCCGGCGACGTCCACCTCCGCGCGTGCGTACCGCGTGAGCTCGCCCTCGGGCGTGCGGCGGTACAGGCCCACCGCCACGCGGTGCGGCCGCAGTTCGGGGTGCGACTCGGCGGCCTCCTGCACCACGGAGAGCTCCGTGATCCGGCCCTCCGCGTTCAGGATGACCTGCGGGGTCAGGGAGTTGACGCCCGCCGTCTGCAGCCACGACCGTGACCACGAGGCCATGTCGCGCCCGGAGGTCTCCTCCAGGACCGAGAGGAGGTCGCCGAGGCGGGTGTTCCCGTACGCGTGCCGCTTGAAGTAGCGGCGGGCGCCTTCGAGGAACGCGTCGCGTCCCGCGTAGGCGACGAGCTGCTTCAGTACCGACGCGCCCTTCGCGTACGTGATCCCGTCGAAGTTGAGCTTGGCGTCCTCCAGGTCGCGGATGTCGGCCGTGACCGGGTGCGTGGAGGGCAGTTGGTCGGCGCGGTAGGCCCACGCCTTGCGGTTGTTGGCGAAGGTGATCCAGCCGTTGGTGAAGCGCGTCGCCTCGACCATCGAGAAGGTGCCCATGAAGTCGGCGAAGGACTCCTTGAGCCACAGGTCGTCCCACCAGCGCATGGTGACGAGGTCGCCGAACCACATGTGCGCCATCTCGTGCAGGATGACGTTGGCCCGGCGCTCGTACGACGCCTGGGTCACCTTGCCGCGGAAGATGTACTCCTCGCGGAAGGTCACACAGCCGGGGTTCTCCATCGCGCCCAGGTTGTACTCCGGGACGAAGGCCTGGTCGTACTTCCCGAAGGGGTAGGGGTAGTCGAAGTTGTCGTGGAAGAAGTCGAGCCCCTGCTTGGTGACCAGGAAGACGTCGTCCGCGTCGAAGTGCTTGGCGAGGCCCTTCCTGCACAGGGCGCCGAGCGGGATGTCCAGCGTCGTGCCGTCGTCGAACGTGCGGCTGTAGGAGTCCGTCACGTAGTGGTACGGACCCGCGACGACCGCCGTGATGTACGTCGAGATCGGCTTCGTCTCGGCGAACTTCCATACCCCGTCGACCAGTTCACCGGAGCCGTTCGACCAGGCGGTCCAGCCCTCGGGGGCCCGCACCTCGAACCGGAAGGGTGCCTTCAGATCGGGCTGCTCGAAGTTGGCGAAGACGCGCCGTGAGTCCGCGGGCTCGTACTGCGTGTAGAGATAGACCTCGCCGTCCTCCGGGTCGACGAAGCGGTGCATGCCCTCGCCGGTGCGGCTGTAGGCGCACTGGGCGTCCACCACCAGTTCGTTCTCCGCGGCCAGGTCCTCCAGGGTGATGCGGGTGCCGTCGAAGACCTCGGAGGGATCCAGGTCCTTGCCGTTGAGCGAGAGTGCCGTGACGCTCGGGGCGATCAGGTCCGCGAAGCTCGCGGCGCCGGGTTCGGCGGAGCGGAAGCGGATCGTGGTGACGGAGCGGAACGTGCGCGGCTCCTGGACGCTCTCGCCGATCGCGGAGCGCAGGTCGAGAAAGACCTCGTACCCGTCGACGGACAACAGCGCGGCCCTCTCCTGGGCCTCGTCGCGGGAAAGATTCTCACCGGGCACGGGCGGTACTCCCTTGTACTCGCAGGGGGAAGTCGTGGATCGCACGACCTGTACGAATGTCTACGATCCTCGCATGTGGCCTCAGCGGGCGGTATCCGGGAATGCCTGGGCAGATCACTGACGTTCCCCTGGCCAAGCGCGCAAGCATTCCCTAGGGAGAGACATGTCCGAGAACGGCAAGACCCCTGTTGACTTCTGGTTCGACCCGCTGTGCCCGTGGGCCTGGATGACCTCGCGCTGGATGCTCGAGGTGGAGAAGGTCCGCGACGTAGAGGTCCGCTGGCATGTCATGAGCCTCGCCGTACTGAACGAGGACCGGCTCGACGAGCTGCCCGAGGAGTACCGGGACATGCTCGAGACGAAGGCCTGGGGCCCGGTCCGCGTGGTCATCGCCGCCCAGCAGAAGCACGGCGACGACTACACCGGGAAGCTCTACACCGCCCTTGGCACCCGCTTCCACAACCTCGGCGAGGGCCCGACCCGCGAGGCGGTCGTGTCCGCGCTCAAGGACGTCGGCCTGCCCGAGGAGCTCGCGGACTACGCGGACTCGGACGAGTACGACACCCAGCTGCGCGCCTCCCACCAGGAGGGCATCGACAAGGTCGGCCAGGACGTGGGCACGCCCGTCATCGCCGTCCCCGGCGCGGACGGCGAGCAGGTCGCCTTCTTCGGTCCCGTCGTGACGCCCGCACCGAAGGGCGAGGCGGCGGCGAAGCTGTGGGACGGCACGCTGCTCGTGGCGTCCACGCCGGGCTTCTACGAGATCAAGCGCACGCGTACGCAGGGCCCGATCTTCGACTGAGCTAGCCGAAGGACGGGGGGAGGTCGAAACCGTCCCGGTGGGCCCAGTAGTTCTGTACCCGCAGGCAGCCCTGGCGGCCGCACCGCCAGTATTTGCCCGCGTCGGCGGGGCCCACCCGGGCGATGACGACGTCCAGTGCGTCTCCCGTGGGCTTCTGGAAGTTTTGGTGGCTGTCGCCACAGTTCAGGCAGCGCCTCCAGGGATCTGACATGGCCTTACCGTCCCCCGGAACCCGGCATACCGAAAGACCCCCGTGAGCCATGTCCTCACGGGGGTCCTTCGTCCATCCGCCTGCCTCGGCGAAGGTTGAGAAGACGATCACGAGGCAGGGCGTTCTCAGGGGGCCAGCAGCAGGCTGTTCACGCGTTGCTTGGCGGCCGCGTAACGCTTGGAGACGTCCTGCCAGTTGACGACCTGCCACATGGCCTCGATGAAGTCCACCTTCTGGTTCTTGTACTGGAGGTAGAAGGCGTGCTCCCAGGCGTCGAAGACCAGGATCGGCGTCGAGCCCTGGCCGACGTTGCCCTGGTGGTCGTAGACCTGTTCGACGATGAGGCGGTTGCTGAGCGGCTCGTAGGCGAGCACGCCCCAGCCCGAACCCTGCGTGGTCGCCGAGGCCTTGGTCAGCTGGGCCTTGAACTTGGCAAAGGAGCCGAAGGACTCGGTGATCGCGTCCGCGAGGTCGCCGACACCGTCCGCGGCCAGCGGCTCACCGCCGCCACCGTCCTTCGGGCTGTTCATGTTGTGCCAGTAGATGCTGTGCAGGATGTGGCCGGAGAGGTGGAAGGCCAGGTTCTTCTCCAGGCCGTTGATGGCGCCCCACGTCTCCTTGTCGCGCGCCTCCTCCAGCTGCTCAAGGGTGTCGTTCGCGCCCTTCACGTACGCCGCGTGGTGCTTGTCGTGGTGCAGCTCGACGATCTGGGGATTGATGACCGGCTCGAGCGCCGCGTAGTCGTACGGAAGTTCAGGAAGCGTGTAAATGGCCATGTCCGAGCCCTCCGACTGCTGCTCTGCTGTAGTGCAACGCTTATTGCAACCTATATGCAAGTGCAGGCTAGCAGCAGGAGTGGGTCGGAGTTGATCAGCCCTTGGTCCTAGGTCCGGGGAAACGCGAGAGGGCCCCGAGTCCGTCGACCCGGGGCCCTCTCGCGCAGAGGTGTGTCGCTACTCGGCGGCGACCGCCGCGCGTTCGGCCCTCTTCTGCCGCGCGAAACCGATCACGGCCAGAATCAGCGTCAGCGTGCCCGTGGCCAGGAGCTGCTTGCGCGTGTCGGGCTGTTCCGTCATCAGGTAGAAGATGTACGCCATCGCGGCCAGGGCGACCCAGGTCAGGAACGGGTAGGCCCACATCTTCACGACCAGCTTCTGCGGCTCGTCGCGCTCCGTCCTGCGGCGCAGGATCAGCTGCGAGGCGGCGATGAAGATCCAGACGACCAGGATCATCGCGCCGATCATGTTCAGGAGCCAGGGGAAGACGTCGTCCGGGCGCCAGTAGCTGAGCAGGACGCAGACGAAGCCGAAGACCGAGGAGGCGAGGACCGCGAGGCGCGGGACGCCGCTGTAGACGCGGCCGAGCGCCTTGGGGCCCTGGCCGCGCGCGATCAGGGAGTACGACATGCGCGACGCGCCGTAGATGTTGGCGTTCATCGCGGAGAGCAGGGCGATCAGGACGATGACGTTCATGATCTGGCCCGCGCCCGGGATGCCCAGGTGGTCGAGCGTGGCGACGTACGGGCCCTTCGCCACGACCTCCTTGTTGTCCCACGGCAGCAGCGTGACGACGACGAGCATCGAACCGACGTAGAAGAGGGCGATGCGCCACATCGCCGTGCGCACGGCCTTGGCGACGCTCTGGACCGGGTTCTCGGACTCCGCGGCCGCGATCGTGACGGTCTCCAGACCGCCGTACGCGAACACGGACGCGAGGAGGCCGATGATCAGGCCGTCCGTGCCGTTCGGCATGAACCCGCCCTCACCGGTGAGGTTGGCCGTGCCGGGCGCGGAGGCGTCCGAGCCGGGCAGGATGCCGAGGATGGCCAGGACGCCGATGCCCAGGAAGAGCGCGATCGCGCCGACCTTGAGGGCGGCGAACCAGAACTCGAACTCGCCGAAGTTCTTCACGGCCGTCAGGTTGGCCCCGCAGAACACCAGCATGAAGAGGGCGACCCAGGCCCACTCGGGGCTGTCGGGGAACCAGCCCACCATGATCTTCGCGGCGCCGATGCCCTCCAGGCCGACGGCGACGCAGAGCAGGAACCAGAAGCCCCAGCCGGCGGTGAAGCCCGCCCAGGGGCCGATCGCCCGCTCGGCGTGGACCGAGAAGGAGCCGGACGCCGGGTTCGCCGCCGACATCTCGCCCAGCATCCGCATCACGAGCATGACGAGCGCGCCGGATATCGCGTAGGCGAGGACGATCGAGGGGCCCGCCGCGGCGATGCCCGCTCCGGAGCCCACGAAGAGGCCGGCTCCGATGACGCCGCCGAGGGCGATCATGGAGAGATGCCGCTGCTTGAGACCGTGGACGAGCGGGGAATCGGCCTGGGGAGCCGCGTCGGGTGCTGCGTCCTTGGGGGTGTCCTGGGGGGTGGACATCCGAGACATGGGCGTGCCCTGTTCAGTAGCCGAGACGGGGGAGCGAGCGGCCCACAGTCTGAAGTCCGGTACCGCTGACAGGGAACACCTGACCGCTATACGGACACGACGCTCACACGTTGTGAAGAAGCGGACACAAGTTGTTCACGCCCGTTTCATGCGCTTCTCGCGCCACTCCCGCAGCCCCGCGACCGCGAGGACCAGGCCCGTCGCGTCCGCCGACCACAGCAGCTGCGGCCGTGCCCCGTCGTCGGTCAGCATCAGCCCGATCACGGCCGCCATCGCCGCGAGCGCCGCCCACGTCAGGTAGGGGAACGCCCACATCCGCAGGACGAGCCGCTCCGGCGCCTCGCGCTCGATGCGGCGGCGCAGGCGCAGCTGCGAGACCGCGATCAGCGCCCACACGAACAGGAGCACCGCGCCGACCGAGTTGAGCATGTAGAGGAAGACCGAGTCGGGCCACTTCAGATTGAGTACGACGGACACGAAGCCGAAGGCGACGGACGCGAGGACCGCCCGGCGCGGCACCCCGCCGCCCGACACCTTCAGGAGGGCCTTGGGGGCCTCGCCGCGCTCGGCGAGCGAGAAGACCATCCGGGACGAGCCGTAGAGGTTGGCGTTCAGCGCCGAGAGCAGCGCGACGAACACCACGATGTTCATGATCGTGCCGGCGGACGGCACCCCGATCGAGTCCAGGACCGTCACATACGGACTGACGCCCGCCTTCTCCGCCGTCCACGGCAGCACCGTCACGATGACCAGCATCGAGCCGACGTAGAAGAAGAGGATGCGGTAGACGGCGCTGCGCACGGCGCGGGCGACCGAGCGCACCGGGTCGTCGGACTCGGCTGCCGCGATCGTCACGACCTCCAGGCCGCCGAAGGCGAAGACGACGGCGAGCACACCGGAGGTGACGCCCTCCCAGCCGTTGGGCAGGAAGCCGCCGTGTCCGGTGAGGTTGGTGAGGCCCACGGGGTCCGTGTCGGGCAGCACCCCGAAGATCGCGAGCAGCCCGAGGACCAGGAACGCGACGATCGCGAAGACCTTCAGGGCGGCGAACCAGAACTCGAACTCGCCGAAGTTCTTCACGGAGGCGAGATTGGCGGCGGTGAACACCAGCATGAAGATCAGCACCCAGGCCCACTGCGGGATCCCCGGCGCCCAGCCGTTGGCGATCTGCGCGGCGCCGGTCGCCTCCACGGCGAGCACGACCACGAGCAGGAACCAGTAGAGCCACCCGACGCTGAACCCCGCCCAGCGGCCGAGCGCGCGCTCGGCGTGCACGGAGAAGGACCCGGACGCGGGCATCGCGGCCGACATCTCGCCGAGCATCCGCATCACGCACATCGCGAGCGCACCGGCGATGAGGTACGAGACGACGATGCCCGGCCCGGCCACGGCGATCCCGGCCCCGGACCCGACGAAGAGCCCCGCCCCGATGACCCCACCGAGCCCGAGCATGGTGAGATGCCGCTGCTTGAGACCTCCGCCGAGAGGTTCGGGCTCCGTCGCCGTCGTGCCCCCACTGCCGGGCGCCGATGAATCGGGGGTTGCGTCGTGCATGGTGCTTAGCGCTGCTCTCGGGCTCACAAAGAAATTGGCGGGAACCTACAGTCTCCCCGGGCGGCATCCCCGTACGCAAAACGGGACCCTCGCGCCGCCCACCTCAGTGACGAGCGTCACGCTCCCCGCAGGGGTACGCCCATCGCTTTGTACAGTGCCCACCAACAAGGTGCCCCGCACCTTGTCACCCGTACACCGTGAGAGGCGCCCCCGCCTGAGATAGCGTCGCGGGGTCCCACCTGCCCGTCCCAGAACCCGCGGAGTCCCGATGAGCATCGCCGCCGTCTCTTCCCGTCCCGGCCAGGTCCTCGCGGACCTGCTCCCCGCGTCCCGCGCGAAGGACGCGGCCTTCGTCCTCGGGGGCGCCGCCCTGACCGGCATAGCGGCCCAGATCGCCGTGCCCGTCCCGGGCTCCCCCGTACCGGTGACGGGACAGACCTTCGCCGCCCTCCTCGTCGGCACCGCCCTCGGCGCCCGCCGCGGCTTCCTCGCCCTCGCCGTGTACGCCCTCGTCGGCATGGCCGGCATGCCGTGGTTCGCGGAGGCGGGCTCCGGCGTCGCCGCCCCGTCCCTCGGCTACGTGCTCGGCATGCTGCTCGCCGCCACCGTGGTCGGCGCCCTCGCCCGCCGCGGCGGCGACCGCTCCGTCCTGCGCACCGCGGGCACGATGGTGCTCGGCTCCGCGATCATCTACGCGGTCGGTGTCCCGTACCTCGCCGCCGCGACCGACATGTCGATGACCCAGGCCGTCGCCGCCGGGCTCACGCCCTTCCTGATCGGCGACGCCCTGAAGGCCGCGCTCGCGATGGGCGCGCTGCCCACGGCGTGGAAGCTCCTCGACCGCTGAGCGGTCAACCGACGTCGTAGTTCCGCCTGAAGAGGTTCGCCGGGTCGTACGTGGCCTTCAGCCCGGCGAGCCTCTTTCGCGTCCCGGCGTCGTACAGCCCCTCGGGCCGGTCCCCGGCGGCGAAGGCGAAGTTGAGCAGCCGCCCCTCGACCTCCGGCGCGAAGAGCCCGAACGCCCGCGCCTGCACGGCCCGCACCGCGTCGAGACCCGCGTCGTCACCGGCTTCGAAGGGTGAGAGCACCCGCACCAGCCACCCCGCGTCCCGGTACGGCACCGCGTTCCCCGCGGGCTTCGCAAGCGCCCCGCCCAGCTGGTTGATCTGGACGACGTGCATCTGCTCGGCGGCCGGACCGGTCAGCGCGAGCAGCTCGCACGCCGCCGCGACGTCCAGCTCGCGCACCACCACGCTGTCCCCGTAGTAGGAGTGCGGGAAGTCCGGGTCGCTGTGGATCGTGTGGCTGTCGGTGTACGGCATCTCCCGCAGCGAGTCCGAGACCGTGGGCCCGATCTCCCGCAACGGCGCCACCAGCCGCTCGCCCGACGCCTCGGAGCCGGTGTACGCGACCCGGACCGTCACCAGATAGCGGCCCCGCAGATGCGGCGGCAGCTGCGGGATGTCCGGATAGACCAGCGCCGCCACCGACGAGGTCAGCTCCCGCGGCACGGTCCGCGTCCACGCCTCGTACGCCCGCAGCACGTCCGCCGGGTCGACCTCCCCGCCGTCGAACTCGATCGCCCCGCCGTACAGCCGCGCCACCGGCACCAGGCCGATCTCCAGGGCCGTCACCACCCCCAGGTTCGCCCCGCCGCCGAGCAGCCCCCAGAAGAGCTCGGGCTCGGCCCGCGCCGTGACGCGGCGCAGAGTGCCGTCCGCCGTGACGACGTCGAGCCACCGGACGTGGTCGGCCGCGTACCCGAACTCCCGGGCCAGGATGCCGAGCCCGCCGCCCAGCGTGTACGAGACGGCGCCCACGCCCGGCGCCGAACCGTTCAGCGGCGCGAGTCCGTGCGCCGCCGCGGCCTCGACGACCTGGCCCCAGCGGACGCCCGCGCCCACGGTGACCGTGCGCGCGTCGGCATCGATCCGGACGGAATCCATCCGCCGGGTGCTGATCAGTACGCCGCCCTCCGAGGCCCCGGGAAGACCGTGCCCGGTGGCCTGCACACCGATGGGCAGCCCCGCATCGGCGGCGTACGACACGGCGGCGACGACGTCATCGGCGCTCTCGGCCCCGAACACGATGGCGGGCCGCTGGGTGAAGCCGGTCTGGAATCCGGCGATCTCCTCGGCGTACCCGTCGTCGCCGGGCCGGAACACAAGGCGCTGGTCGAGTCGCTGGTCGGGTTGCCTGTCGGTGAAGTCCACGGTGGTCCTCCAAGGAGTGCGCGGTGCTGGCTGACGCGTCAGAGCCTCCCCGGAAAACCTGACATCCGCCGTCAAGTTTTCCGGCTCTTCGGGAACCGGGCGAACTGTGCTGTCATGAAAGGGGACTCGGGGGTGAGCGCCCATGCCGGAGCTTTCAGTGGTCGCGGGCCGCTATCGCCTGCTCGACGTGGTCGGCCAGGGCGGCATGGGGCGCGTGTGGCGCGCGGCCGACGAGCTCCTGGATCGCCGCGTGGCGGTCAAGGAGATGCGCATCGACATCGCGGACGGCCTGGACGCCGAGGACGCCCGCGTCCGCAGGGAGCGTGCGCTGCGCGAGGCGCGGGCCAGCGCGCGGATCGATCACCCCGGTGTCGTACGCGTCTATGACGTCGCCGAGGAGGACGGCCGGCTCTGGATCGTCATGGAGCTCGTCGAGGCGCGTTCCCTGGCCCGGTACGTCGACGAGGAGGGGCCGCTGGACGAGCGCGACGCGGCCCGGGTCGGCCTGGCCCTGGTCGCGGCGCTGCGCCGGGTGCACGCGGCGGGCGTACTGCACCGCGACATCAAGCCCGAGAACGTCCTGATGGGCGCCGGGGGGCCCGCCGGACGGATCGTCCTCACCGATTTCGGCATCGCCGCGCTCCAGGACTCCGGGCGGCTCACGCAGACGGGACTGCTAGTGGGCTCGCCCGAGTACATGGCGCCCGAGCGGGTCTCGGGGGCTCCGCAGGGCCCGCCGTCCGACCTCTGGTCCTTGGGCGCGACGCTCTGCACGGCGTTGCGGGGCAGTTCGCCCTTCGCTCGCGAGGAGGCCCTGACCACGCTGGTGGCCGTCCTGCACGACGCGCCCGAACTGCCGCCCGAACCAAGCGGGTTGCGTCCTCTTCTGTCGGCGCTTCTGGCCAAGGACCCGGCGCGGCGGCCGGACCTGGACGAGGTGGAGGAGGCGCTGTGGGCGGCGCTCACGGCACCGCCCCCGCGGCCGCCCCGAAAGCCGGACGGCGATCGGGCGGGGGCCGGCTGGCGGCCCCACGTCCTGACCGCCGTGGTCCTGCTGGTCGCGGCCGCCGTGGCAGCCGTCATGTTCTTCACCGCGCGCGGTCCCGGCGGCAGCGATTCGCCGGGACCGAGCACGCGTCCGCCGACGGTGGCGGGTACGTCGACCACGCCACCGTCGGACCGCACCGGTTAGGCGTCGACGCCGGTGCCGACCTTGTCGGTGTCAGTGCCGGTGCCGGCGTCGACGCGGGGCCGCACCTTCTCCCGGATGACGGAGAACGCGACCACGAACGCCGCCGCGAGCAGCGAGAGCAGCACCTGCTTGCGCCCGGCCTCGTCGGTCAGCATGTAGACGAGCACGAACGAGATCATCGCGATCGTGACCCAGGTCAGGTACGGGAAGAGCCACATCTTCACGACCAGCTTCTCCGGCTCCTCGCGCAGGATGATGCCGCGCATCCGCAGCTGCGTGAACGCGATCATCAGCCAGACGAAGAGGGCCACCGCGCCCGAGGAGTTCAGCAGGAAGTCGAAGACGGTGTCCTGCCACTGGTAGTTGAACCAGACGGCGACGAAGCCGAACACGACGGACCCGAGGATCGCGGCCTGCGGCACACCGCGCGCGTTGGTGCGCGCGAAGGACTTGGGCGCGTCACCGCGCTGGCCGAGCGAGAAGGCCATGCGGGAAGCGGTGTAGAGCCCGGAGTTGAGGCAGGAGAGGACGGCGGTCAGGACGATGACGTTCATGACCTGACCGGCGTGCGGGATGCCGATCGAGTTCAGGGCGGCGACGTACGAACCGTCCTTGAGGATCGACTTGTCGTCCCACGGGAGCAGCGTGATCACGACGAAGATCGAGCCCAGGTAGAAGACGCCGATACGCCAGATGACGCTGTTCGTGGCCTTCGTGACGGCGCGCTGCGGGTCCTCGGACTCACCGGCGGCCAGCGTGACGATCTCGGAGCCCATGAACGAGAAGACGACCATGAGGACGCCCGTGAGGATGGCGCCCGCGCCGTTGGGCATGAATCCGCCCGCGTCGGTGAGGTGCGCGAATCCGGCGCCGGGGTTGTCGGAGCCGGGCAGCACGCCGAAGACGGCGAGCAGACCGATGATCACGAACCCGCCGATGGCGACGACCTTGATCCCGGCGAACCAGAACTCGAACTCGCCGTAGGAGCCGACCGAGACGAGGTTGGTGGCGGTGAGCACCACCATCACGATGAGCGCCCAGCCCCACTGCGGGACGGCGGGTATCCACCCGTTGAGGATGACGGCTCCGGCGGTGGCCTCCACCGCGAGCACCACGACCCAGAAGAACCAGTAGAGCCAGCCGATGGAGAAACCGGCCCAGCGGCCGAGGGCCTGGTCGGCGTAGGTGGAGAAGGAGCCCGACGTGGGCCGTGCGGCGGCCATCTCGCCGAGCATCCGCATCACCAGGACGACCATCGTGCCGACGAGGGCGTACGAGACGAGGATGGCGGGCCCTGCGGCGGCGATACCTGAGCTGGAGCCGACGAAGAGGCCCGCTCCGATGACGCCACCGATGGCGATCATGGAGAGGTGGCGGTTCTTCAGCCCGGCCTTGAGGCCGTCACCGGTGTCTCCAGACTGCGAATCCCCAGGGTCTACGGGGTTGCGGTCTGCCTTCGCAAGGGAGGGTTGCGAGGTCATGGACGAATCCTTAAGTTCTCGGGTCACGAGCCCACGCATTCAAACTCAGCGGTGTACGTGACGGAAGTCCTGACTCCGGATCGTGATATTCCGGCCCGAAGGCCCAGACCTTGGTGACCAAGGTCCTGCCCCCGGACGCCGCTACCCGCCCCGCGACATGCCACACTCAGTCGCATGCGCGTGTACCTCGGCTCGGATCATGCTGGCTACGAACTGAAGAACCACCTGGTCGAGTGGCTCAAGAGCCACGGCCACGAGCCCGTCGACTGCGGGCCCCACATCTATGACGCCCAGGACGACTACCCCCCCTTCTGCCTCCGCGCCGCGGAGAAGACGGCGGCGGACCCCCAGTCGCTCGGCATCGTGATCGGGGGCTCCGGCAACGGGGAGCAGATCGCCGCGAACAAGGTGAAGGGGGTGCGGGCCGCCCTCGCCTGGAGCGAGCAGACGGCCGCGCTCGGGCGTGAGCACAACGACGCGAACGTGGTGTCGATCGGCGGCCGGATGCACTCGCGGGAAGAGGCGACGAAGTTCGTCGAGATCTTCCTGTCGACGCCGTACTCGGGCGAGGAGCGCCACACCCGCCGCATCGACATGCTGTCGGCCTACGAGTCCACGGGCGAACTGCCTCCGATCCCGGCCCACCACCCGCAGGGCTGAGACCCTTCTCTTCTCTTCTCTCCGAACGCCGGACGGGCTGGACTCTCAGCCCGTCCGGCGTTCGAGGACGAACCCGGCGAAGCCGGTGATTTCCGGTGCGCCGAGGGGCGGCTCCGATCAACCCGCACCCCTTGGGAGGAACCGTGCCGGAGGGGCACACCATTCACCGCCTCGCGGACGACCACCGCGCCCGCTTCGAGGGCCGAGGCCCCCTCCGCGTCACCAGCCCCCAGGGCAAGTTCTCCGACAGCGCGGCCCTGCTGAACGGGCAGGAGATGGACACCGCCGAGGCCCACGGCAAGCACCTCTTTCTCGGCTTCGCCGAAACCGGCTGGATCCACATCCACCTCGGCCTCTTCGGCAAGGTCACCTTCGGCGGCACGGCCGCCGCGAACCCGCCCACGGACACCGTCCGCCTCCGCCTGGCCACCACCGACGCGTACGTCGACCTCCGCGGCCCCACGACCTGCGCCCTCATCACGGACGAGGAGAAGCAGGCGATACACGCCCGCCTCGGCCCGGACCCGCTCCGGGAAGCCGACGACCCGGACAAGGCCTACGCCCGCGTCTCCCGCAGCCGCACCACCATCGCCGCGCTCCTCATGGACCAGAAGGTCATCGCGGGCGTCGGCAACGTCTACCGCGCCGAGGTCCTCTTCCGGCACCGCATCGACCCGTACACCCCGGGCAAGGACATCCGCCCCGCCCAGTGGACGGCGATCTGGGACGACCTGGTCGGCCTGATGCGCGAGGGCGTGCGCCTCAACCGCATCGACACCGTGAGGCCCGAGCACACGCCCGAGGCGATGGGCCGCCCGCCGCGCGTGGACGACCACGGCGGCGAGGTGTACGTGTACCGCAGGGCCACGATGCCCTGCCACATCTGTGGCGGCGAGATCCGCACCGCCGATCTCGCCGCCCGCAATCTGTTCTGGTGCCCCTCCTGTCAGGGAACGGTGTCCTGAGCCCGCGGACGGGCGGCTCGCATAAGATCACCGCTTGACCGAAACGCCAGTTCAACGGGGGATCTCATGTTCGGGTTCGAAGCAAGCTGGATGGACGGGCCGCTGGCCATCGCGGTCGGCGTGCTCTTCGTCGCCGTCTTCCTGTTGCCGTCCCTCATCGCCTTCAACCGGGACGTCGAACTCCGCTGGGTGATCCTCGTCATCAACCTCTTCCTCGGCGCCTCGCTCATCGGCTGGCTGGTCGCCCTCTATCTGGCGACCCGCAAGCCGAAGAGCGTCCCGACGCCCCAGCTCCTCTGAAGCCCCCGGCTAGAACCCGTGCGGCAGCCACGGCGCGACGTCCGACCCGAAGGCCGGCGTCGCCTCGGCCAGTGCGCCCGGGCGCAGTTCCCGCACCCGGCCCGCGGCCGCCAGTGACGTCAGGGAGATGCCGCCGAGATAGGCCGACCCCAAGTCCCGTACGGACAGGGCGAGATCGGCGTCGTCCTCGGTGCGCTCGCAGGTCGCGCCCTTCACGTCGCCCTTGAGCCGCCAACGGCCCGTGTTCCAGGGGCAGAAGGCGTCGTCGACCTCCAACACCAGGTTCACCGGCGTCCGGTAGGCGCGTGCCTCCAGGGCGGCCCCCACGTCCACCAGACGTACGTGGAGCGAGTCCTTCACCTGGAGCCCGCAGCGCCGCACGTCCGAGACGAGGTGGAGCACCGCGTCGTCCACCGGGCGGCTGTGCGCCTCCACCGTCGACGTCAGGTCGATGCCGAAGAGGAACTGCCACAGCGCCGCGTTCGCCGCCGGGTCGAGGGCCTCCAGGTCGCGCAGCTTGACCGTGCCCTTGGGGCCCGCCGCGTCCCACTCGGGCTTCACGTGGAAGCGCGCGTACCCCACGAGCTCCCCGTCGCGCTCGGCGAGCACACACTGGAGCGGTGACGCGCCATGGCGCTCGCTCTCCGGGTCGAGCAGCCCGAGCCGCTCCCAGCCCGGCTGCCTGGCCAGCATCCCGGGCCGCTCGCTCACCCGTCGTGCGTACAGCGCCTCGCACGCCGCGTGGACGTCGGCGGGCTTGGCGTACCGAAGGCGTACGTCATCGGTGCCGGCCGGGAGCGACAGGCGCACGCGTGCCGTGTCGATCTCGGCCTTCATCTGCAGGGTCGCCGCGCCGTACCCGAACCGTCCGTAGATGGCGGGTTCGGAGGCCGTGAGCACGGCCAGGCACTCGCCCTTCGCGCGTACGTCGTCGAGCTGGCGCCGCATCATCGACGTGAGGATCCCGCGCCGCCGGTGCGTGGCCGCGACGCTGACCATCGTCACACCGGCCGCGTCCACCAGTGAGCCCCCCGGCACGGAGAGGCGGAAGCTGAACGCTCCCGTCGTGCCGACGCAGGTCTCGCCCTCCCAGGTGCCGAAGAAGCGGTCGAACTCGGTCAGTGCGTTCCAGAGCTCGTGCTCCTCCTTCGCCTCGGCGACGCCGCCGAAGGCGAGCTCCAGCGTCCCGTAGTACTCGTCCCAGTCTTCCTGGCGCAACTCCCGCAATTCCGTCGTCATATGCCATGCCTACCAGGGTGAAGCGGGCGGAGCGACAGGATTTTCGCGTGGCCGCCGCATGCCTCTGACGGGGGACAACCGGCACCTCCCGTGCGAAGTGCCTGGCCCGGTGGATAGGGTCCGGGAGCAATGGCAGGCAGGCGAGCGGAAGCCGAGACGTTCACAGCCCGGATGAAGAAGCGGATCCACCGGGCGCGCATAGGGCTGCGCAAATCCGGGGTCGACTACTTCAGAGGCGACGGCTCGGACTGGATCGCGCTGGCGGGCCTGCTCGTCACCATCCCGGTGATCACCTTCTGCACCATCGTCAACAACGTCTGGTTCGCGCCCTCCGCGCTGGTCCTGCCCATCGTGGCCGGCGGCCTGCTGCTGCGGCCCTCCAGCCTGCTCGGCCTGTACGCGACGGCAGCCGCCGCGCTCATCGTGGAGTCCGTCCAGCTCGGCCCGTACACGCAGGGGCCGTCGCGGGTCACGCCCGGCGTGGTCCTGGTCGTCGCGGCCTGCGGCTTCTTCGGGCTGATCATCGCCCAGTTCCGCAGCCGGGTCGGGGTGCCGTGGCGCGGCGGCGGAACGATGCTCTTCGACCTGCGCGAACGCATCCGCGTACAGAGCAAGCTGCCGAAGCTGCCCCGGGGCTGGCACCGCGAGATGGCCCTGCGCCCCGCGGGCGGCCAGTCCTTCTCGGGGGACTTCGTGGTCGCGGCCCGCACGAACGGCGGCCGCACCCTGGAGGTCGTCCTCACGGACGTCTCGGGCAAGGGCATGGACGCGGGCTCCCGCGCGCTGCTCCTGTCGGGCGCCTTCGGCGGTCTGCTCGGCTCGCTGCCGCCGCACGCGTTCCTGACCGCGGCCAACGGCTATCTCCTGCGCCAGGACTGGGACGAGGGCTTCGCGACCTCCATCCATCTGGTCCTGGACCTGGAGACCGGCGACTACGAACTCTTCTCGGCGGGCCACCCGCCGGGCCTGCAGCTCAGCGCGGGCAGCGGCCGCTGGGAGGAGAAGGTCGCCGACGGCCCCCTCCTGGGGGTCTACGACGGGGCCCAGTTCGACCCGGTGAAGGGCTCCCTGCAGCCCGGCGACGTACTGATGCTGTTCACCGACGGCATCGTCGAGACCTCCGACCGCGACATCAGCGAGGGCATCGACCGGCTCACCGGGGAAGCCGACCGCTATGTGGCGGGCGGCTTCCACGGCGCCGCGTGGCACCTGATCGAGGCGGTCGCGAAGGACGTCAACGACGACCGGGCGCTGCTGCTGATCTGCCGGGAGCCGTCAGTGGGCGCCTGACATCTCCGGCTCGGGATCGGGGGCGGGATCGCGCCCGCCCGGCAGGATCCGGGCCAGCCAGTGGGCCCGGGTCGCCGCCAGCGGGCCGAGCACCGCGAGCAGCAGCACGTACCCCGCGATGAAGGGCGAAAGCCGCTCGTCGAGGCCCGCGGTGGCCGCCATCGTCGCCAGGATCAGGGCGAACTCGCCGCGCGCGAGCAGGGTGGTGGAGATGTTCGCCGCGGGGCCCGCCCCGAAGCCGTACACACGCGCCGCACCGATTCCCGCCAGGACGTTCATGAGCAGCGTCACGGCCACGGCGGCGAGCACCGGCCAGAGGACCACGGGCAGGTCGCCGGGGTCGATCGAGAGGCCGAAGGCGAAGAAGAAGATCGCCCCGAACGCGTCCCGCAGGGGGTGCACGAGCTTGCGGACGCGCTCGCCGGACGCCGTACTGCCCACCATCAGACCGACCATGAACGCGCCGATCGCGTCCGCGACCCCGAACCACTCCGAGACCCCGGCCACGAAGACCGCGGCGCCGAGGAAGGAGATGACGAGCAGCTCGTCGTCACGGGTGTCCATGAGCCGCCCGACGACCTTCGTGCCGAAGCGCGCCACGAGGGCGAGAAGGAGCAGGAAGCCGAACGCCTTGCCGCCGTCCATGACGGCCGCCGCGAGGCTGTCGGCGCCGGACAGGACGGGTTGCAGCGCGGCCAGATAGAGCGCGAGGAAGATGTCCTCGACGACGATGATGCCGAGGATCGGCTTCGTCTCGGGGTTGCCGAGCCGGCCGGTGTCGACGAGCACCTTGGTGACGATCGCCGACGACGAGATGCCGAGCACTCCGGCGAGGACCAGCGCTTCGGAGGTGCCCCAGCCGAGGGCGAATCCGAAGCCCAGGCCCGCGCCGACGTTCAGCGCGAGATACGTCCCCCCGGCGAGGGCCATCTTGCGGCCGCCCGTCTTGAGGTCGTCCATGTGGAACTCGAGGCCCAGGTAGAAGAGCAGCAGCACCAGGCCGAGCGCCGAGAGCATCTCCAGGTCGTGGGGGTCGGAGACCAGGACCACGCCGGGGGTGTGAGGGCCGAGGAGTATCCCGGCCAGGATGAAGAGCGGAATGGTGGGGAGTCCGATGCGGCCGCCCACGCGGGCGAGCACGGCGGCGGCGAGAAAGGCGCCGCCCATGGCTATCAGGGTGTCTGCGTGTCCGATGCCGTTCCTCCTGGTGATCCGAAGACGCACACTCCGCACGTCGATGGCAAAGGGAGCGTCAAGAACGCGTCAATAGTTAGCTTACCAAAGGGTTTACGCGGCAACTCTGTATGGCGTACATCCGCTCGCTGCGGGGGCTATCCCCACCCCCGATTCGCCGGGGGACCTCATGGTCCACACCACCCCCGAATCCGTACGTTCGAGGCATCACCTACGGAAGGCGGAGAGAGCCATGGGGCTGCGGCGCAAGAAGGAAGCAGTCGAAGGACCGGGGTCCCCGACGGTGCCCCCGATGCCCGGCGCGGCACCGCGCGGCACCGACTGGGCCGTCGAACTGCACGGCGTACGCCGCAAGTACGGCAGGGGCTCCGGCGCCGTGCACGCCCTCAGCGGCATCGACCTCGCCCTGGAGCGCGGCAGCTTCACCGCCGTCATGGGCCCATCGGGCTCCGGCAAGTCCACCTTCCTGCAGTGCGCGGCGGGGCTCGACCGGCCCAGCGAGGGGACGGTGAGGCTGGGCGGCACGGAGATCACCTCCATGAGCGAGAACAAGCTGACCGCGCTGCGCCGCACCCGCCTCGGCTTCGTCTTCCAGGCCTTCAACCTGCTGCCCTCGCTGACCGTCGAGCAGAACGTGGTCCTGCCGATGCGCCTCGCGGGCCACCGCCCCGACCGCCGCAAGGCCTCCGACATGCTCGCCCGCGTCGGCCTCGGCGCCGACAAGCACAAGCGCCGCCCCGGCGAGCTCTCCGGCGGCCAGCAGCAGCGCGTCGCGATCGCCCGCGCCCTGGTCACGAACCCGGACGTGATCTTCGCGGACGAGCCGACCGGAGCCCTGGACACCACCACGGCCACCGAGATCCTCACCCTGCTCCGCTCGGCCGTCGACGGCATGGGCGCCACGGTCGTCATGGTCACCCACGACCCGGGCGCGGCCGCCTACGCGGACCGCGTCCTCTTCCTCGCCGACGGCGCGATCGTGGACCGCCTGGAGCGAGCCTCCGCCGAGCAGATCGCGCGGCGCATGACGACCCTGACGGCTCCGGCGTACGCGACAGCGGCGGCCTAGCCCCGCACCACGGCCCCGCCCTTCCACGGACTCCGGAGAATCCCCATGCCCAACGGCCTCGCCCGCGCCGCCGTCCGCTTCAAACCCGCCGCCTTCGTGGGCACGTTCGTCGCGCTGATGATGGCCGCGATGATCGTGTCCGCCTGCGGCATCCTCCTGGAGACCGGGGCGCGGGCATCGGTGCCGCCCACCCGGTACGCGGGTGCCCCCGTGGTGGCCGCGGCCGAGCAGACGGCCCACTTCGTCACGGGCAGCGGAGACAGCAGGTCCGAGTCGAACACCCCGCTGCCCGACCGGGCCCGCATCGACAACTCCCTCCTGGCGAAGGCACGTTCGGTGCCCGGCGCGCGCACCGCCGTCCCGGACGTCACCTTCCCGGTGCAGTCCGGCGGCAAGGGCGTCACCGCACACGGCTGGGGCTCCACGTCCTTCACCGGCGAGAAACTGACCGCGGGCCGCGCCCCGCAGCCCGGCGAGGTCGTCCTCGCCGCGCCCGGCGCGGCCGTCGGCGAGCGCACCACGCTCACCACGGCGGACGGACCGCGCGACTTCCGCGTCTCCGGCACCGTCGAGTCCCGGCAGGGCGCACCCACCGCCTGGTTCGCCGACTCCGAGGCCGTACGCCTCTCCGGCCGCCCCGACCGCATCGACGCCATCGCCGTCCTGCCCAAGAAGGGCGTCACCGACGACGCCCTCAAGTCCCAGGTGGCGCACGCCGTCGGCGGCAAGGCCGCCGTCCACACCGGCGACGACCGCAGCGAGGCCGAGGGTTCCGAACTCGCCTACGCCAAGGAACTGCTCACCGGGATCGGCGGCTCCTTCGGCGGCATCGCCACCATGGTCGCCATGTTCACCGCCGCGGGCACGGTGGCGCTCTCCGTAGGCCAGCGCGCCCGTGAGTACGCGCTCCTGCGGGCCATCGGCACGACGCCCCGCCAGATCCGCCGCACCATCGCCACGGAGTCCCTGCTCGTCGCACCCCTCGCGGGAGCGGTCGGCGTCCTGCCCGGAATCGCCCTGGCCAGGTGGTGGTTCGGCCAGCTCAAGGAGAAGGGCGCCCTCCCGCAGACCCTGGACCTCTCGGTCTCCTTCATCCCCCTCGTCTCGGCCATCGGCGCCGCCGTGCTCGCCGCGCTGCTCTCCGGCTACCTGGCCGCCCGCCGGCCCTCCCGCATCAGGCCGGGCCAGGCCCTGAGCGAGTCCTCCGTGGAACGCCTGCGCTTCGGCTGGATCCGTACGCCGCTGGGGATCGCGGCAGCCGTCGGAGGCTGCGTCCTGTCCGGCGTCGCCTCCTCCCTGACGGGCGACGACGCGGCCAACGTGGCGCTCGGCATCGTCATGCTGTTCATGCTCGCCGTGGCCCTGCTCGGCCCGCTGGTCGCCCGCGGCTGTGCGGCCCTTTTCGGACTTCCGCTGCGCGGTGCGGGCGCCTCCGCCCAGCTCGCGGCGGCCAACTCCCGTACGAACGCCCGCCGTCTGGCCTCCGCGATCACCCCGATCGTTCTCGCGATGGCGTTCTCGTCGACCCTCGTCTTCATGCACACCAGCGAGGACCGCGTCGCCGCCGACCAGCAGCGCGAGGGCATCACGGCGGACCACATCCTCTCCGTGTCGGGGGCGGGAGCGACCCCGGACGGCGTGACGAAGGCCGGACGGGCGCCGGGCGTCACCTCGGCCGTGGGCCTCCTGAAGACCTCCGTCCTGGTGCCGGTGGGCTCCGGCGGCGACCGCTGGCTGGAGACGGCGTCGACGCAGGGCGTGACGGGCTCGTCCCGTGACCTGGCCACGGTCCAGGACCTGGACGTCAGGAGCGGCACGATGGCCTCGCTCGGCAAGGGCGAGATCGCCGTGGACGCGAAGCTGGCGGACTCCGCGCACGTGAAGACGGGCGAGCGGATCGCGCTGCGGCTGCCCGACGGCACGAAGGCGTCACCGAAGGTGGTGGCCACGTACGGCAGGGGCCTGGGCCTCTCCCAAGTGACGCTCCCCGCCGCGGACTTGAAACCCCACGTGACGTCGTCCTTCTCCTCGGAGATCTGGACGAAGGGCGAGGCACCGCAGGCCCTCACCGCCCTCGGCACGCTCCAGGACCGCGACGGCTACGCCAGGGCGCAGTCCACCGAACGCGCGGTCAACGCCTGGGCGAACACGGTGATGGCGGCCGTACTCGGCGGCTTCGCCGCGATCGCCGCGGCCAACACCCTGGTGATGACGGTCCTGGACCGCCGCCGCGAGCTCGACACCCTGCGCCTGATCGGCTCCACCCGGCGCCAGGTGATGCTCATGGTGCGGTGGGAGGCGCTCCTGGTCGCCGGCGCGGGCATCGTGATCGGCTCGGCGATCGCCCTGGCGACACTGGTCCCGATGATGAGGGGCCTGACGGGCGAATCCCCGTACATCCCACCGCTGCTGTACGGGTCCTTCGCGGGAGCGGCACTGGCGCTGGGCCTGGCGGCGACGGCCTTGCCGGCGAGGGCGGCGTTGAGGGAATCCGGCCCGTCCGGCGTTTGAGGCCGTCTTGTGCGGGGTCGGGGAGACAATCCCCGTATGAATCCCGACCCCGCCCTCTCCCTGCCCGAGGTGGAGGCCATCGCTCGCCAGGCCCACGCCACCCAGAAGGACAAAGCGGGCCGCCCCTACACGGAGCATCTGCGAGCCGTGGCGGACGGGGTCGAGGCCCGAGGCGGTTCGCCGGAACAGATCGCCGCCGCCTGGCTCCACGACGCCATCGAGGACGACGCCCTCACCGAGGAGTGGCTGGAGGCCGCGCCCCTCACCCCGTACACGAAGGCCATCGTCCGCGCCCTCACCAAACAACCGGGCGAGTCCCCGCAGGCGTACGCCGCCCGCATCCTCGAAACCCCCGGCGCCCGCCTGGTGAAGGAGGCGGACCTGGCCCACAACGCGAATCCGGCCCGCCTAGCAGAGCTAGACGGGCCGACCCGCACTCGCCTCACGGCGAAGTACACCAACATGCGCGCCCTGCTGGGCCTGTGAACCGAGCGGTCAAGCCGAGGACTTGGCCCGCTCCCTGGCCAGCGCCGCGGCATCCCGCTTGAACGCCCACTCCATCTTCGGCTCCATGGCGAAGCGGAACATCCGCTGCACCGGAGGCGTACAGAGGAGCGTCACCACAGCCGCGGCCACCAGCGAGACGAGTACCTCGCCGGCAGGCGTGTGCATCCACTCGTAGTTCTCGAACCAGCCCCAGAAGCGCGAGCCCTTGGCGAGGAAGCCGTGCAGCAGGTAGCCGTACAGCGTGCCCGCGCCCAGCACCGTGAACCACATCTTCCGGCGCGGAACCCACGCGAAGAAGCAGGCGGTCAGGATGGCGGAGCAGCCGAACAGTGCCAGCGTCATCACGACACCGGCCCACCACGGCGCGCCCAACTCCTGCGCGCTGTCCCGGCGGTAGAACCAGGCCGAGGTCATCCGCGGCCCGGCCCAGTACGCGAGGAGCAGTGCGCTCGCGAAGATCGGGACGGAGAGCAGCCGCACCTCGCGGCGCCGCACCAGCTGGAAGTACTCGGGCTTCATGAACAGACCGAGCACGAAGAAGGGCAGGAACTGCAGCACGCGCTGCAGATCGAGGTCGTCACCGATGTCCGGCGAGATCGACGCGAGCACGGCGATGGCGAGCGCGAGCGGAATCGGCCAACGCACCAGCTTCCACAGCGGGGTCGTCAGACGCCAGACGAAGAGCGCGACCAGGAACCAGGTGAGGTACCAGGGGTCGAGCAGACTGATCGGCTGCGTCGGATCGTCGTCCGCGTAGCGCTTGAAGAAGGTGTACGCGACTTCGAAGATGACGTACGGCACGGCGATGCCGGTCACCAGGCGCTTGAGGCGGTCGGACCGCATGTCGAAGCTGCGCGAGAAGTAGCCGGAGATGAGGATGAACGCCGGCATGTGGAACGTGTAGACGGTCATGTACAGCGCCTCTGCGGCGCGGCTGCCGTCCGTCAACGGCTCCCAGGCGTGCGCCATGGCGACCAGGACGATCGCCAGATACTTGGCGTTGTCGAAGAACGAGTCGCGCTGCTTGGCGGGTTGACCCGTGGAGACGGGCTTGCCGGTGGTGGAACCGGGGTGGCCCGTGGAGCCTGCGTGGCCCAGGGAGCCGGGTCGAGCGGTGGTGCCGGCCGGGGCGTGGGGAAGAGTCGCGGCCATGGTGGACTGGGGGGCGCGGGGGCCAGGTACTCCGTCCGCCGGCACATGTGCCGGGGGGAGCGGCGCCCGGTGGCGGCCGTGCGGGTGAACCGAGTTCGTCACAGGCCCTCCCACCAAGAGCTCGGTGAGACGATCCGGGACCGCACTGCGCTTGCGGGGATGGTGGCAGCGTGGAACATCTGAGGCACCCTAGCGTCGCTTGCGTGTATTCGTAAAACCCTCAACTCGGCTGTCAGCTCAATCACAGACGGTTCAGGGCTATTGAGGTCCGAGTACCCGGGAATGACCGAAGTCGACATGGAGATTCAACTCCTGTCACCCTCGATGACACGGGCGATACACGGGCCCGTATGTCCATTACGTCGCATCTCATCCCCCTTAAACGTTGCATAACGCCCGCAGGCGACTCTGGTGAAATGTCCGATTGATCGGCTCCTTGTGAAGCCGGTGATGTGTGGCCGGCAACAATTCGAATTTCTGGCGAACGAGTTGTGTGGCAATGGAAACGATCAAGCCGAATTAGTGGCCGTGCGCGGGCTTCGAATTGCCGTGCGGGGGCGCGGTGTTCATACGCCCCAAGGGCGCCCCCGTGCGCCGGGCCCCCGCCGGGCACGTGCGGCGTTGGCCGACGATGTGTCACCGGCCGCATACGGACGGCGCGTTGGTGGCACGATGGTTCTGGCGGGGGTGTGCGGGGTCGTACCCCCCGGGCCGGGGAGAGACCGACCTAGGGTGTGATCAGTGTGGCCATTTCGCTGTCAGTGGTGTTGCTGTTGGCGATCATCCTCATCGTGCTGATCCGCGGAGGATCGATCAAAACGGGGCCCGCGATCGTCGCGGTGTTGTTCGGGTTCTTCCTCGCCTCAACTGGAATGGCGCCTTCCATAAACCGCTTCCTCAACGAAGTGGCCGAGACGATCAACTCGATCAGCTTCTGAGCGGCCTGCGAAGCCAGGGGCACCGTCACGCGACTCGGTCCCGCCGGAGACACCGGAGACAGGCGTCCATCCGATCGACGCCCGGTGCGGCTCCGGCGGCGGGCCGAGATGTCCGCTCGGGCGGTCCATGAACGCACAAAAGCCTCCGGCCCGGTTCCGAGGAACCGGGCCGGAGGCCACAGAGCGGGTGACGGGAATCGAACCCGCGTAGCTAGTTTGGAAGACTAGGGCTCTACCATTGAGCTACACCCGCACAGCACACGCCGCGGTACGTCCCGCAATACATCGGGGACGCTGCTGGTCGGCGACCGCGGCACGGCAAGCATCGTAGCGGGTCGGAGCCCCTCGCCGCACACCCCGTACGTACTCGCGATTCAGCGGGCGCCGCACTGCCTGCGGGCATGTACCCTACGTGTCGCACCGACGGGGTGTGGCGCAGCTTGGTAGCGCGTCCGCTTTGGGAGCGGAAGGCCGTGGGTTCAAATCCCGCCACCCCGACCAGCAAGATCTCCCTCACAAGATCGCATTGTGGGTCGGCTCCCGCTTGCCGTTACTATGCAAGCTGTGTGCCCGTGTGTCTCTGAGCCGGGCTCAATCCCAAGAAGTCAGCCCCAAGGAGACCGAACCGTGAAGAGCGCCGTGGAGACCCTGAACCCGACCCGGGTTCGGCTCACTGTTGAGGTGCCCTTCGAGGAGCTCAAGGACAGCCTCGACGCGGCCTACAAGAAGATCAACCAGCAGGTCACGGTGAAGGGCTTCCGCAAGGGCAAGATCCCTGCCCGAGTCATCGACCAGCGGTTCGGCCGCGGCGCCGTCCTCGAAGAGGCCGTCAACGACGCGCTCCCGAAGTTCTACACCGAGGCCGTGAACGAGGCCGAGCTCAACGTCCTGGGCCAGCCCGAGGTGGACATCACCGAGCTGAAGGACAACGAGACCCTCAACTTCACCGCTGAGGTCGACATCCGTCCCGCGATCGAGATCCCGGACTACTCCGGCATCGAGGTCGAGGTCGACGCGGTCGAGGTCAGCGACGAAGACGTCGAGAAGGCCGTCGAGGAGCTCCGTGAGCGCTTCGCGTCCACCTCGCCGGTCGAGCGCGCCGCCGAAGACGGCGACGTCGTGACGCTCGACCTGGAGGCCAAGGTCGACGGAGAGGTCCTGGAGGACGGCGTCGCGTCCGGCGTCTCCTACACGATCGGCTCCGGCGAGCTCCTCGAGGGCATCGACGAGGCCGTCAAGGGTCTGGAGGCCGGTGGCGAGGCCACCTTCACCTCCGAGCTCAAGGGCGGCTCCGCCGCGGGCAAGGAGTCCGAGGTGACCGTCAAGGTCACCCAGGTCGCCGCCCGTGAACTCCCGTCCCTGGACGACGACTTCGCGCAGCTCGCGTCGGAGTTCGACACCCTGGACGAGGTCAAGGCGGACAGCCGCAAGCGCCTCGAGAACATGAAGCAGTACGACCAGGCGACGCAGGCCCAGGAGCGCGTCCTGGAGAAGCTGCTCGAGCTGGTCGAGGTCCCCGTCCCCGAGAAGCTCCTCGCGGACGAGATCGAGACCCGCAAGCACAACCTGGTGAACCACCAGCTCGGCCAGATGGGCCTCGACCTCGCGAAGTACCTGGAGATCCAGGGCAAGACCGAGGAAGAGTTCGACGCCGAGACCAAGGAGCAGGCCGAGAAGGGCATCAAGACGCAGTTCGTCCTCGACGAGCTCGTCAACAAGGAGAAGCTGAACGTGAACCAGGAGGAGCTCACCGAGCACCTCATGCGTCGCGCGCAGTCCTCCGGCATGAGCCCGGACCAGTTCGCCCAGGCCGTCGTCGAAGGCGGCCAGGTCCCGATGCTGGTCGGCGAGGTCGCCCGCGGCAAGGCCCTCGCGGTCGTCGTGGAGGCCGCGACGGTCAAGGACACGAACGGCGAGGTCGTGGACCTCGACGACGAGGACGAGACCGCCGAGACGGTCGAGGCCTCCTCCGAGGAAGCGGCCGCCGAGCCGGCCGAGGCCGAGGAGAAGAAGACCGAGGCCTGAGCAGCCTCGCTTCATTGAGCGCATGACCGGGCCCCGGGGACGCATGTCCCCGGGGCCCGGCCTTATAGGGGCGCCCCGTCAGGGGCGCGGGGAACTGTGCGGCCAGCCCCCGACGGGCCGCACCCGCCGTGCGACCGCCGGTGGCAGCCGCGTCTGCGGCTTGTGGGGGTTGCTCGCGCAGTACCCCGCGCCCCTGACGGGGCGCCCCGGCAGCTGACAAGGCGCCCCCGCCAGAACCTGCGCTCACAGCGAACAGTCACCTTTGCGGGATTCCCCGGACGGGGCTGAGCGTTAGGGTCCATGAATACGAGGGCAGGGGAGTCCCCGAAGCCGCCCCGGAGCGGCGAGCACGCGGGGTCCCAAGCCTCAGAAGAAGACGTGAGACGGCCCGGCGCCGTCGTAAGACGAGCAGGTGGATACGTGACGAATCTGATGCCCTCCGCCGCCGGCGACCCCTCCATCGGTGGTGGCCTCGGCGACCAGGTCTACAACCGGCTGCTCGGCGAGCGGATCATCTTCCTCGGCCAGGCCGTGGACGACGACATCGCCAACAAGATCACCGCGCAGTTGCTGCTCCTTGCCGCAGAGCCGGACAAGGACATCTTCCTTTACATCAACAGCCCTGGTGGATCCATCACGGCCGGCATGGCGATCTACGACACCATGCAGTACATCCAGAACGACGTGGTGACGATCGCGATGGGCATGGCGGCCTCGATGGGCCAGTTCCTGCTCAGCGCCGGCACCCCCGGCAAGCGCTTCGCGCTGCCGAACGCCGAGATCCTGATCCACCAGCCCTCCGCCGGACTCGCGGGCTCCGCGTCGGACATCAAGATCCACGCCGAGCGGCTGCTTCTCACCAAGAAGAAGATGGCGGACCTCACCGCGTTCCACACGGGCCAGACCGTCGAGCAGGTCACCCGCGACTCGGACCGCGACCGCTGGTTCGACCCGCAGGAGGCCAAGGAGTACGGCCTCATCGACGACATCATGCCCAACGCGGCCAGCATGCCGGGCGGCGGCGGCACGGGAGCCTGAGCAGCCCGCTCAGCCCTTCCGAAGCCGACCCAGCCCACGCTCCTCAGGAGACCTACAGAGATGAAGAACAACCCCGGCAGCGGCCTCTACGAGCCCACCCAGGCCGAGTACACCGGCCCGACCGCCGAATCCCGCTACGTGATCCCGCGCTTCGTCGAGCGCACCTCGCAGGGCGTGCGCGAGTACGACCCGTACGCGAAGCTCTTCGAGGAGCGCGTGATCTTCCTCGGCGTGCAGATCGACGACGCGTCCGCCAACGACGTCATGGCGCAGCTCCTGTGCCTGGAGTCGATGGACCCCGACCGCGACATCTCGATCTACATCAACAGCCCCGGTGGCTCCTTCACGGCGCTCACGGCCATCTACGACACGATGCAGTTCGTGAAGCCCGACGTGCAGACGGTCTGCATGGGCCAGGCCGCGTCCGCCGCCGCCGTGCTCCTCGCGGCCGGTACGCCGGGCAAGCGCATGGCGCTCCCGAACGCGCGCGTCCTGATCCACCAGCCCTACAGCGAGACGGGCCGCGGTCAGGTCTCCGACCTGGAGATCGCCGCGAACGAGATCCTCCGGATGCGTGCGCAGCTGGAGGAGATGCTGGCCAAGCACTCCACGACGCCGATCGAGAAGATCCGCGACGACATCGAGCGCGACAAGATCCTCACGGCCGAGGACGCGCTCGCGTACGGCCTGGTCGACCAGATCATCTCCACCCGGAAGATGAACAATTCGTCGGTCGTCTGACGCAGCGCTGTAGCATCTGCCGTTCCTTGGCACGGTCCACGACAAAGTGAACCGTGCCAAGGGGGGCCCGAACGGGGGGCCAGGCAAGGTACCGTCGGATATGAGGCACCAGGAGTCGCTGAACGTGGCGTCTCCCAGGCGAAGGGGAAGCACCTCGTGGCACGCATCGGTGACGGCGGCGATCTGCTCAAGTGCTCGTTCTGCGGGAAGAGTCAGAAGCAGGTCAAGAAGCTCATCGCAGGTCCCGGTGTGTACATCTGCGATGAGTGCATCGACCTCTGCAACGAGATCATCGAGGAAGAGCTCGCGGAGACGAGCGAGGTGCGGTGGGAGGAACTCCCCAAGCCTCGCGAGATCTACGAATTCCTCGAGGGCTATGTCGTGGGCCAGGAGCCCGCGAAGAAAGCCCTCTCGGTAGCGGTCTACAACCACTACAAGCGGGTCCAGGCCGGCGAGACCGGCGGCGCGCAGGGCCGTGACGACGCGATCGAACTCGCCAAGTCCAACATCCTGCTGCTCGGCCCGACCGGCTCCGGCAAGACGCTGCTCGCGCAGACGCTCGCGCGCATGCTGAACGTCCCGTTCGCCATCGCGGACGCGACGGCGCTCACGGAGGCGGGCTATGTCGGCGAGGACGTCGAGAACATCCTCCTGAAGCTCATCCAGGCCGCTGACTACGACGTCAAGAAGGCCGAGACGGGCATCATCTACATCGACGAGATCGACAAGGTCGCCCGCAAGAGCGAGAACCCTTCGATCACGCGCGATGTCTCGGGCGAGGGCGTCCAGCAGGCCCTGCTCAAGATCCTGGAAGGCACGACGGCGTCGGTTCCCCCGCAGGGCGGCCGCAAGCATCCGCACCAGGAGTTCATCCAGATCGACACGACGAACGTGCTCTTCATCGTGGGCGGCGCCTTCGCCGGCCTCGAGAAGATCATCGAGTCGCGGGCGGGCGCCAAGGGCATCGGCTTCGGCGCCACGATCCACTCCAAGCGCGAGCTCCAGGAGAAGGACCGGTTCGAGGACATCATGCCGGAGGACCTGGTGAAGTTCGGGATGATCCCGGAGTTCATCGGCCGCCTCCCCGTGATCACCTCGGTCCACAACCTGGACCGCGAGGCCCTGCTCCAGATCCTGGTGGAGCCGCGCAACGCACTGGTGAAGCAGTACCAGCGCCTGTTCGAACTCGACGGCGTGGAGCTTGACTTCGAGCGCGAGGCGCTCGAGGCCATCGCCGACCAGGCGATCCTGCGCCAGACCGGCGCGCGTGGCCTGCGCGCCATCATGGAGGAAGTCCTCCAGTCGGTGATGTACGAGGTCCCGTCCCGCAAGGACGTGGCCCGCGTGGTCATCACGGCGGACGTCGTCCACTCGAACGTCAACCCGACGCTGGTGCCGCGCGATGTGCGGGGTCCGGGGTCCGGCGGCGAGCAGAAGTCGGCGTAGGCATGTAGTACGTACGTGAGAGGGGCGCCCGGCGATGTGATCGCCGGGCGCCCCTTCTCGTTGAACGGCCTTGCGGTGCCGTCTACTTGACCTCGACGCGCACGTCGTCGCGGAGATTGGTCACCAGGCTGGCCACGTTCTCCAGCTTGATGTCCGCGCCGCTCGCGGTCGCGGCGACATCGGAGTACGCGGCGTACGCGACCGTGCTGTGGTCGCCCCAGACGCACATGGGCGTCTTGAAGCTGTTCGGCACGCCTTCGTCCTCCGGGCCGACCTCGCCCATCTTGAACTCGGCCTCCTGGCACTTCATGATGCCGTTCTCGAAGCCGTCCGGAGTGAACTCCTCGGGGCTGCCGATGAGCTTCATGCCGGTGCCCGAGTTCTTCGCGGCGTTCTTCTCCATCTCGGCGAACATGGCGTCGACGACCTTCTCCGGGTCGTCGATCTCCCCGTACACACCGGAGTAGTTGAGGGACTTCATGGTCGATCCCTCGCCGTAGTTGTACGCGGCGAAGACGTCCTTGGGGTTGCTGACGCCCTGCTTCTCCAGGTCCTTGAGGTCGCTGGACGACATACCGCCACCGCCGCCGGACGAGTCGGCCTTCTTGTACTCACCGCCGAGGACGGAGGCGGGCGCCGTCAGCTTGTACGTCTTGCCGTCATCGGCGACGGAGCCGCTGCCGTTGCCCGCGGTGAACCACCACACGCCGGCGCCTATCGCGGCGACGGCAACGACGACACCGACGATGACCCCGGCCTTCTTGCCACCACCGCCGGGCGGCGCCGAGGGCGGCATCTGCCCGTACGGGCCCTGGGGCATCTGTCCGTACGGCCCCTGGGGCTGCTGCCCGTACGGCCCTTGGGGCTGCTGCCCGTACGGGCCCTGGGGCTGCTGGGGGTAGCCGTATCCGGGCTGCGGGGCCGGTGGCTGCTGCGGCTGACCGCCGTACGGGCCAGGCTGGTTGTAACTCATTGAGCGGGTTCCCCTCCGCAAGATGTCGGGCTGACGGTCAGAGCTTGACGCGGACTTCCTTGCGGAACTTGGCCGTCTTCTCCGCGGCCTCGTCGAGGTCGGCGCTCTTGCCGGCCATCGCGTTCGCCACGTCCGTGGTGATCACGATGCCGAGCGTGCTCTTGTCGCCCCAGATGCAGGTCGCCATCGACATGTTGCTCGGGCCCGCGCTGCTGCCGCCCGTCGACGAGCCCAGGTCGAACTTCATCTCCTGGCACTTCATCACCGCGCCGTCGAGACCGGCGGGGCTGTACGACTGGGGGCTGCCGACCATCGTCATCGGCTCGCCGCCGCTGTCGCCCTCCTTGGCGTTCTTCTCCGCCTCGACGAACATCGCGTCGACGACCTTCTCCGGGTCCGCGATGTCGCCGTAGACGCCGTTGAACTGCAGGATCTTCTGCGACAGCGGGTTGTCCTCGGTCCCCGACTGGTACTGGCCCTCGACGTCCTTGGCGTTGCTCACGCCGTGCTTCTCGGCTTCCCTGATGTCGTTCGAGGTCATGCCGCTCCCGCTGCCGGCCTCCTTGCTGAGCTTGTACTCGGAGAGGACCGTCGCCGGCGTCGTCAGCTTGTGCGCGCCGTCGTCCTTGACGCCCGCGTCGTCGCCGCCGCCCGCAACGGACGAGGAGCCGCCCTTCTTGCCGCTGTCCTTGTCGTCACCGCCCGCGAGCACGAAGTAGCCACCGACCGCGACCGCGGCGACCGCGACCACCGCGGCGATGATGATGCCGGTCTTCTTGCCGCCGCCCTGCGGGGGCGGAGGCGGCGGGACCTGGCCGTAGGGCGCCTGCGGCTGCTGGCCGTACGGGCCCGGCTGCTGGGGCTGGCCGTACGGGGGCTGCTGCGGGGGCACGCCCTGCGGGGCCTGCGGAGGGTAGCCGTAGCCGGGCTGCGGGGCAGGCGGCTGCTGACCGTAGGGGCCGGGCTGCTGGCCGTACGGGCCTGGCTGCTGCGGCTGCTGGCCGCCGTACGGGCCGGGCTGGTTGTAGCTCATGAGTGGGTTCCCCCGTGAGTGCGCTTATGTGATTCCGACATCCTGACGGAAGCAGCCCCGGCCGAAGCGACCGGGGCTGCTGAGTGCCAGGTGACGCCGTAGGGCGATCAGGCCTTGACGCGGACTTCCTTGCGGAACTTCGTCGTCGTGTCCGCGGCGTCCTGGAGCGAGGCGCTCTTGCCGGTCATGGCGCTCGCCATGTCGACCGGGATCACGACACCGACGGTGCTGTTGTCGCCCCAGATGCAGACCGGCATGCGGATCGACTTCGGCCCGGCGCCGTTGCTCTTGATCTCCGTCTCCTGGCACTTGACGACCGCGCCGTCCGCGTTGAAGCTCTTCGGGCTGCCGATGAGCTTCCCCGTGTCGGTCTTCTCGGTCGTCGACTGCTCCTTCATCTTGTCGAACATGACGTCGACCACCTTGGACGGGTCGTCGATCTCGCCGTAGACGCCCATGAACTTGATCATCTTCTGGGCCAGCGGGTTGCTCTTGTCGCCCGACTGGTACTCGGCGTCCACGGGCGTGCCGTTCTTGACGCCGTCCTTCTCGGCCTTCTTCATGTCCTCGTCGTCGAAGCCCTCGCCGGTCGACGCGCCCTTCTTGTAATCGGAGAGCACCGTCTCGGGCGTGACCAGCTTGTGCGCCCCGTCGTCCGCCACGGCCGAGTTGCCCGCCGACGAGCTGTCGTCCTTGCCCGCCGTGAACCACCAGATGCCGCCGCCGATCGCGACGAGCGCCACGACCGCGCCGATGATGATCCCGGTCTTCTTGCCGCTGCCGCCACCCGCGGGCGGGGGCGGCGGCACCTGCCCGTACGGGCCGCCCGGCTGGTTGTGGTCGTACGGACCCGGCTGCTGCGGCTGGCTGTAGCCGCCCTGCTGCGGAGGGACGCCCTGCGGAGCCTGCTGGGGATAGCCGTAGCCGGGCTGGGGTGCCTGCGGCGGCTGGCCGTAGGGTCCAGGCTGGCCCGGCTGCTGCCCGTAGGGACCGGGCTGCTGGGGCTGCTGCCCGCCGTACGGGCCAGGCTGGTTGTAGCTCATCGCGTGGGTTCCCCTCCGAACGCTTATGTGATGCCGACATCCTGACCGAAGGCGGAGCCCCATGGGGCGTCGGGCCGCAACCGTTACTGAAGAATCCGGTTTCGGGACGGGTCTGTGACACCTCTAAACTGACCCGGTGACCGAGAACACTCAGCAGCAGAATCCAGCGCCCATCACCGAACTGCCGACCCAGTACGCGCCGGCCGAGGTAGAGGGGACGCTGTACGAGCGCTGGGTAGAACGCGGCTACTTCTCCGCCGACGCGGCCGGCGAGAAGCCCCCGTACACCGTCGTCATCCCGCCGCCGAACGTCACCGGCTCCCTGCACCTGGGCCACGCCTTCGAGCACACGCTCATCGACGCCCTCACCCGCCGCAAGCGCATGCAGGGCTTCGAGACGCTGTGGCAGCCGGGCATGGACCACGCCGGCATCGCCACGCAGAACGTCGTGGAGCGCGAGCTCGCCAAGGAGGGCAAGTCCCGCCACGACCTGGGGCGCGAGGAGTTCATCGAGCGCGTCTGGAAGTGGAAGGGCGAGTCCGGCGGCCAGATCTCCGGGCAGATGCGCCGCCTCGGCGACGGCGTCGACTGGGACCGCGAGCGGTTCACGATGGACGAGGGGCTCTCGCAGTCCGTCCAGACCATCTTCAAGAAGCTCTACGACGACGAGCTGATCTACCGCGCCGAGCGCATCATCAACTGGTGCCCGCGCTGCCTGACCGCCATCTCGGACATCGAGGTCGAGTACCAGGACGACGACGGCGAGCTCGTCTCGATGAAGTACGGCGAGGGGGACGAGACCATCGTCGTGGCCACGACCCGTGCCGAGACGATGCTCGGTGACACCGCCGTCGCGGTCCACCCCGACGACGAGCGGTACAAGCACCTGGTCGGCAAGCAGATCAAGCTGCCGCTGACCGACCGCACGATCCCCGTCGTCGCCGACGAGCACGTCGACCCCGAGTTCGGCACCGGCGCCGTCAAGGTGACCCCGGCGCACGACCCGAACGACTTCGAGATCGGCCAGCGCCACGACCTGCCGAACATCGCGGTCATGGACGAGCACGCCGTGATCACCGTGCCCGGCCCCTTCCAGGGCCTGGACCGCCTGGAGGCCCGCAGCGCCATCGTCGGCGCGCTGCGCGCCGAGGGCCGCATCGTCGCCGAGAAGCGTCCGTACGCGCACTCGGTCGGCCACTGCTCGCGCTGCAAGACCACCATCGAGCCGCGCCTGTCGATGCAGTGGTGGGTCAAGGTCGGCCCGCTCGCCAAGGCCGCCGGTGACGCGGTCCGCGACGGCAAGGTAGCGATCCACCCGCAGGAGATGGAGAAGCGCTACTTCGACTGGGTCGACAACCTCCACGACTGGTGCATCTCGCGTCAGCTCTGGTGGGGCCACCGCATCCCGGTCTGGTACGGGCCGAACGGCGAGGTCGTCTGCGTCGGACCGGACGACGAGGCGCCCACCGGCGAGGGCTGGACGCAGGACAGCGACGTCCTCGACACGTGGTTCTCCTCCGGCCTGTGGCCGTTCTCCACGCTCGGCTGGCCGGAGCAGACCGACAGCCTGGCGAAGTTCTATCCGAACTCCGTCCTGGTCACCGGCTACGACATCCTCTTCTTCTGGGTCGCCCGGATGATGATGTTCGGTCTGTACGCGATGGACGGCACCCCGCCGTTCCACACGATCGTGCTGCACGGCATGGTCCGCGACCAGTTCGGCAAGAAGATGTCGAAGTCGTTCGGCAACGCGGTCAACCCGCTGGACTGGATGGACAAGTACGGCTCGGACGCCGTCCGCTTCACGCTGGCCCGCGGCGCCAACCCCGGCACGGACGTGCCGATCGGCGAGGACTGGGTCCAGGGCTCGCGGAACTTCGCCAACAAGATCTGGAACGCCACGCGCTTCGCGCTGATGAACGGCGCCACGATCGAGGGCGATCTGCCGCCCGTGGAGCAGCTCTCGGCGACGGACCGCTGGATCCTGTCCCGGCTGAACGCGACGGTCGCCGAGGTCGACGCGCTCTACGACGACTACCAGTTCGCCAAGTTGTCGGACGCCCTCTTCCACTTCGCGTGGGACGAGGTCTTCGACTGGTACGTCGAGCTGTCCAAGACGACGTTCATGGGCGGCGGCGACGCGGCGAAGGTCTCGGGCCGTGTCCTGGGCGAGGTCCTCGACGTGACGCTGCGCCTGCTGCACCCGATCGTCCCGTTCGTGACGGAGACGCTCTGGACGACGCTCACCGGCCGCGAGTCCCTCGTGATCGCCGAGTGGCCGAAGGACAGTGGCTTCCGCGACGCCGGGGCCGAGCGGGAGATCGAGACCCTCCAGCAGGTCATCACCGAGGTCCGCCGCTTCCGCGCCGACCAGGGGCTTCAGCCGGGCCAGAAGGTCCCGGCCCGTCTCTCCCTGGACGGCACGGCACTCGCCCCGCACGAGGCGGCCATCCGTCAGCTCCTGCGCCTCCAGCCGGAGGGCGAGAGCTTCGCGGCCACCGCCACGCTGCCGGTCTCGGGCGCCACGGTGGCGCTCGACCTGTCCGGCACGATCGACGTCGCGGCGGAGCGCAAGCGCCTCGCCAAGGACCTCGCGGCGGCCGAGAAGGAGAAGGCGCAGGCCACGGCGAAGCTCGGCAACGAAGCGTTCCTGGCGAAGGCGCCGGACAACGTGGTCGACAAGATCCGCGGCCGCCTCACCAAGGCGGACGCCGACATCACCCGGCTGCAGGCCCAGCTGGACGGGCTGCCGGCGGCCTAGTCAGCTGGTCACGCGGTGGAGACAGGGCCCATGGAACCGACCGGTTCCATGGGCCCTGCCCCGTTTTCCGGTCCCGTCTCCTGTACGGGGATGTACACCTGCTCGGGGATGTGCAGCCCCAGGCGCACCAGCTCCGCCTCGGCGAGCGCGTCGATGACGACGGGGTCGCCGCCGCGCCAGCCCTCGGCGAGGCTGCCCGCGGTGGCGCCGGGGAGTTCGTACGCGGTGCGCGCGACCTCGTCCAGGGGACGCAGCAGGGCGCGCAGGGCGAGCAGTTCGCGGCCGTCGTCGCTCGCGGCGAGCTCCTGGGCGGCTGCCGCCTGCCGGATCCAGCGCAGGCGGCGGGGGAGCCAGCTGCTGAGCAGGAGACCGACGGGTACGAGGAAGACGACGACGGCGCCCACGATCACCGCCGCGCGGACGGTCACCGGGTCCCCGGCTCCGGCGACGTCCGCGGCGGCCCGCAGCGCGGAGTCGACGCGTTCACCGACCAGGGGCAGCCGTGACGGGTCGCCCAGGGGCGGGGCGGGGGTTTCCGGTGCGGGGCGGGTGAGCAGACAGGCCAGCCGGTAGGCGACGACGGCGGCGGCGGTCCACAGCGCGGTCCAGAGCAGGACCGCGCCGTCGCCGAGGAGCTGGCGGGTCCGTCGGCCGGGGTTCTGGGCATACCACATGGTCTGATTTGACCCCTGGAGTCCGCCTTTCGGGGGTAGCCACGCCGACGGGCGTCGACGTGTCACACTTCACGAAATAAAGGTCATAAGTCCGATGATTCGGGCAGAAAGACCTTGGATGATGGAGGGCATGCACGACCTGCCCGTCGCCCAGGCGATCCGCGAGGCGACGGCCGCGGGCCGTCGGCTGGCCGGGCGCTGCGTACGTGCGCCCCGGGCACAGGACGCGCTCACCGCCCTGAGCTGCCTGGCCCTGATGAGCCTGGAGATCCCCGGTCTGGCCGAGGCGGACAACTCCCTGAACGGCCCGCTCGCGGCCCTGGTCCTCACCTGCGGCGCCGCGACCCTGCTGCTGCGCCGCGGGGCTCCCTGGGTGACGTACGCGGTGGCTCTCGTGCTCGTGGGCTGGCTGCACGACCTGACGCTGGCCCAGTTCGCGCTGTACTCCCTGGGCAGGTACCGCGGCCGTCTGGCCGGCACGGTCGGCGTGATCGGCTATGTGGCCTTCGCGTACGTGATGTTCACCCTGCCCGGCTGGCCGGTGCACCGCGGGGACACCCTGAGTTCCTTCCTCAGCCTGGTCGTGCCGATCGGGGTGCTGGCCGCGGGGGTGGGGGTGGCGGCCAACCGCCAGGACCTGGTCCGTGCGCTGCAGGCGCAGCGGGCGGAGACGGACGCGTTGCACGCGGTGCAGCAGGAGCGGTCCCGTATCGCGCGGGACGTGCACGACTTCGTCGGGCGCGAGCTGACGCTGCTGAGCGTGCGCTCGCAGGTGCTGGCCCGCCGGGCGACGGGCGGGGCCTTCGAGGACGGCTTCGAGGAGCTCTCCGAGACGGCGCGCTCGGCGCACCGGATGCTGAACGAGATCATCGTGCGGCGGGGCGTGGACGGCGCCCCCACGCCGGGGCTCGACGCGCTTCCCGAACTGGCCGAGCGCAGCGAGCGGGCGGGTACGCCGGTCGATCTCCTGATCGACGGGGCGGCCCACCGGCTGTCGCCCATCCGCCAGGCGGCGGTGCACCGGGTGGTGCAGGAGTGTCTGACGAACGCGGCGAAGCATGCGCCGGGGGAGCGGGTGGATGTGCGGGTGGAGGTGGCCGCGGGGCGCCTGCGGGTGTCCGTACGCAACGCGCTGCCTGCCGCCGGCTCGGCCCCGTCACCGGTCTCCGCGGGGACCGGCACGGCCGGTATGGCGGAGCGGGTCCACACGGTGGGCGGCACCTTCGCCTCCGGCCCGCGGGCCGGTGCGTACGAGGTCCTGGCCACGCTCCCCGCGGGGGACCTGGCCTGAGCCCCACCGCCCCCCGCGGCACTCTGGACGAACAACCTCTCCCACCCACCCGCCCGATCACCCCGCAGCCTCGCCCGCGACGAACAGACCTTTCCCGCCCACCCGCCCGATTGCCCCGCGTGCCAAGGGATGGGTGGGCGGGTGGGTGGGGGACGTACGGACCGGGGTGGGTGAAGAACCTAGGGGGTGGTGGGGAATGGCCCCGGCAGCCGCAGTCGGGAGCGCTCGGGAGGGGACGTGCCGGTATGTCCGCCCGGAGCACGGTTCGCGGCGCTCCGGGGCCGAAGTACCCATGGGGCCACCGGACGATGGCGAGGACGGACATACCGGCGCGGCCCCGCCCCCACAGCCGGACGGGACCCGCAGCCTGCCCCGCGACCCGCAGTCGGGAGCGCGCGCGAGGGGGCGGCTCCGGTTTCGCAGCAGCCCCGTGGCCACCGGACGATGGCGAGGACGGACATACCGGCGCGGCCCCGCACCCACAGCCGGACGGGGACCCGCAGCCTGCCCCACGATCCGCAGTCGGGAGCGCACGCAAGGGGACGGCTTCGGTTTCGCAGCAGCCCCGTGGCCACCGGACGATGGCGAGGACGGACATACCGGTGCGGCACCGCACCCACAGCCGGACCGGGACCCGCAGCCTGCCCCGCGACCCGCAGTCGGGAGCGCGCGCGAGGGGGCGGCTTCGGTTTCGCAGCAGCCCCGTGGCCACCGGACGATGGCGAGGACGGACATACCGGCGCGGCCCCGCACCCAAGACGCACCCGTCACGCCTCGCCCCGTCCCGCCTCGCCCCGCCCACCGCAGGCCTACGCCGCAGACATCACCCGCTCCAGCCCGTCGAAGTCCTCCACGCACTTCCCGCAGCCCAGCGCCACGCTGTCCAGCGGATTGTCGGCCACGAACACCGGGATTCCGGTGGCCGAAGCCATCCGCAGGTCGAGGCCCGGCAGCAGCGCGCCGCCGCCCGTCAGGACGATGCCGTGCTCCATGACGTCCCCAGAGAGCTCCGGCGGGCACTCCTCCAGCGTCGTCCGCACCGCGGCGATCACCGCCTCCACCGGCTCGTCCAGCGCGGCCCGCACCTCCCGCACCGTCAGCTCCACCGTCTTCGGCAGCCCCCGCACCTTCTCCCGCCCCCGCACGGTGAACGTCCGCGACTCCAGCGCGTCGTCCCCCGGCACCGGCCACGCCGAGCCGATCGCGACCTTGATGTCCTCGGCGGTCCGCTCCCCGATAAGCAGCCCGTGCTCCTTGCGCACGAAGTTCGTGATCGCCTCGTCCAGGCGGTCCCCGCCCACCCGCAGCGACTGCGCCGTGACGATCCCGCCCAGGGAGATCACCGCGACCTCCGTCGTGCCGCCCCCGATGTCGACCACCATCGACCCCCGCGGCTCCGCCACCGGAAGCCCCGCGCCGATCGCCGCCGCCATCGGCTCCTCCACCAGGTGCACGGCGCGGGCCCCCGCCCGCTGCGCCGCGTGCACGATGGCCCGGCGCTCGACCTGGGTGACACCGCTCGGCACGCAGATCACCATCCGCGTACGGGGACGGCGCCCCGGAACGGCCTTGCGCACGAAGTGCCGGATCATCTCCTCGGCGGCTTCGTAGTCGCTGATCACGCCGCCCTTCAGGGGGCGGATCGCGGTGATGGAGCCCGGTGTACGGCCGATCGTCTCCTTGGCCTCCGTACCGACGGCGAGAGCCGTCCGCGCGCCCTCCTTGACGGCGACCACGGACGGTTCGTTGAGCACGATCCCCTGCCCGCGGACGTAGAGAAGGGTGTTCGCAGTGCCGAGGTCGATACCTATGTCCATGATCGCCAAGTTTGCCCGGCGAATCCCCGGATCGTCGGGACTAAAGTCCTGAATTACCCGGGACTTTAGTCCCGACAGGGACCCGAGAGGGCCCGCGCGGCGGCCGGGCAGGTCCCGACGGCGGCTGTCACACCCCGTCCGTAGACTGGCGTACGTGAGTGACCTCCCCCCGCCTGACAGCGAGCACCCCGACCGCGACAACAGCGACGACCGTTTCAAAGAGATCGTCGAAGCCGAGACCGACCGTGACCCCGACCTCGCCGTGATCGAGGCGGGCAGCCGCACCCTGCGGACCCAGGCGGGCCCGCCCCAGGGCGACATCCCCTCCCGCCCCACCGACCCGGAGATCGACAAGGCGCTGCGCGAGGTCGAGACGGAGCTCGCGGGCCGCTGGGGAGAGACGAAGCTGGAGCCCTCCGTCAGCCGGATCGCCGCGCTGATGGATGTCCTGGGCGAGCCCCAGCGCGCGTACCCCTCGATCCACATCACCGGGACGAACGGCAAGACGTCCACGGCCCGCATGATCGAGGCCCTGCTCAGCGCCTTCGAGCTGCGCACCGGGCGTTACACCTCGCCGCACGTCCAGTTGATCACCGAGCGGATCAGCCTGGACGGCGCCCCCATCGAGGCCGAGCGCTTCGTGGAGACGTACAACGACATCAAGCCGTACGTGGACATGGTCGACGCCAAGGAGGAGTACAGGCTCTCCTTCTTCGAGGTGCTCACGGGCATGGCGTACGCGGCCTTCGCGGACGCCCCCGTGGACGTCGCCGTCGTCGAGGTCGGCATGGGCGGCAGCTGGGACGCGACGAACGTGATCGACGGCTCGGTCGCCGTCGTCACGCCCATCGACCTGGACCACACCGACCGCCTGGGCAGCACGCCGGGCGAGATCGCCGGCGAGAAGGCCGGCATCGTCAAGCCGGACGCGACGGTGATCCTCGCCCAGCAGCCGGTGGACGCGGCGCAGGTGCTCCTGAAGAAGGCCGTCGAGGTCGACGCGACGGTGGCCCGCGAGGGCCTGGAGTTCGGCATCGTCTCCCGCACGGTGGCGGTCGGCGGCCAGCTCCTGACCCTGCGCGGCCTCGGCGGGGAGTACGAAGAGGTCTTCCTGCCCCTGCACGGCGCCTATCAGGCGCACAACGCCGCCGTCGCGCTCGCCGCGGTGGAGGCGTTCTTCGGCATCGGCTCGCAGCACGCGCGCCCGCTCGACATCGAGACCATCCGCAAGGCCTTCGCCTCGGTCTCCGCGCCGGGCCGCCTGGAGGTCGTGCGCACCTCGCCGACCGTCGTCCTGGACGCCGCGCACAACCCCGCGGGCGCCCGCGCCACCGCCGAGGCGATCAGCGAGGTCTTCGACTTCAGCAATCTGATCGGCGTCGTCGCGGCGAGCGACGGCAAGGACATGAAGGGGCTGCTCGAAGCCTTCGAGCCGATCTTCGCCGAGGTCGTCATCACGCAGAACTCCAGCCATCGCGCGATGGACGCGGACACGCTGGCCGGGCTCGCCGTCGAGGTCTTCGGCGACGACCGCGTCCAGGTCGAGCCGCGCCTGCCGGACGCCCTCGAGGCCGCGATCACCCTCGCCGAGGAAGAGGGCGAGTACGCGGGCGGTGGCGTCCTGGTCACCGGCTCCGTCATCACCGTCGGCGAGGCCCGACTGCTCCTGGGGAGGGGCTGACTCCTGTGCGTACGCTCTGTGCTTCGACGCTGATCGGCGAGTTCTTCGTCATCGGCTTCGCCGGTCTGGTCGCCATGAAGGACCCGGACCTGTCGATGGGCACGGTCTGGACGGTCAGCGGCATCGCGATGCTGTTCTGCGTCCTGCTGTGCGGAATGATCACCCGGCCCGGCGGGGTGCAGCTGGGCTGGGCGCTGCAGATCGCGCTCATCGCCAGCGGGTTCGTCGTGCCGATCATGTTCTTCATGGGGGCGGTGTTCGCCGCGCTGTGGTGGGCCTCGCTGCACTTCGGCCAGAAGATCGACGAGGCGAAGGCCCGGTTCGCGGCGCAGGCCGAGGCGGAGGCCGGGGCCTAGCGGGGCGGGCTCCAGGGGCCGGAGGTAACGCGGTGTAGTGGGTGCCGGTATTCTGCCGGGCAACCCACACGCTCGTAGAAAAAATGCTTGGAGCCGCACATGACCCAGCGCACTCTCGTCCTGCTCAAGCCCGACACCGTCCGTCGTGGCCTGATCGGCGAGATCATCGGCCGCATCGAGCGCAAGGCGGGCTGGACGATCTCCGCGCTCGAACTGCGCTCGCTCGACCAGGAGACGCTGGAGCAGCACTACGGCGAGCACAAGGGCAAGCCCTTCTACGAGCCGCTGGTCGACTTCATGTCCTCCGGTCCGGTCGTGGCGCTCGTCGTCGAGGGTGAGCGCGTCATCGAGGGCGTGCGCGCCCTGGCGGGTCCCACCGACCCGATCGCCGCCGCGCCCGGCTCCATCCGTGGCGACTTCGGCACGATCGTCCGGGAGAACCTGATCCACGCCTCGGACTCCGAGGAGTCCGCCGAGCGCGAGCTGAAGATCTTCTTCCCGGGTGCCGTCTGACACCCGTCCGGCGTCCGTCTGACGTCCGTATGCAGAGACACTCGTAAAGAGTTCCGTAAAGACTTCTGACGCCTAGTCAGCAGGGCACCGCCCTGACCAGGGGTGGCCGAGAAAACCGGCCGCCCCTTGGCATATGCGCCCCAATTGGGGGAACCCGTGCCTCCGATGGCACGTCTCCAAGAGCGAGGCGGCGCATCATCTGCTGACAATGGCGAAGACCCTAGCGCCGTGTTCGTGCAGGCGAGACTACGATGGAAGCCTCCACGCCACACAGCACCCACCTCGCCTACCTAAAAAGCCATCAAACGCTCCAGGGAAGGCCAGACGCATCCTCATGGGGAACAACATGTCGTTCATCGGCCGTGACATGGCTGTCGACCTCGGGACCGCCAACACGCTGGTGTACGTCAGGGGTCGGGGGATCGTTCTCAACGAGCCGTCCGTCGTCGCGATCAACACCAACACCGGTGGCATCCTCGCTGTCGGCGCCGAAGCCAAGAAGATGATCGGTCGCACGCCGGGCAACATCGTTGCCGTGCGACCGCTGAAGGACGGCGTCATCGCCGACTTCGAGATCACCGAGCGGATGCTCCGCTACTTCATCCTGAAGATCCACAAGCGGCGGTACCTCGCCCGCCCGCGTGTCGTCGTCTGTGTGCCCTCCGGCATCACCGGAGTCGAGCGCCGCGCCGTCATCGAGGCCTCCTCGCAGGCCGGCGCCCGCCAGGTGCACATCATCGAGGAGCCCATGGCCGCGGCCATCGGTTCCGGCCTGCCGGTCCACGAGGCCACGGGCAACATGGTGGTCGACATCGGCGGTGGCACCACCGAGGTCGCCGTCATCTCGCTGGGCGGAATCGTCACGGCACAGTCGATCCGTGTCGCGGGCGACGAGCTGGACAACGCGATCATCCAGCACATCAAGAAGGAGTACTCCCTCCTCCTCGGCGAGCGCACGGCCGAGCAGATCAAGATCACCATCGGTTCGGCGTACGACATGGACGCCGACGAGCACACCGAGATCCGCGGCCGGGACCTGGTCTCCGGGCTGCCCAAGACCGTCGTCATCTCCGCCGCCGAGGTCCGCAAGGCCATCGAGGAGCCGGTCAACGCGATCGTGGACGCGGTGAAGACGACCCTCGACAAGTGCCCGCCGGAGCTTTCCGGTGACGTCATGGACCGCGGCATCGTTCTCACCGGAGGCGGCGCCCTGCTGCGCGGCCTCGACGAGCGTCTCCGCCGCGAGACGGGCATGCCGATCCACATCGCCGAGGACCCGCTGGACAGCGTGGCGCTCGGCTCCGGCAAGTGCGTCGAGGAGTTCGAGGCGCTGCAGCAAGTGCTCGACGCGTCGCCCCGCCGCTGAGGGTGGCGCGAACCCGCTGAAAGGGTGTCCGCCGTACGAGTGCCTGTCACCTCGTGCGGCGGATCGTTGATATAGAGGGCTGAGAAGACAACGCATAAGAAGGGCACGGCATAACAATTCCGCGGCGTCCGCAGACGTCGCGGATTCGGATTGCTTAGATTTGCTCGGACATACGCACAGTTGCTCAGAATTCCAAGGATTTCCAACTGAGGAAGGCACGGCCGCCGCACGTGAGGGACACACGAGAGAGCCGGCTGCTCCTGGTGCTGCTGATCGCCATCGCGTTCGCTTTGATCACGGTGGACATCCGTGGTGGCGAGGACTCGCCGGTCGACGGTGCCCGCCAGGCCGCCGCCACGGTCTTCGGCCCGGTCGAGGACGGAGTGTCCTCCGCCGTCGACCCGATCGGCAACGCCATCGGCGCGGTACGGGACTCCGGCGACCGGCATGACCGGATCGCCGAACTCACGCGGCAGAACGCCGCGTTGAAGGCGAAGCTCGGCAGCGACGACCGCAACCGCAGTCGCGTCAGACAGCTGGACAGCATGCTCAAGAGCGCGGGTGCCGGTCAGTACGGCATCAAGGGCGCCGAGGTCATCGGCATAGGAGCGGCCCAGGGCTTCTCCTGGACCGTCACCATCGACGCGGGCGCCAACGACGGACTCAAGCGCGACATGACCGTCCTGAACGGCGACGGCCTGGTCGGCCGCGTCACCACGGTCGGCCCCAGCACCGCGACCGTCCTGCTCGCCAACGACCCCGACTTCACCGTCGGCACCCGCATGGAGAAGACCGACGAGCTCGGCTTCGCCACCGGACAGGGCGACCGCCCGCTGTCGGTGCAGATGCTCAACGGCAAGGCCAAGGTCAAGAAGGGCGACCGCCTGGTCACCTTCGGATCGCAGCGGGACAAGCCGTTCGTGCCGGGCGTGCCGGTCGGCGAGGTCGTCCGCGTGGACCCCTCGGGCGGTGACCTGACGCGCAACATCTTCATCAAGCCGTACGTCGGCTTCACCAAGCTGGACATCGTCGGCGTCGTCGTCGAGGCGCCCCGCGAGGACCCGCGCGACACGGTCCTGCCGAAGAAGCCCGCCAAGCCGAAGCCGACCCCGACGGTGACCGTCACGGCCACCCCGTCAGGACAGCCCCCGGCCGACGGCGTCGACAACGGCAACGAGCAGTAGGAGCCCCGGACCCATGCGTTTCAACCGAATCCTGCTCTCCAGCACCCTGATCGTCGTCGCCCTGGTCATCCAGGTCAGCGTCCTGGCCCGGCTCCAACTGCCGGGCGCGGTCCCCGATCTGGTGCTGCTCACGGTGCTCGGCCTCGCCCTGGTCTACGGCCATGTGGGCGGCGCCCTCATCGGCTTCGGCGCCGGACTCCTCGCCGACCTGGCCCCGCCGGCCGACCACGCGGCCGGGCGGTACGCCCTGGTCCTGTGCGTCGTCGGCTACCTCGCGGGCCTGGCCAAGCCGGAGACCGGACGGCTCAGGTCGGCCACCGCGCCGCTCGTCGTGGTCGTCGGCGCGGCCATCGGCTCGACCCTGCTGTACGCGGGCGTGGGCGCCCTCGTCGGCGACACCGCCGCCCGCCACGTGGGCCTGGGCGGGCTCCTCTTCACGGCCGCCCTGTACGACCTGCTGCTCGCGCCGTTCACGGTGCCGCTGATCATCGCGCTCGCCCGCAGAGCCGAGAACGACCCGCTGGGGGAGAGCTCCCCGGCCAACAAGGCCACCGACGTCTCGTCCGGCTGGCTCTCCTCGGGCACCGGGCTGCGCATCGGCAACCAGCGCGGCGGCCTGCGGATGAAGGCGGCCAAGGCCCGCGTCGCGCGCGCCGGACGCATCAAGGGGGTCAAGCGCCTGTGACCGCAGCGCAGTTGGCCCCGTACCCGACCGGCCGCGCACCCAGGTCGGTCGTGTACACGTACCACTCGTACACACACTGAGAGGGGGAGGAACAGCAGTGACCAACATCCCCGAGACCGGACGGACCCCAAGAGTCCAGATCCGTCTCATCGTCATCCAGATCCTCGTGCTCTCCCTCCTCCTCACCCTCGGCGGCCGCCTCTGGTACCTCCAGATCCGCAACGGTGAGGAGTACGCCGAGGAAGCCTCCGGCAACCACGTCCAGCAGGTCGTCGACCCCGCCGTACGCGGCTCGATCCTCGACGCCCGCGGCGTGCCGATCGCCGACAACGAGACCCGCCTGGTCGTCTCCGCGTCCCGCACGGACCTGATGAAGATGAAGGACGACGGCAAGGCGGCCCTCGCCAAGCTCGCCGACGTGCTGGGCATGACCACCAAAGAGGTCTCCGACAAGGTCCGCCTCTGCGATTCCAAGACGCCGCAGCCCTGCTGGAACGGCTCGCCCTACCAGCCGATCCCGATCACGGACGAGGCCTCGCCCAAGCAGGCCCTCCAGATCCGCGAGCGCGCCGAGGACTTCCCCGGCATCACCGCCGAGCCCACCGCCGTACGCCGCTATCCCGCGCCCGGCAAGTCCAACACCGCGCAGGTGCTCGGCTACCTCTCGCCCGTCACGGACGAGGAGATCACCAAGGCGGAGCACACCGACTCGCCGTTCCTGCGCTCCGACCAGGTCGGCCGCTCCGGCCTTGAGCGGACCTACGACGCGCAGCTGCGCGGCAAGGCGGGCGTCACCCGCTACGAGGTCGACAACCTCGGCCGCGTCATCGGCAAGGCCAAGGACGACCCGGCCCAGCCCGGCGCGAACGTCGTCACCAGCATCGACGCGCGCGTGCAGGCGCTGTCCGAGTACTGGCTGAACGACGCGATGAAGAAGGCCCGCCAGGAGTTCGACAAGAACACCAACGAGAACTACAAGGCCGACGCGGGCGCCGTCGTCGTCATGGAGAACAAGACCGGACGCATCGTCTCCATGGCGTCCAACCCGGCCTACGACCCCAACGCCTGGGTCGGCGGCATCTCCGGCAAGGACTACACGAAGCTCACCGGCAAGAAGTCCAACTACCCGCTCCTGAACCGCGCCATCCAGGGCCAGGCTGCCCCCGGCTCGATCTTCAAGGTCATCCCGACGACCGCCGCGGTCAACGCGGGCTACGACTTCAACGGGCGCTACCCCTGCCCCAGCTCGTACTCCATCGGCGGCCAGACCTTCAAGAACTTCGAGTCCCAGGGCCACGGCAGCATCACCCTCGGCCAGGCCCTCGAGGTCTCCTGCGACACCGTCTTCTACAAGCTCTCGCACGACCAGTGGGCCAAGGACGGCGGCAACAAGCCGAAGAAGGACGCCAAGGACTGGTTCTACAAGACGGCCCACCAGTTCGGCCTCGGCAAGGAGACCGGCATCGACCTGCCGAACGAGGTCACCGGACGCGTCCCGGACCGCCAGTGGAAGAAGGACTACTGGAAGGCCAACAAGGACGGCTGGTGCAAGCAGGGCAAGAAGGGCGGCGACTACGTCGAGCAGATCGCGTACGAGAACTGCCTCGAAGGCATGAAGATGCGCGCCGGTGACTCCGTCAACTACTCCATCGGACAGGGCGACACCCTCGTCACGCCGATACAGATGGCGACGATCTACTCCGCCATCGCCAACGGCGGCACCCTCTACGACCCCACCGTCGGCAAGGCGATCATCAGCGCCGACGGCAAGCAGGTCCAGGAGATCAAGCCGAAGTCCCACGGCAAGCTGCCCATGGACGAGAAGACGCGCGCCGACATAGACGGTGCACTCGCCGACGTCGCCACCAAGGGCACGGCCGCCTGGCGGTTCGGCGGCTGGCCGCAGGACAAGATCCCGATGCACGCCAAGACGGGTACGGCGGAGGTCCACGGCAAGCAGACCACCTCGTGGTTCGCGACGTACACCAAGGACTACTCGATCGTGATGACGATCTCCCAGGGCGGTACGGGTTCCGGAGCATCGGGACCCGCCGTCCGCAAGATCTACGACGGCATCTACGGCCTGGACGACGAAGGCAACCAGAACCTCAAGAAGGCCCTGCTGCCCCAGCCGGAGAAGAACCTGCCGAAGATCGAGACCGACGGTTCGATCGAGTCCCCGAAGATCAAGCCGTTCAAGCCCGAGGCCCCCAAGCCGCCGCAGGAGCAGCAGGAACTGGCGGGCGCGCCCGCGAACGGGAGGCGCGACTAGTGGCCGGCAACAATGGCTTCTCCGTCTCCGGCTACGGGCCCGAGCGCTCCTCGATGGCCTCCCGCATGTTCGCCCGCGACTCGCTGGTGCGCAGGCTGGACTGGCCGATACTGCTCGCGGCGCTCGCGCTCTCGGCGATCGGCTCCGCGCTCGTCTACTCGGCGACGCGCAACCGCACCGAGCTGGTCGGCGACGACCCGTACGCCTTCCTGCTCAAGCACCTCCTGAACACCGGCATCGGCATCGCCCTGATGGCGGGCACGGTGTGGCTGGGCCACCGCACGCTGCGCACGGCCGTGCCGATCCTCTACGGCATCTCCGTCTTCCTCGTCCTGCTCGTCCTCACCCCGCTCGGCGCGACGATCAACGGCGCGCACGCGTGGATCGTGATCGGCGGCGGCTTCTCGCTGCAGCCCTCCGAGTTCGTGAAGATCACGATCATTTTGGGCATGGCGATGCTGCTCGCGGCCCGGGTGGACGCGGGCGACCGGGTCCACCCCGACCAGCGCACGGTCCTGCAGGCCCTCGGCCTGGCCGCCGTACCGATACTGATCGTGCTCCTCATGCCCGACCTCGGGTCGGTCATGGTGATGGCGATGATCGTGCTCGGCGTGCTTCTCGCGTCGGGTGCCTCCAACCGCTGGGTCTTCGGGCTCCTGGGCACGGGCGCGGCCGGCGCGATCGCCGTCTGGCAGCTCGGCATCCTGGACGACTACCAGATCGCCCGCTTCGCGGCCTTCGCCAACCCCGCGCTCGACCCGGCGGGCGTCGGCTACAACACCAACCAGGCGCGCATCGCGATCGGCTCCGGCGGCCTGTCGGGCACCGGCCTCTTCAAGGGCTCGCAGACCACGGGCCAGTTCGTGCCCGAGCAGCAGACGGACTTCGTGTTCACCGTCGCCGGCGAGGAGCTCGGCTTCCTGGGCGCGGGGCTCATCCTGGTCCTGCTCGGCGTGCTGCTCTGGCGGGCCTGCCGCATCGCGCGCGAGACGACCGAGCTGTACGGCACGATCGTCGCCGCCGGGATCATCGCCTGGTTCGCCTTCCAGTCCTTCGAGAACATCGGCATGACGCTCGGCATCATGCCGGTGGCCGGTCTGCCGCTGCCCTTCGTGTCGTACGGAGGGTCATCGATGTTCGCCGTCTGGGTGGCCGTCGGCCTGCTCCAGTCGATCAAGGTGCAGCGACCGATGTCGGCCTAGCTGCGTCCCGGGGCGTCTGGGGGACTGCCCAGCGCCCCGGATCCCGTCTAGATTCGGTTCATGGCGGACACGAAGCGGGAGATCGAGCGGAAGTACGACGTAGGGGCGGACGCGGAGCTGCCTGACCTGACCGGCGTCGCCGGGGTCGCCGACGTCGTCCACAAAGGCGTCGTCGAACTGGACGCCACCTACTGGGACACCCCCGACCAGCGGCTCGCCGCATCCTCCGTCACGTTGCGCCACCGCACCGGCGGCGACGACGCGGGCTGGCACCTGAAGCTGCCGGTGGCGCTCGCGCAGGGGGTGCGGGACGAGATCCACGCGCCGCTCTCGGACGACGTGCCGCGCTCGCTGCTCGGCCTCGTGCGTTCCCGCGTGCGCGAGGCCGAACTGGTCCCTGTCGTACGCCTGTTGTCCGCCCGGGAGCTGCGCCACCTCGTCGACGCCCAGGGCGCCCTGCTCGCCGAGGTCAGCATCGACGGCGTACGGGCTGAGCGGCTCACCGGGGACGCCGCCACGGCGGAGTGGTCCGAGGTCGAGGTGGAGCTCGCGGACGACGGCGACCCCGCGCTGCTCGACAAGGTCGAGAAGAAGCTGAAGAAGGCGGGCGTGCGGCGGTCGGACGCGCCCTCGAAGCTGAGCAGGGCCCTCGCGGAGACCGAGCTCCAGCAGAGCGTGCCCCGGCAGCTCGTGGTCAGGAGCGTCAAGAACGACAAGAGCGACAAGAAGGCGGGCAAGAGCGAGGCGGTCGCGCAGGCCGTGAAGGAGGCCGTCGGCGACGGGCCGGGGACCGCGGGCGACCACGTCCTCGCCTACCTCCGCGCCCAGCGCGACGCCATCGTCGCCCTCGACCCCGACGTCCGCCGCGACCTGCCCGACTCCGTGCACCAGATGCGGGTCGCCACCCGCCGGATGCGCAGCGCGTTCCGCTCGTTCCGCAAGATCCTGGACCGCTCCGTCACCGACCCGATCGGCGACGAGCTGAAGTGGCTCGCGGGCGAGCTGGGCGTCGACCGGGACCAGGAGGTCCTCACCGAGCGGCTCACGTCCCGCATCGCCGCCGTGCCCCGCACCCTGCTCCTGGGCCCCGTCCGCGGGCGCCTTCGCATCTGGAGCGTCGCCCGGCGCAGCGGCTCCCGGCGCAGGACCGTCGCCGTGCTCGACGGCAAGCGCTACCTCGCGCTCCTGGAGTCCGTCGACGCCCTGCTCGCCGACCCCCCGCTGCGCCCGGCCGCCTCCGCGTCCGTGACCAAGGCGTTCCCCAAGGCCGTGCTCAAGGACTACGCCCGCCTCGCGGCCCGCGTCGAGCACGCCCTGGAGCTGCCGCCGGGCGGGGAGCGCGACGTGGCCATGCACGAGGCCCGCAAGGCCGCCAAGCGCGCCCGGTACGCGGGCGAGGCGGCGACGCCCGCGCTCGGCAAGCCCGCCAAGCGGTTCGCCAAGCAGATGAAGGCCGTCCAGAGCGTGCTCGGCGACCACCAGGACAGCGTGGTCGCCCGTGACGCGCTGCGGCACCTGGCGATCCAGGCCCACATGGCGGGCGAGACCGCCTTCACCTGGGGACTTCTGTACGGCCAGGAAGAGGCGGCGGGCACGGACCGCGAACGCGAGCTGCCGGAGGTCTGGGCGAAGGCGTCCCGCGCGAAATTGCGGGCGTCTCTGGGCGGCTGAGCGCGGCGGGACGAAGGCGTGACCGAATGGGCGGCTGATCGTTTTATCGACGTACGGCCTCTCCGCCGATGCGGAGGTGCTCCGGACTGGGACACGTGTGATGTCCGCTGGGCCCAGTGCTCCCCGCCGATGCGGGGGTTTTCAAGCCGTGCGAGGGGCGCTCTCAAGCGGGTTACGCTTGAGAGTCATCCCCCTGCCAGCTCACGAAAGTCGCGAGATGCCTGTCGAGTCGGTCTTCCCACAGCTCGAAGCTCTGCTCCCGCATGTGCAGAAGCCCATTCAGTACGTGGGCGGTGAGCTCAACTCCACCGTCAAGCCGTGGGACAGCTGTGACGTCCGCTGGGCGCTCATGTACCCCGACGCGTACGAGGTCGGGCTGCCCAATCAGGGCGTCATGATCCTGTACGAGGTACTGAACGAACGCGAGGGCGTCCTCGCCGAGCGCACCTACAGCGTCTGGCCGGACCTCGAGGAGCTGATGCGGGAGCACAAGGTCCCGCAGTTCACCGTGGACAGCCACCGCCCCGTCGGCGCCTTCGACGTGTTCGGGCTGAGCTTCTCCACGGAGCTCGGCTACACGAACATGCTCACGGCCCTCGACCTCGCGGGCATCCCGCTGGAGTCCAAGGACCGCACCGTCGACGACCCGATCGTCCTGGCCGGAGGCCACGCGGCCTTCAACCCCGAGCCGATCGCGGAGTTCATCGACTGCGCGGTCATCGGCGACGGCGAGCAGGCCGTGCTCGACATGACGGCGATCATCCGCGAGTGGAAGGCGGAGGGCCGCCCCGGCGGCCGCGAGGAGGTCCTGTTCCGCCTCGCCAGGACCGGCGGTGTCTACGTCCCCGGGTTCTACGACGTCGAGTACCTCCCGGACGGGCGGATCGGCCGCGTCGTACCGAACAGGTCCGGTGTCCCGTGGCGCGTGTCCAAGCACACCGTCATGGACCTGGACGAGTGGCCCTACCCCAAGCAGCCCCTCGTGCCGCTCGCGGAGACCGTCCACGAGCGCATGTCCGTGGAGATCTTCCGCGGCTGCACCCGCGGCTGCCGCTTCTGCCAGGCCGGCATGATCACGCGCCCCGTGCGGGAGCGAAGCATCACCGGCATCGGCGACATGGTGGAGAAGGGCCTCAAGGCGACCGGTTTCGAGGAAGTCGGCCTGCTCTCCCTGTCCTCCGCGGACCACACGGAGATCGCGGACGTCGCCAAGGGCCTCGCGGACCGGTACGAGGAAGACAAGATCGGCCTCTCCCTGCCCTCGACCCGCGTCGACGCCTTCAACATCGACCTGGCGAACGAACTGACGAGGAACGGCCGCCGGTCGGGTCTCACGTTCGCCCCCGAGGGCGGCTCCGAGCGGATGCGGAAGGTCATCAACAAGATGGTCTCCGAAGAGGACCTGATCCGCACCGTCGCGACCGCGTACGGCAACGGCTGGCGCCAGGTGAAGCTGTACTTCATGCTCGGCCTGCCCACCGAGACCGACGAGGACGTCCTGCAGATCGCGGACATGGCGGCGAACGTCATCGCCAAGGGCCGCGAGGTCGCGGGCAACGACATCCGCTGCACCGTCTCCATCGGCGGCTTCGTGCCCAAGCCGCACACGCCCTTCCAGTGGGCCCCGCAGCTGTCGGCCGAGGAGACGGACGCCCGCCTCGCGAAGCTGCGCGACAAGATCCGCGGCGACAAGAAGTACGGCCGCTCGATCGGCTTCCGCTACCACGACGGCAAGCCCGGCATCGTCGAGGGCCTGCTCTCGCGCGGGGATCGCCGCATCGGCTCCGTCATCCGCGCGGTGTACGAGGACGGCGGCCGCTTCGACGGCTGGCGCGAGCACTTCAGCTACGACCGCTGGATGGCCTGCGCCGAGAAGACGCTGCCCGCCTTCGGCGTGGACCTCGACTGGTACACGACGCGTGAGCGCACGTACGAGGAGGTCCTGCCCTGGGACCACCTGGACTCCGGTCTCGACAAGGACTGGCTCTGGGACGACTGGCAGGACTCGCTCGACGAGACCGAGGTCGAGGACTGCCGCTGGACCCCGTGCTTCGACTGCGGCGTCTGCCCGCAGATGCAGACCGAGATCCAGATCGGCCCGACCGGCAAGAAGCTCCTGCCGCTGTCGGTAGTGAAGTAGCCCCACGTGACGCAGCGCGAGCCGGTGGATGGGGCGGGTGTTCCTCAACTCGCCCCGCCCTCCGGCCTCGTGCATCTCTCCTTCATCGCCGCGATGGAGGAGTTCCGCGCCGAGGGGCGCGGCGGCGATGACGACGACACGACGCTCGGCCGCACCCTGCGCGACTACGGCGACAAGTGGCACGACCCGGCGGTCTTCGAGCGCTACGTTACCGAGGCCCGCGAGGCCGCGCACCCGGCCGAGCCGTTCTCCGTCCCCGTGACGACCCTCTGGTACACGGACGGCGCCGACTACTTCGGCCGCCTCGCCATCCGGCACAACATCGCCACGCGCTTCCTGCGCGAGTACGGCGGCCACATCGGCTACGACGTACGCCCCACCGCCCGCCGCCGCGGCCACGCCACCGCGATGCTGATCGGCTGCCTGCCGTACGCCCGAGCGCTGGGCCTCGCATCGGTCCTGGTCACCTGCGACACCGACAACACCGGTTCGCGCAAGGTGATCGAGGCCGCGGGCGGCGCCTTCGAGGACGAGCGCGGCGGAAAGCTGCGCTACTGGATCCCGACCGGCGCCTGACGAACCGGCACCCACCACTGACGCGTCTAGGACGGCATGGACCTGGAAAAGCGGCCCCCGCAGCACGAGCGCGAGCCGGAGCAGCCGCTGCCCGCACCGCGACTCCCCGCACCACAGGGCCCCGCACCACAACCGCGGGCCGAGGGCTGCCTCGCCGTCGCCATCCGCATCCCGGTGCGGATCGTGGTGCTCGTGCTCGTCGTACCGGTACGCCTGGTGTGGGACGCGTTCGCCGTGTGCGGCCGTTTTCTCTACTTCCGGGCGCTGCGGCCCGTGGGACGCGCTCTCGGCGCGGCCGTGACCTGGCTGCTCAAGGCGGTGTTCGTGTGGCCGTGGGTGGCGCTGTGGCGGTACGTGCTCGCGCCCGTGGGCAGGGGCCTGGCGTGGCTCGGGCGCGTGCTGGTCGTGGTGCCCGTCGCGTGGCTGTACGCGTCCGTCCTCGCCCCGATCGGCCGCGGCATCGCCTGGCTGTGCGGGGGAGTCGGGCGCGGCGCCGCGTGGCTGTGCGTGGCCGTCGGGCGCGGCGTCGCCTGGCTGGTGCGGACGCTCGTCGTGGTCCCCGCCGTATGGCTCTACACCTGCGTCCTGACACCGATCGGGCACGCGATCGCCTGGCTCGCGCGGGGCATCGCGGCGGGTGCCGCGGTGGCCGGGCGCGGCATCGGCCTCGCCCTGGTGTGGCTGTTCAAGGCGGTGTTCGTGTGGCCGTGGGTGGGGCTGTGGCGGTACGTGGTCGTGCCCGTCGGCACGGGGCTCGCCTGGCTCGGGCGCGTGCTGATCGTGATCCCGGCCGTCTGGCTGTACGCGTCCGTCCTCACCCCGATCGGGCGCGGCATCGCCTGGCTGGTCGGGGGGATCGGGGCCGGGATCGGCTGGCTGGTCCGGGGGATCGGGACGGTGCTCGGCGCCCTGGGGCGCTGGATCTTCGTCGTGCCCGCCGTGGCCCTGTGGCGCTGGGTGCTCGCGCCCGTCGGGCGGGGGATCGCCGTCGTCGCACGCGAGATCGGTGCCGCCTTCGGACACGCCTGGCGCATCGCCGGGTACGTGTCCCTGGCCGTGGGCCGCTTCCTCGGCCGGCTGCTGCGGTGGCTCTTCGTCGACCCGGTGCGCTGGGTGTACCGCGCGGTCCTCACCCCCGTGGGGCACGCCGTGCGCGACGGGGTCTGGCGGCCCGCCGCCCGGGCGGTCAAGGACGCGGGCCGCGCCACCCGGCAGGCCCTGGCCGCCGCCCGCCAGAGCGTGCGGGACGCGCGTGCCGACGTACGGCGCATGCTGTTCGGTGCGCCGAAGGAACGGGTCCCCGCGGGGAGGGTCCCGATGGAGCCCGCACCGGTGCCGGTGGCCCGGCGGGAACCGGACACGCCTGCGACACGTACTCTAGGTAGCAGTACGACCGCACTCACGAAGGACTAGAACACTGGGCAAGCGACAGCCCGAAGGCCCGCCGCCCGCTCCCGCGGTGCAGCGCATCCGACTGCGCTACACCAAGCGCGGCCGCCTCCGGTTCACCAGCCACCGTGACTTCCAGCGCGCCTTCGAGCGGGCGCTGCGCCGCGCCGACGTGCCCATGGCGTACTCGGCGGGGTTCACTCCCCACCCGAAGGTGTCGTACGCCAATGCCGCACCCACCGGCACGGGCAGTGAGGCCGAGTACCTGGAGATCGCGCTCACCGAGACGCGTGACCCCGACAGGCTGCGCGAGCTGCTCAACGAGTCGATGCCCACCGGCCTCGACATCGTGGACGCCGTCGAATCCCGCACATCGGGACTCGCCGACCGGCTCACCGGGTCCGTCTGGGAGCTGCGCCTCGACGGCGTGGAGCCCGCGGACGCGGAGCGTGCCGCCGAGGCCTTCCGGGCCGCGGACACCGTCGAGGTCCAGCGCCGCGCGAAGAACGGCATGCGCACGTTCGATGCCCGTGCGGCCGTCGTGAGCCTTGAGGCGATCGCCCCTGACGAGGCGATCAGCCACGACGCTGATAGGCCGACCGACCAGCCCTGTGCGATACTGCGGCTGGTTGTTCGGCACGTGACACCTGCCGTACGACCCGACGACGTCCTGTCCGGTCTTCGAGCTGTGGCCGACCTGGCGCCGCCGGTCGCCGCAGCGGTGACCAGGCTGGCGCAGGGGCTTCTTGACGACGAGACCGGCACGGTGACCGACCCGCTCGCGCCCGACCGCGAGGCAGCCACGACCCCGCTTGAGAACCAAGGGGTCGCCGCAGCCGCCGCGAAGGTGCCGGCGACGGAAGGTCCCGCGTAGGGACGAACGTCGTAGCGCCGCCCTCGTACTCGGGAGCCACCTGGGTCGGGCAGCGCACTGACCGAGACTTTCGCCAGGCCGTCCGCATTTGGGCGTACGGAACCGGCGAGACAGACACATAGAGCTCCCGTGCGGCGCCCACGCCCCCGGATGGCGGCCCCGCGTAGGTGAGCGAGGGCCGCGGACATCACCGGACCAGGCGCGGCGCCCGGGAGCGTGACGGGAGAACCGCCCGCATGCTTGAGCCGAACGAACCCACTGAGGGCTCGGACAACAACACCCCCAGCGACACCCTGCCGCCGCGCCGCAGGCGCCGTGCGGCGTCGCGGCCCGCCGGTCCGCCGGTGGGGGCCGCCGGGAGCACCGAAGGCGCGGCTCCGGCCATACCGGCCACCCCCGCCGCCGAAGAGCCCGCCGTGGCCGCCGCTCCCGAGCCCGAACCGGCCGAGGAAGCAGCTCCCGCGCCGCGTCGCCGCCGTGCGACCCGCCGTGCGTCGGCTCCGGCCGGTGCGCCGCAGGGCGCCGAGACGCCCGCCGAGGCGCAGGTCGCCGAGCCCGCCCCGGCCGAGGCCGAGGCCGAAGAGACCGCGCCCGCCCCGCGCCGCCGCCGTGCCACCCGCCGCGCCTCCGCGCCCGCCGGTGCGCCGCAGGCTGCCGAGGCCGCCGTCGAGACGCCGGTGGCCGCCGAGCCCGCCGTGGAGGAGCCCGCCGCCGAGGCCGCGCCCGAGACGCAGCCGGAGTCCGGCGATGCCGCCCCGCGCCGTGCCCGCCGCCGCGCGACCCGTGGCTCGTCCGCGCCCGCAGCCGAGCCGCAGGCCGCCGAGCAGGCCCCCGCCGCCGAGCCGAAGGCGGACGCCGCGCCTGCCGCGGCCGAGCAGACCCCCGAAGCGGAACCCGCCGAAGAGGACGCGCCCACGGGCCGCCGTCCCCGCCGTGCCACCCGCAAGGCCGCCGCCGGATTCTCGGCGCCCGCCCCGACGCGGGCCCGCAAGGCGCGTGCCGGTGACACCGAGGAGGGCTCCGGCAGGAAGCCGCGCCCCGCCGTCGCCGTCTTCCAGGCGCCGGTGTTCGCCGCGCCGATGTTCCAGACCCCCGAGAGCGCTGCCGCCGCTGCCGCCGCCGAAGCGGCCGACGAGCCCGCCGAAGAGGTCGAGGCCGAGCAGCCCGTCGCCGCCGCACCCGTGGTGGAGGAGGAGACCGGCCCGCGCCGTCGCCGCCGCCGTCGTGCCGCGGACGAGCAGCCCGCCGCCGAGCGCGAGCCCGCCAAGGCCGCTCCGCAGCCCGCCGAGGCCGAGACCCCCGAGCCCGAAGAGGCCGAGGACACCGCCGCGGACAGCGACAACGACAACGACGAGTCCGACGACTCCGGCGAGCGGCACGGCCGTCGTCGCCGTCGTGGTGGCCGTCGCCGCCGCCGCGGTGAGTCCGCCGACGACTCCGGCGACCAGCAGGACGCGGACGCCGAAGCGGACTCCGACACGGACGCCGCCGAGCAGGACGCCGAGCCGACCGCCGAGGAGTCCGACGAGGACGCGGACGACAACGGCTCGGGTGCCGGCTCCAGCAGCAGCCGTCGCCGCCGTCGCCGTCGCCGTCGCGCCGGTGACTCCGGTGACGCGGACGGCGGAGAGAGCGACCCGGAGCGTACGGTCGTCAAGGTCCGTGAGCCGCGCAAGAAGGAAGAGCGCGAGCTCGGCACCGGCGTCGACGAGGTCACGTCCATCAAGGGCTCGACCCGTCTCGAGGCCAAGAAGCAGCGCCGCCGCGAAGGCCGCGAGCAGGGCCGCAGGCGTGTGCCGATCATCACCGAGGCGGAGTTCCTCGCCCGCCGCGAGGCCGTCGAGCGGGTGATGGTCGTCCGCCAGAACGGCGAGCGCACCCAGATCGGCGTCCTCGAGGACAACGTGCTCGTCGAGCACTACGTCAACAAGGAGCAGGCCACCTCGTACGTCGGCAACGTCTACCTGGGCAAGGTCCAGAACGTGCTGCCGTCCATGGAGGCCGCGTTCATCGACATCGGCAAGGGCCGCAACGCGGTCCTGTACGCCGGTGAGGTCAACTTCGAGGCCCTCGGCATGGCCAACGGCCCCCGGCGCATCGAGTCGGCCCTCAAGTCCGGCCAGTCGGTCCTCGTGCAGGTCACGAAGGACCCGATCGGCCACAAGGGCGCCCGCCTCACCAGCCAGGTCTCGCTGCCCGGCCGCTACCTGGTCTACGTGCCCGAGGGCTCGATGACCGGCATCAGCCGCAAGCTGCCCGACACCGAGCGCGCGCGTCTGAAGACCATCCTCAAGAAGATCGTCCCCGAGGACGCGGGCGTCATCGTGCGCACCGCAGCCGAGGGCGCGAGCGAGGACGAGCTGCGCCGTGACGTCGAGCGTCTGCAGCAGCAGTGGGAAGAGATCCAGAAGAAGGCGAAGAACGGCGGCGCCGCGCCGACGCTTCTGTACGGCGAGCCGGACATGACCGTCCGTGTCGTCCGCGACATCTTCAACGAGGACTTCTCGAAGGTCATCGTCAGCGGTGACGAGGCCTGGGACACCATCCACGGATACGTCGCCCATGTCGCCCCCGACCTGGCCGACCGCCTGCAGCGCTGGACCTCCGAGGTCGACGTCTTCGCGACGTACCGCATCGACGAGCAGCTGATGAAGGCGCTCGACCGCAAGGTCTGGCTGCCCAGCGGCGGCTCGCTGGTGATCGACAAGACCGAGGCGATGATCGTCGTCGACGTCAACACCGGCAAGTTCACCGGGCAGGGCGGCAACCTCGAAGAGACCGTGACGAGGAACAACCTCGAAGCGGCCGAGGAGATCGTGCGCCAGCTGCGCCTGCGCGACCTCGGTGGCATCGTCGTGATCGACTTCATCGACATGGTGCTCGAGTCCAACCGGGACCTGGTCCTGCGCCGTCTGCTCGAATGCCTGGGCCGTGACCGCACGAAGCACCAGGTGGCCGAGGTCACCTCGCTCGGCCTGGTGCAGATGACCCGTAAGCGGGTCGGCCAGGGCCTCCTGGAGTCCTTCTCCGAGACCTGCGTCCACTGCAACGGCCGCGGCGTGATCGTGCACATGGAGCAGCCGACCTCCGCCGGTGGCGGCGGCAAGCGCAAGAAGCGCGGCCGCGGCGGCTCCGAGCAGGGTCAGGAGCACACGCACGAGCACGACCACGAGCACGAGGGCACCGACGAGGCCGACGTCGAGACCGAGTCCGAGGCCGAGGTCGCGGCGGAGGCCGCCGCCCCGGTGGCGCTTCCCGAGCCGGAGTTCGTGCCGGACGAGGAGCTCTACAGCAGCGCGTCCGAGGCCGAGGCGGCCGCGTCGTCCCGTGGTGGCCGTTCGCGCCGCAGGGCGACCCGCAGGGCCTCGGCTCCGGCCGGCGCCCCGCACGCGGAGAGCGCGCCCAAGTCGGAGAAGCGCTCCAAGTCCCGGCAGGCCGCCACGGCCGAGGCTCCGGCCGCCGAGGACCCGGTCGTCGAGGCTCCGGCCGCCCCGGCCCAGGAGGAGGCTGCCCCGCAGCCCGCTCCCGCCGTCGAGGCAGCCCCCGAGGCGCCGGTGGACGACGCCGCTCCCAAGGGGCGTACGCGCCGTCGTGCGACCCGCAAGGCGACGGCGCCCGCCGGTTCGCCCAAGAGCGCGCAGAGCACCGAGCCGGAAGCCGCCGAGGTGATCGTCACCGAGGCGCCCAAGGCGGAGCCCGTCGCGGAGCCGGTGGCCGAGCCGGTCGTGGCCGAGGCCCCCGCCGACGCCGCCCCGGCCCGTCCGCGCCGCCGTGCGGTCCGCAAGGCCACCGCGCCGACCGCGTCCGAGGAGGCGGCCGTCCTGGTCGTCCCGTCGGCGGAGAAGGCCGCTCAGGCCCCGCAGAGCGCGGAGCAGGCCACGGAGCGGTCCGAGGCCGACGCGGAGGAAGCCGCTCCGGCCAAGAAGGCGACGCGTAAGACCGCCGCCAAGAAGACGGCCACGAAGAAGGCCGCCACCAAGAAGACCGCGGCCAAGAAGACGGCCGCCAAGAAGACGACGGCCAAGAAGGCGTCGAAGACGACGAAGAAGACCGCCGCCGCGGAGCAGGCGCCGGCCGGTGTCAAGGCCTCCGCGGCAGACGAGGGCTGACCTGCCCCTTCGTGGTCCGTACGTATGACCGGGTGCCCCCGGCACGGTGAATCCACCGTGCCGGGGGCACCTGGCTGTTGGAACACGGTGAAGTACCTGTAAAACTCATGCGGTTGGTGCAGGAACACGCGAGCGTGGCGTTTGGGGAGACGTTCCGTTCGTGTCAGGGGAGGGGTGGACGATGGCGCACGGTCGCCTGGGAGGCACGGGACGTCACCGTGCCGTGAAGCAGGTCAAGGGCGGACGCCGGGCCGTCGCGCTGGCGACGGTCCTGTCGGCGGCGGGTATCCAGACCGTCAGCGCCGTGGGGACGGCGGCGGCCGACGGGGAGCCGCCCCTGGTCGAGGCCCCGCTGTTCAACGACCCGCTGGGCACCCCCGAGCAGCAGCACGCGATCCGCACCCGGCTGATCGAGCTGACGAACGCCGCCGTGCCGGGCTCGACCATCAAGGTCGCGGTCTACCACGTGTGGGAGGCCCCGGTCGTGGACGCGCTCGTGGCGGCCAAGAACCGCGGTGTGCGCGTGCAGATGGTGCTCGACGAGTCCAGCAGGAGCGACCGCCCCACGAACACCGCGTACGGCAGGCTCGCGGTGGAGCTCGGCACCGACAGGACCAGGCCGTCCTTCGTGACGCTCTGCCCGGCCAACAAGTCGTGCCTGGGCGACCCCGCGTACGGCAAGTCGATCATGCACAACAAGTTCTGGCTGTTCTCCGAGGTCGAGGGCGCCAGGGACGTCGTCGTGCAGACCACGTCGAACTCGACGCCCTCCGCGCACACGAAGTTCTTCAACGACGCGCTGCAGCTCCCGAACAACCCGACGATGTACGAGGCGTACTCCGACTACTTCGCCGACATGATCCGCAAGGACTGGCGGAACTGGGACTACCGCACGGTGAGCGACGGCCTCTACAAGGCGTACTTCTTCCCGCGCTCCGGCACGGTCAACGAGACCGACACGATGTACTCGGTCCTGAACAACGTGCAGTGCAACTACCGGGACGCGGCCGGGGTGGCCCGGCACACGAACATCCGCGCCTCGATCTTCAAGATCACCCGGAAGCAGATCGCCGACAAGCTCGTCTCGCTCAAGAAGGCGGGCTGCACGGTCAGCATCGTCTACGCCGAGACCGACAGCGCCAAGAGCCAGGGCGGCACCCCGGGCACCTGGGAGGCCCTGCACAAGGCGGGCGGGCCGACCCTGCGCTGCTTCAACGACGACCGGGACCCGCTGCGCCCCGGCACCAAGCTGGTGACGCCCTACATCATCCACTCGAAGTACCTGCTCATCGACGGCAAGTACGACGGGAAGCAGAACAAGCTCTCCTTCACCGGCTCGCAGAACTACACGGCGCCCGCGCTGCGCGAGAACGACGAGGCGATCATCAAGATCGACGACGACTCGGTGCACGACGCGTACCGCGGACACTTCGACCGCGTACGCACGGTGGCCTGGCCCGGCAAGGCCGACACCACCGACTTGTGCAAGGGCGTCAAGCCGCTGCCGCCGGACGGCGAGAAGCCGGTTTGACCCGTCCGGCCCAGCCCCGTAATCTTGACCGTCGGCGTGTTACTAGCACGTCCTACCCCTGTAAACCCTGATTTCCTTCCGGCGCCCCGGCGCTCGGGAGAGGCTGGCTGTGCGAACGGCCGGCTGGACTGCGGGGGTCCCGTTCCGAGCGAAAGAGAGATCCGTGTACGCCATCGTGCGCAGCGGTGGTCGCCAGCACAAGGTTGCTGTCGACGACATCGTTGAGGTTGACAAGCTTCCCACCGCCAAGGTTGGCGACACCGTAGAGCTCTCTACGCTGCTCGTTGTCGACGGCGACGCCGTGACGAGTGACCCGTGGGTGCTTGCCGGTATCAAGGTCACGGCCGAGGTCGTGGACCACCACAAGGGCGCGAAGATCGACATCCTTCGCTACAAGAACAAGACCGGCTACCGCCGTCGCCAGGGTCACCGCCAGCAGTACACGGCGATCAAGGTCACCGGTATCCCCACGGCTGCGAAGTAAGGGACTGAGAACACATGGCACACAAGAAGGGCGCATCTTCCACTCGGAACGGGCGCGATTCCAATGCTCAGCGGCTCGGCGTGAAGCGCTTCGGCGGTCAGACCGTCAACGCCGGTGAGATCCTGGTCCGCCAGCGTGGCACCCACTTCCACCCGGGCTCGGGCGTCGGCCGTGGCAAGGACGACACCTTGTTCGCGCTGGACGCCGGTGCGGTGGAGTTCGGCACCCACCGTGGCCGCAAGGTCGTGAACATCGTTCCGGTCGCCTGAATCAGGCTTCCGTAGAACAGGTTCTTCGCGAGGGCGGACCTCACTTCCCTGTCGGGAAGCGGGTCCGCCCTTCGCGTGTTACACCTAAGGGCATTTCGCCCTTAACCTTTCGTACGTTTTCTGGAGGCACATCCCATGACCACCTTCGTGGACCGCGTCGAGCTGCATGTCGCCGCGGGTAGCGGGGGCCACGGCTGTGCCTCCGTCCACCGTGAGAAGTTCAAGCCGCTCGGCGGCCCTGACGGTGGCAACGGCGGCCGTGGCGGTGACGTGATCCTGGTCGTCGACCAGTCGGTCACGACCCTGCTCGACTACCACCACTCCCCGCACCGCAAGGCCACCAACGGCGCCCCCGGCGCCGGCGACAACTGCTCCGGCAAGGACGGCCAGGACCTGGTCCTGCCCGTGCCGGACGGCACCGTCGTCCTCGACAAGGACGGCAACGTCCTGGCCGACCTGGTCGGCCAGGGCACGACGTACGTCGCCTCGCAGGGCGGCCGCGGCGGCTTGGGCAACCGGGCACTCGCATCGGCCCGCCGCAAGGCGCCCGGCTTCGCCCTCCTCGGCGAGCCCGGTGAGAGCGGCGATGTCGTCCTGGAGCTCAAGACCGTCGCGGACGTCGCGCTCGTGGGCTACCCCAGCGCGGGCAAGTCCTCGCTGATCTCGGTCCTGAGCGCCGCCAAGCCGAAGATCGCGGACTACCCGTTCACGACGCTCGTCCCCAACCTCGGTGTGGTGACGGCCGGTTCGACCGTCTACACCATCGCCGACGTGCCCGGCCTGATCCCGGGCGCCAGCCAGGGCAAGGGCCTCGGGCTCGAGTTCCTGCGGCACGTCGAGCGGTGCAGCGTCCTGGTGCACGTCCTGGACACGGCGACCCTCGAGTCCGACCGTGACCCCGTCTCCGACCTCGACATCATCGAGGCCGAGCTGAGGGAGTACGGCGCGGGCCTGGAGAACCGGCCGCGGGTCGTCGTCCTCAACAAGATCGACGTACCGGACGGCCAGGACCTCGCGGACCTCGTCAGGCCCGACCTGGAGGCACGCGGCTACCGCGTCTTCGAGGTGTCGGCCATCGCGCACAAGGGCCTCAAGGAGCTGTCCTTCGCGCTCGCCGAGGTGGTGGCCGCGGGGCGTGCCGCGAAGCCGAAGGAGGAGGCGACCCGGGTCGTCATCCGGCCCAAGGCCGTGGACGACACGGGCTTCACCGTCAAGCTCGGCGACGACGGCATCTACCGCGTGCGCGGCGAGAAGCCGGAGCGCTGGGTGCGCCAGACCGACTTCAACAACGACGAGGCCGTCGGCTACCTCGCGGACCGGCTGAACCGGCTCGGCGTCGAGGAAGGGCTGATGAAGGCGGGCGCGCGCAGCGGCGACGGCGTCGCCATCGGCCCCGAGGAGAACGCGGTCGTCTTCGACTGGGAGCCCTCGGTGATGGCCGGCGCGGAGATGCTCGGCCGCCGCGGCGAGGACCACCGCCTCGAGGAGCCCCGTCCGGCCGCTCAGCGCCGCCGGGACCGGGACACCGAGCGGGACGAGGCCGAGAAGGCGTACGACGACTTCGAGCCGTTCTAGGCGGTCTCTGGCGGGGGCGCCCAGAGCAGTGAGAAGGGCCCCCGGAGCTTTTGCTCCGGGGGCCCTTCTCTTGTGCGTGCACCGTGCGGGTGCGTGGGGGCTTGGCGCGCCCACGCGGCGGAGCCGCAAATGTCACAGCCCCGCGCCCCTTACGGGGCGCCCACTGACGGGGCGCTCTTAGGCCGTTACCGAGTCCTCCGCGCCGTTCTGCTCGGTGGGGTCGGACTCCATTTCCTCCGCCGCGTCCTCCGCCGCCCGCTGGCCGGGGATCTCCGCGTCGATGCGGGTGGCCATGCGGATGCGGCGTTCGTCGGCCTTGGCCGAGAGCGCGAGGGCCGCCTCGTTGAAGCGGACCAGCGAGGGCGGGTCCGACGGGCCCAGGAGGTGCTCCTTGAGGGCCAGGCGGGCGTCGGCGTGCGTGTCCTTCTCCGGAGAACGGACGGCCTCCAGGAGCGCCGGGACGCCCTCGGCGGTCGGGGAGAGGATCGCTGCCGCGCTCACCGTCGGGAAGCCCGCGCGGAAGTCCGTCTCGGACATGCCGGACGTGTTGGCGACGGCGTACGGCTTCTCGCTCGTCAGCCAGTCGGAGACGACCGAGGAGACGTCGCTGATCAGCAGGTCCGCCTGGTTGAAGCAGGAGAAGATCGCGGGGCGCGCGGTGGTGATGATCTGGTGCTCCCACTCGGGGAACGACGCCCAGTACGCGGCCTCCCACGCCGCCGTCGCCTCGGCGACTGCCGCCTGCTGGTCGCCGTCCGGCGTGCCCTGGAGCATCATGCGCTCCATCTCGTCCACGCTCTTGCGGAACGCGGTCGAGGTCAGCCGGTCCAGGTCGGCGGTGCGGCGCGACAGTTCGGCCAGGGCGTCCTGGCCGGGACGCTCGCCGGAACGCTTGACTGCGGCCTCGCGGATCATCGCCTTGATGCGCTCGTTGGCGGCGCCCGCGCGCGGGTCCTGCGAACCGGTCATCGGGTGCGGCTTGTAGATGAGCCGGACGCCGGGGTCGGCGAGCAGGTGCCGGACGATGTTCTCGCCCGCGAGGGTCACCGACGTGTTGCCGGGGTTGCCGTCCCAGCCCTCCCAGGTGGGGGCGTACAGAACGGTCGTGAACGGGCCCGTGGGGGCGCCCGTGGACCGCAGGATCGGGGACAGCTGGGGGCGGCCGACCTCGACCACGTCCTTGTCGTCCACGCCCACGTCGGCGGCCTGGTAGCGGTCGCGCGCGGCGGGTCCGGCCACCCACACCTCGTCGTACGCCTTCGCGTACGGGTTGCAGGAGGACAGCTTGTCGCTCTCGCCGTGGTTGATGAAGGCGTGCTTGATCGTCGGGATGCGCAGGACCTGCGAGGTCTTCGCGGCGTTCGCCGGGTGCAGCATCATCTTCAGCGTCGAGGTCTCCAGGGAGAACATCGTCGCGACCTTCGGGAAGCAGATGATCGGGACGTCCGTCGCGTCGATCTTCTGCACCATGAACCGCTCACGCAGCACGATCAGCGGCTTGCCGTCGAGCTTGGAGAGCGTGGAGAGCCACATGTTCGCCTGGTACGCGGACGTGGCGCCGCCCGAGAAGTACATGGCGACGGACGGCTGGTAGTCGGCCAGCCAGTTGTCCAGCCACTCCATGACCTTCTCGTCGTTCTTCGCGCGCTTCTTGGGGAGCAGCCACGTGGCGAGGTAGACAGCGCCGAGGCCCATCAGGGCGATGGAGATCCCCAGGCCGATGCCGCCCCAGTACGCGTCCGTGGTGCCCGCGGTGACCATCAGGCCTGCCGTGGCGGGGATCGAGAACGTGAGCAGGCGGTGGGCCTGGCGGCGCGAGAGGATCCGCGGCGGGGCCGCGGTCAGGTGCAGCTCGGACGTGTCGATGTTGCGCGTGACGATCGGCAGCTGGCGGCGGCGGCGCACCATTATGGCGGTGGCCTGGCAGCCGAAGTGCAGGAAGTAGAAGGCGAGCAGCGAGATGGTCAGCGGCGACTGCTCGGCCAGCGGTTCGATGCCGTCGATGCGCAGCAGGCCGACCAGGATCAGCATGTCGCGCAGGAGCTGCCTGACGGTGACATCGAAGCGGATCTTGCCAAGGAGGGAGAGGAGGCCCGGCTGCTTGTACTGCAGATAGACGTCCAGCGCGAGGTTCGCCGCCGACGCGGCGATGAACACCGGTACATACGGGACCAGCGCGCTGACGAGCTGGGCCGTGAAGAGCGCGAACATCGCGAACAGCGCGGAGAGCTGCACGATGCGGCGGGATGCGAGTCCGGCAGAGGGCACGGGCTTGGGCTCCTGGCGGGGGATCGGGGGGATCGGACGGGGGGGGATGTCGAGCAAGGCGACCACTGACCGTATGACGTGCGGTGGCCCTGTAGCAATCTTCCGTGACGTCAATCACCGGATAAAGGGGCAAAGGTACTGAACCTCGGGGCCGTGTTCTACCTCGGGGGAGTCCTCGGTCCGCCCCTCGAAATGCTGGGGCGCCCCGCCTGGGCACTCGCGTAGATTGGCTGGTCCGGCAGGGAATGGGATCTTCGGGATCAATTGGGGAAGCACGTGGCTGGGGCAAGGCAGGGCATCGCAGAGGCCCACAGGGTCGTCGTCAAGGTCGGGTCCTCGTCCCTGACCACCGCGTCGGGAGGTCTGGACGCCGATCGCGTTGACGCGCTCGTTGACGTGCTCGCCAAGAGCCGCAGCGGCGGCGAGCGCGAGATCGTGCTCGTCTCGTCCGGCGCCATTGCCGCCGGGCTCTCGCCGCTGGGCCTGCGCAGGCGCCCCAAGGACCTCGCGAGGCAGCAGGCGGCCGCCAGCGTCGGCCAGGGCCTTCTCATGGCCCGCTACACCGCTTCCCTCGCGCGCTACGGCGTACGCGTCGGGCAGGTGCTCCTCACCTCCGACGACATGGCCCGCCGCGCCCACCACCGCAACGCGTCGCGCACCCTCGACCAGCTCCTCGCGATGGGCGCGCTGCCCGTCGTGAACGAGAACGACACCGTGGCGACGGACGAGATCCGCTTCGGCGACAACGACCGGCTCGCCGCGCTCGTCGCCCACCTCGTCCGCGCCGACCTCCTCGTCCTGCTCTCGGACGTGGACGGCCTCTACGACGGCGACCCGGCCAGGCCCGGCACCTCCCGGATCTCCGAGGTGACGGGCCCCGCCGACATAGCGCACGTCCAGATCGGCAGCGCGGGCAAGGCGGGCGTCGGCACCGGCGGCATGGTCACCAAGGTCGAGGCCGCGCGGATCGCCGCGGCCGCCGGCATCCCGGTCGTCCTGACCTCCGCGGTGCACGCCGCCGACGCCCTCGCGGGCCGCGACACCGGTACGTACTTCCACCGCACCGGCCGCCGCTCCGCCGACCGGCTCCTGTGGCTCCAGCACGCCTCCGAGCCGCAGGGCGCGCTCACGCTCGACGACGGGGCCGTGCGCGCGGTCGTCGAGGGGCGCAAATCGCTGCTGCCCGCCGGGATCGCGGCGGTCGAGGGCGACTTCGCCGCGGGCGATCCGGTCGAGCTGCGGGACACCGCGGGGCGGGCCGTGGCGCGCGGTCTGGTGAACTTCGACGCCAAGGAGCTTCCGCAGCTCCTGGGCCGTTCCACGCGGGAGCTCGCGCGGGAGCTCGGACCGGCGTACGAGCGGGAAGTGGTGCACCGCGACGACCTCGCCCTGCTGCACGACTAGCCCTTCGCCACCCCCCTCGCGCGCGGTCTCGTCGTCCCAGGAGTCACAGGGGCCCCAGCGGCCCCCGGCCGAAAACAGGCGCGAACGCCGCGCGCCGACCGGCCCCTGCGAGGTGAAACTCCCCAAAACCGCCCCGCGGGGGCGCTTGGCCTGCTCAACTTTGTTCCAGACACTTCCGCACGACCATTGCGTATCCGCACCACCATTGCGTAGAGGAGGCCGTCGTGAGACGAGTGCGCCCGGGAGCGTCGTCCCGCGCGTCGGCTGAGCGGTCCCTGACCAGCGTCGCCGCGGGGGCGACGTACACCGACACGCAAGCGGCGGGCGAGACGGACGAGAGACCGGAGGGCGAGACGGTGGAGGCGCCCCGTCTGTGGCACGTCACCCTGAGTGTCTCGGGGGCCGAAGCTCCGCTGAAAGAGGTCAGGCGCGGTCTCGAACAGCTCGCGCACGACCACCCCTTCCTGCTGACCAGCAGGTATGCCCCCGACCACGCGGAGATCCGGTACTGGGAAGAGGCCCGCGACCTGCACGACGCCGCCGCGGTCGCGCTCCGGCTCTGGGGAGAGCACCGGCAGAGCGCGCAGCTCCCGCCGTGGGAGATCGTGGGGCTCGAAGTGATCGACCGCGACACATACCACCAGCGGATCGCGGAGGGGTACGGCCCGCTGCCCGCGACCCCGGTGGGCGTGCACCCTTTTTGAGCCGTCGTGGGCACACCGGTCTCGGCTGCTGAAACAGCGGGTGGACCCCGGCCGGTCCCCATTACGCTGCGGACATGACGTCCCTCACCCCTCCGTTCTCGGGCTTGCCGTACGACAACCTCTCGCCCGTCGCCCAGGCCGCCTACCGCGCCCGCGGCGCCGCCGCGACGCTGGCGCCGCTGCCGCGCGCCGCCAAGGACGACGCGCTCCTGGCGATCGCCGACGCCCTCGAGGTCCGCACCGCCGAGATCATCGAGGCCAACGGCAAGGACACCGCCCGTGCCCGGGAGGCCGGGACGAGCGAGTCCATCGTCGACCGTCTGACGCTCACCCCGGAGCGGGTGCGTGCCATCGCCGCCGACGTGCGCGACGTGGCGGGCCTGCCCGACCCCGTCGGCGAGGTCGTGCGCGGCTCGACCCTGCCGAACGGCATCGACCTGCGCCAGGTCCGCGTCCCGCTGGGCGTCGTCGGGATCATCTACGAGGCCCGTCCGAACGTCACCGTGGACGCCGCCGCCCTCTGCCTGAAGTCCGGCAACGCGGTGCTCCTGCGGGGCTCGTCGTCGGCGTACGAATCGAACACGGCGCTCGTGCGGGTCCTTCGCGACGCCGTCCACGGAGCGGGCCTGCCCGCCGACGCCGTCCAGCTCGTGCCGGGCGAGAACCGCGACTCCGTGCGCGAGCTGATGCGCGCCCGCGGCCTCGTCGACGTCCTCATCCCGCGCGGCGGCGCCTCGCTGATCAAGACCGTCGTCGAGGAGTCCACCGTCCCGGTCATCGAGACCGGCACCGGCAACTGCCACGTCTACGTGGACGCCGACGCCGACCTGGACATGGCCGTCGACATCCTCATCAACTCCAAGGCCCAGCGCCCCAGCGTCTGCAACGCCGCCGAGACGCTCCTCGTCCACGCGGACATCGCCGACGCCTTCCTGCCGCGCGCCCTGGACGCCCTTGCCGAGGCCGGGGTCACCGTGCACGCCGACGAGCGGGTCATCACGTACGCCGACGGGTCGAAGGCCACCGTCGTGCCCGCGACCACGGAGGACTGGGAGACCGAGTACCTCTCGTACGACATCGCGGCGGGCATCGTGGACTCCCTGGAGCAGGCCGTCGAGCACATCCGCCTGTGGACCTCCGGGCACACCGAGGCGATCGTCACCACCTCGCAGCAGGCCGCGCGCCGCTTCACCCAGCTCGTGGACTCCACGACGGTCGCCGTGAACGCCTCCACGCGCTTCACGGACGGCGGCCAGTTCGGCTTCGGCGCCGAGATCGGCATCTCCACGCAGAAGCTGCACGCCCGGGGCCCGATGGGGCTTCCCGAGCTGACGTCGACGAAGTACATCGTCACCGGCGACGGTCACATCCGCTGAATTCCCGCACGGGCCCAATTCCCGTACCGTCTGCCCAGATTGCCCCTTCCAGGTCTACGCTGGAAGGGTGCCGGAGGACGTGGGGGGCACGCCGTCGTTTCCTGACGGCTGGGAGCCCGACGACGACCGCGACCACGGGGGTGCGGACGAAGAGTTCGCCTCCGTGGTCTTCGACGAGGACTTCGTCAAGGCCGCCGAAGTCCATGAACCCACTGCGGTGGAGCGGCTGTTGGCCGCCGCCCAGGCGCGCGCCGAGGCCTCCGAGGCCGAGAACCGCCGGGCCCGCACCCGGGGGCCGGGCCGGGAATCGCCCGAGGACGACCTCTACGACGAGGGCTTCGGCCCGGACGACGGCGGCGAGTTCGGCCACGACCCGGACCTCGACGACGTGTACGACCGCGAGTTCACCGAGGACGGGTACGGCAGGCAGGGCGGCTACGGCGGCCACAACCGCTGGCACCGCCCCGTCGCCTGGATGCTCGCCCTTCTGATGGGCATCGGCATGGTCGCGCTCGCCTTCACCGCGGTCTACCGCGGCGCGTCGACGGGCCGCCAGGACCCGATGCCGCCACCCGTGTCCACGGAGCCGTCCGCCTCCGCGGAGTACGGGCCGCCGGCGGTGTCCGCGACGCCGCGCACCCCGTGAGAAGTTGTCAGAACTTGTCGTGTACCAGGGCGTTTACCTGACGGCGCTGAGACCTACCCTGAAAGTATGGGCGGGCCAGGAGAACCACCTGAGGGGACCCCCGAGGGTGCTCCCGCCGGTGGTGAGGACGAGTACCGATCCGTCGTCTTCGACGAGTCGTTCGTCCGCGCCGCGCGGCTCCAGGAGTACTCCGCGCAGGAGCGCATGAGCGACCACACGCATGCGGTGCGCCGCCTGCCCGCGCGCCACCGGCACCTCTCCAAACAGGCCGTGATCCTCGTCGTGCTGATCGCCGTCGCCTTCGGCACCGCGATCTACATGGGCGTACGCCATCCGTACCAGTCCCCGGCCGCCCAGCGCCCCGAGCCGCTGCGGATGACGGTCATACCGCTCGCCCCGCCCGGCCCCGTGCCCGGCGCCGAGAAGCCGTCCGAGCTGTACGCGCACAGCCCCGCCGCGCAGTTCCGGGTGGGCGCGTCCGGCATCAACCTCCCGGCGGCGCGGCGCACCCCGCACTTCTCGGACAGCCAGGTGATGACCGCGCTGACCACCGCCAAGGACTACCTGGTCGAGTCCTCGCTCGACCCGGACGTCCTCACCGGCGGCGCCGTGCGCTCCGCGCGCATCCTGCTCGACCCGCACCAGCTCGACCAGTTCGACGAGAGCTTCGCGCACCCGGCGGCGGACGGCCGGCACGCGCCCACCGGCTGGCTGGTGCGCTTCGACCCGACGAGGACGGCCCTCGCCACGCCCGGCATCCGGGTGCACGGCACCCTGCACGCCACCGAGACGGACAAGAACACCCTCGAGGTGACCTCGGACCACACCTTCGTCTACGCGCTGCGTCCGGCGGGCAAGAGCGAGCACGTCAAGGCCTCGCTGTTCACCGTCCGGCGCGAGCTGCAGTTCCGCTTCGACCGCGACGACCTGCGGATGCGCCAGACCGAGCTGCTGGTGTCGTACATGCAGGCGGGCCCGCTCGCCTGCTCCGCGGACGCGGCCAACCAGCTGCGGCCGCTGCTGGCCGGGCAGAAGGCGAAGGCGGGCGGCCCCGCGGGCACCGACCCGTACGCGACGGGCGATGCCACGGCGCTGTGCGGGGCGCTCTCCGTGACCGCCCAGCCCTCGCTCTGAGGGGCTACTTCTCTTCGGTGGTGCCGCTGCCCTGCTCGCCGGGCCGGCCGCCCTGGCCGCCCTGCCCGCCCTGCCCGGTGAACTTCCCGCGCAGCTTGCCGCCCAGGTCGCCCGCGCCGCCCGCGATGTCGTTGACCAGCTTCATCAGCGGGTCCTTGCTGCTGCGCACGTCGTCCGCGTAGCTGGACGCCGACTGGCGGAACGAGTCCGACACCGAGGTGTCCCTGTCCTCGTCGCGGCGCGGGTAGTGGCCGTCCATGATCCGCTGGTAGTCGCGGGTCTCGGCCCACTTCTTCAGCTCGGCGGCGCGCACGGTGGTGAAGGGGTGCGTGCGCGGCAGCACGTTCAGGATCTTCAGGACGGAGTCGCGCAGGTCGCCCCCGGCCTCGTACTCCTTGGCCTGCTCCAGGAACGCGTCGACGTTCATCTCGTGCAGGTGGTTGCCGCCCGCGATCTTCATCAGACCGCGCATCGACGCCTTGAGGTCCTGGCCCACCAGGAGTCCCGCACGGTCCGCCGACAGCTCGGACTTGCGGAACCACTCGCGCAGGGCGGTCACGATCGCCATGATCGCCATGTTGCCGAGCGGGATCCAGGCGACCTTGAGCGCCAGGTTGGTGAGGAAGAGCAATATCGTGCGGTACACCGAGTGGCCGGAGAGGGCGTGGCCCACCTCGTGGCCGACGACCGCGCGCATCTCCTCCTCGTCGAGCAGCTCGACGAGGCCCGTGGTCACCACGATGATCGGCTCGTCCAGGCCGATGCACATCGCGTTCGGGTTCGGGTCCTGGTTCACGTACATCGGCGGGACCTTCTCCAGGTCCAGGATGTAGCAGGCGTCCCGCAGCATGGTGTTGAGGTGCGCGAACTGCGCGTCGCAGACCCGTACGGAGTCGGAGAGGAACAGCAGCCGCAGGCTCCGCTCGGGGAGCAGCCCGCTGAGCGCCTTGAAGACGGTGTCGAAGCCGCTGAGCTTGCGCAGGGCCACCAGGGCGGACCGGTCCGCCGGGTGTTCGTAGGCCCGCGACGAGATGCCGGGAAAGCGCCTGCGCTGCCTGCTCGGCACGTTCTCGTGGCCACCGTCCCGCTGGCCGTGGTCGTTGTCGTCGGTCATGCCCCATCCCCCATGCTCGTCCAGTCATGCCCCCGAGGTGGGGCCCAGCCTAGGCGGAGATACCGTGACAGGGCAGCACAGCGAATGGAGTCGCCCGTCATGGCCGTCATGGAGCACAGCGCCGCAGCCCACCACTGGGTCACGGAGGCGGCCGGCCTGGCCGCCAAGGAGCAGGGGGCGGGCAATCTGCTCCGCGTCGTGCTGATCGTCATGGTCGTCGGCTGCGTGCTCGTCGCGTGGTTCCTGCTGCGGGGCTACCGCCAGGGTGCCGACGCGCAGCGCCCGAGCGGGGACGCGCGGCGCGGTGAAGGCAGTCCCGGCGGGGACGGCGACGCGGGCGACAAGGCCGACCGCGCCGACCGGAACGGCTGAGTCGCCGACCGGAACGGCTGAGTCGCCGACCGGAACAGCTGAGTCGGCGTGAGCTCGGCCGGTGCCCCCGCATACGATGGCCCGTAAGTCTTTGTCCCGCCCACCTCCGGATAGGTCCTGCCGACGATGAGCCTCCACAGCACCGCCTCCCAGCTGGTCACTCTCGCCTCCGAGGGCAAGCACGTCGACGAGCACGCAAGCATCAGTCCTCTCATCACCGGCGGTGGCGCGTTCGTCGCGCTGATGCTGCTCCTGTGGATCACCACGCGCTTCAACCGCGACCGCTGAGCGACACCGCCGAGCGATCTCACGGAACGGACGGCTGAACCAGAGCCCGTCGACCGGGCCGGTAGGGTCTGCACGCATGGGAGAGCAGGACATGCCTACCGGTCCCGGTACCGGCCCGGCCAGCAAGGGCAAGCGCCGTCTCGGAGTCATGGGCGGAACGTTTGACCCGATCCACCACGGACACCTCGTGGCGGCCCAGGAGGTCGCCGCGCAGTTCCACCTCGACGAGGTGGTGTTCGTGCCGACCGGGCAGCCGTGGCAGAAGAGCGACAAGGCGGTGTCCCCGGCCGAGGACCGCTATCTGATGACGGTCATCGCGACGGCCGAGAACCCACGGTTCTCGGTGAGCCGCATCGACATCGACCGCGGCGGGCCGACCTACACGACGGACACGCTGCGCGATCTGCGCACGCTCAATCCCGACACGGACCTCTTCTTCATCACGGGCGCCGACGCCCTCGGCCAGATCCTCACCTGGCGCTACACCGAAGAGCTGTTCTCCCTGGCGCACTTCATCGGGGTCACCCGGCCCGGCCATACGCTGGCCGACCCCGGGCTCCCCGAGGGCGGCGTCTCCCTTGTGGAGGTCCCGGCCCTCGCCATCTCGTCCACGGACTGCCGTGCGCGGGTCGCCAAGGGGGATCCCGTCTGGTACCTGGTGCCGGACGGTGTGGTGCGTTATATCGACAAGCGCGAGCTGTACCGCGGCGATTGAGCCGAGAGGGGCACCGGTGAACGACCGACAGTACGACCCGTATGCGGGCGGCGACCCGTATGCGGGCGAGTACGCGGCTGACCAGTACCAGGTCGTCGGGTACGACGAGTACGGCCAGCCGGTGTACCAGCAGGTGCAGCCCTCGGCTTCGTACGACCAGTACGGGGCACAGGCCCAGCAGCCTCAGCAGCAGCAACAGCAGTCGCAGCAACAGCAGTCGCAGGGCTACGGCTACGACCCGTACGCGACCGGGCAGCAGGCTCCCGTCCCGTCGTACGACCCTTCGTACGACTCCTCGTACGACTCCGGTTCCTACGGGACGTACGACCAGCAGCCCCAACACCAGCCCCAACACCAGCCCCAGCAGGGCCACCAGCCCCACCAGCAGCAGGCCCCCCAGCAGACGCAGACCGGCTGGATCCCGCAGCAGTCGCGGCAGCCGGAGGCGGAGCCGGACCCCGAACCGGAGCCCGAGCCCCGGCGTGAGGCCGAGCGCGAACCCGCCTACGAGACCCAGCAGTTCTCCTTCATCGAGGAGCCGGACGAAGAGTCCGAAGACGTCATCGACTGGCTGAAGTTCACCGAGAGCCGCACCGAGCGGCGCGAGGAGGCCAAGCGGCGCGGGCGTTCCCGGGTCGTCGCGCTCATCGTGGTGTTCGCCCTCGTGATCGCGGGCGGCGTCGGCTACCTCTGGTACGCGGGCAAGCTGCCCGGCCTGTCGGACGACGCCTCCGGCGACGACGCGGCGGCGGCCGGACCGCAGAACCGCGACGTGATCGTCGTCCACCTGCACAACACCAAGGGGGGCGGCACCTCCACGGCGCTCCTGGTCAACAACACCACCACCAAGCGCGGCACCACCGTCCTGCTGCCCAACTCCCTCTCCGTGACGGACGACGAGGGCGCGGGGACGACGCTCGGCAAGTCGGTCGACGACGACGGTTCGACCGGCACCCGCGAGTCGATCGACACCCTGCTCGGCACCCAGGTCGAGGGCACCTGGCGGCTCGACACCCCGTACCTGAACAACCTCGTCGAGCTGGTCGGCAACATCGACGTCGACACGGACGCCAATGTGCCCGACCCGAAGGCCAAGAAGGGGCAGGCGCCCCTCGTGAAGAAGGGCGAGCAGCAGACCCTGAGCGGCCCGATGGCCGTCGCGTACGCCACCTACCGCGCCTCCGGCGAGACCGAGACCGCGCAGCTGAAGCGGTTCGGGCAGGTCATGCAGGGCGTCCTGCGGAAGCTGTCGTCCGACCCGCAGGCCGCGACGACCACCGTCCAGTCGCTGGCGCAGATCCTGGACCCCTCGCTCAAGGAGAAGGACCTCGGCGCCTTCCTCGCCAAGCTCGCCGACCGTGCGAAGGGCGGCGACTACTCCACGGAGCAGCTCCCGGTGCGGCAGGACGGGACGCTCTCGCAGCAGGCCGGCGCGAACGTGGTCAAGGAAGTCCTCGGCGGCGCGGTCAAGAGCCCGGAGAAGGGCGCGGCGCTGCGGGTCGGCGTCAAGAACGCCTCCGGGAGCAAGGGCGCCGGGCAGGACGCGCGGATCACGCTGGTCAACGGCGGCTACACCTTCGTCGACAGCGGCGCGGGCACCACGGCCCAGGCCGCCTCGCAGGTCACGTACGCCGACGCGGACAAGAAGACGCAGGCCGCCGAGGTCGCCAAGACCCTCGGACTGCCGGACGGCGCGGTCCGCAAGGGCAAGACCGCACCGAACGCGGATGTGTCGGTCGTCCTCGGCCAGGACTACCGGGCGGGATGACGCCACGGACCCCGGCCGGGAGCCTCCCGGCCGGGGTTTTCGGCGGGCTGACGCAGCAGACTTCGGCGGGGTGACGCAGCAGACAGGGTGATCGAGCGATCGCCGGGAGTGCTGTCGGCGGTCCGTGAGACCCTTGGTGTGTCTTGACCACCTGAAGGAAAGCTCACTAGTGACCGCCACGGACCGCTCCATCGAGCTCATCAAGGCAGCCGCACAGTCGGCCGCCGACAAGCTCGCGCACGACATCATCGCGTACGACGTCAGTGACGTGCTGTCGATCACCGACGCCTTCCTGCTCGCGTCCGCGCCCAACGACCGCCAGGTCAAGTCGATCGTCGACGAGATCGAGGAGCGGCTGAACAAGGAGCTCGGCGTCAAGCCGGTGCGCCGCGAGGGCGACCGCGAAGCCCGCTGGGTCCTCCTGGACTACGTGGACATCGTGGTGCACGTCCAGCACAGCGAGGAGCGTGTCTTCTACGCCCTCGAGCGCCTGTGGAAGGACTGCCCCGAGATCGAGCTGCCCGCGGACGCCGTCGCGACCCGCGGCAAGGCCGCCGAGCACGCCGAGCAGCGCGCCGCGGAGGAGGCAGCCGACCTGGACGGTGAGCTTCGGTGACCAACCGCGGCTGCCGGATCATCCTGTGGAGGCACGGCCAGACGGCCTGGAACCTGGAGCGCCGCTTCCAGGGCTCCACGGACATCGAGCTGACCGACACGGGCGTCTCGCAGGCCAGGCGCGCCGCCCGGCTGCTCGCCTCGCTGAAGCCGGACGCCATCGTGGCGTCCGACCTCAAGCGGGCGGCGGCCACCGCGAGTGAGCTCGCCGGCCTCACCGGCCTGGAGGTCACGCACGAGCAGGGCCTCCAGGAGACGTACGCCGGCGACTGGCAGGGCCTGACGCACGACGAGATCATCGCGCGCTTCGGCGACCAGTACACCGCGTGGAAGCGCGGTGAACCGGTGCGCCGCGGTGGCGGCGAGCTGGAGACCGAGGTCGCCGACCGGGCGGCCCCGATCGTGCTGCGCCATGCCGAGAAGCTGCCGGAGGACGGCACGCTCGTCGTGGTCAGCCACGGCGGCACGATCCGCACCACCATCGGCCGTCTGCTCGGCCTGGAGTCCCACCACTGGGAGGGCCTTGGCGGGCTCTCCAACTGCTGCTGGTCGGTGCTCGGCCAGGGCGCGCGGGGCTGGCGCCTGCTCGAGCACAACGCCGGCACGCTGCCGGAGCCGGTGCTCGGCGACGACGATTAGCCCCGGGCGGGCGGGTGGCGAGAGCCGCTGGTCGGAGGGCCTGAGAGGGTCCCCCAAAGGCTCCGTCACCCGGATTTCACATTCCGGCTGGTCGCAGGCTAAAGTTCTTCTTGTTCGCCCGCCGAGCGGGAAAGAACACACGGGGCTATAGCTCAGTTGGTAGAGCGCCTGCATGGCATGCAGGAGGTCAGGAGTTCAATTCTCCTTAGCTCCACAATTCGGATCCCGTCCTCATCAGAGGGCGGGATCCTTCCGTTTCCGGTGGCCTGAGTGCGCGAAGCGCGGCCGCACGGTTGCGGCTCTCCTCGTCGTTCGGTGTGTACGCGACGATCCGGCACTCCGGCATGCCGTTGATGGACAGCGAGACCGACGTCATCCGCAGCTCGCCGACCGCCTCGTGCCGGAACGTCTTCACACGGGGTCCTGGCGGCGCCACGTCACCGCTCTCCCACAGCTCGGCGAAGAGCGCGCTCGCGGCGGACAGGCGGCGTATGAAGTCCTCCCAGGCGGGCTCGCCCACGTGCCGGCCGTACGAACTGCGCAGCGTCGCCACCATCACCGGCAGCTCCTCGTCCCGGAAGACCAGCGGGCAGACGGGGTCGGGCGCGATGAACAGCGTCCACAGCACGTTCGGCGAGCCGAGGGCCTCCAGCTGTGGGACGAAGAAGAGGTCGCGGTAGGCGGGGTTGGTGGCGAGGATGTCGTACCGCGCGTTGTAGACCACCGCCGGGTGGGGGTCGAGGGCGTCGATGATGCCCTGGATCTCCGGGCCGACGGCCGCGGGGGAGGCGGTCCTGCGGTCCGGCTCGAACGGCACCTCGGCCAGGTGGTAGAGGTGCTCGCGCTCCGGCTTGTCCAGGCGCAGCGTGCGTGCCACGGCGTCCAGGACCTGCGCGGACGCGTTGATCGGGCGGCCCTGCTCCAGCCACGTGTACCAGGTGACGCCGACTCCGGAGAGCTGGGCGACCTCCTCGCGGCGCAGGCCCGGTGTGCGGCGGCGCAGGCCCGGCGGCATGCCCACGTCGGCCGGTGTCACCCTGGCCCTGCGGCCGCGCAGGAAGGCGGCGAGCTCCGGTCTCCGTCGCTGAGCCGTCCCTTGAGCTGTCCGTTGAGCCGTCCCCTGAGCTGTCCGTTGAGCCGACCCCTGAGCCGACCCCTGAGCTGTCCCTTGAGCTGTCCCCTGAGCCGTCCCTTGAGCCGGTTGCCGAGTCGTCCCCTGGGCCGCCCCCTGAGCCGGTTGCCGAGTCGTCCCCTGGGCCGCCCCCTGAGCCGGTTGCCGAGTCGTCCCCATCGTCGTCACGTCCCCCATCGTCGGCCCACGCCCCCAGCCTTGCCAGGTGCTGCCAGTACCAGCATCAGCGGGCTCTCGTTACCCGTACCAACTCGCCGTCACGCTCGGTGCCATGACAACGACCACCCCGTCCACCGCGGCGGATCCCGCTGGTTCACCGCCCGCTGGTTCACGTCCTGCACCCAGTAAAGCCCCCGGCACCGACAATCGCCCCGGGCGGCTGCTCGCGGTCGTCATCGCCGCGCAGTTCATGGCGCTGCTCGACGTCTTCATCGTCAATGTCGCCGCGCCCACCATCCGCACCGAACTGGGCGCGTCGGGCGCCGGGTTGCAGCTGGTGATCGCCGGATACACCATCACGTACGCCGTGCTCCTGATCACCGGCGCACGGCTCGGCGACCGCCTCGGGCACCGTCGCGTCTACCTGATCGGCCTCGCGGTCTTCACCGTCGCCTCGCTCGCCTGCGGACTCAGCCGGGGCACGGGCGAGTTGATCGCCTTCCGGCTGCTTCAGGGCGCGGGCTCGGCGCTCCTCATCCCGCAGGTGCTCAGCCTGATCCAGCGCAACTTCACGGGGGAGGCGCGGACGAGGGCACTCGGCGCGTACGCGGCCGTGCTCGCCGTCGGGGCCGCCGCGGGGCAGGTGCTCGGCGGAGTCCTGGTCAGCGCCGATCTGTTCGGCACGGGGTGGCGTCCGGTGTTCCTGGTGAACGTGCCGGTCGGGGTGGTCCTGCTGATCATGGCGGGGCGGGTGCTGCCGCGTGACGCCGTCCGGAAGCCGGTGGCGGGAGAGCGGGTTGCCGGGGAGCCGGTCGCCGGGAAGCCGGGGCCGCGGGCGCGTGGGCTGGATCTGCCGGGGCTCGTGCTGCTCGGCGGCGCCGTGTCGTTGCTCACCGTGCCGCTGGTGCTCGGCCAGGAGGAGGGCTGGCCGCTGTGGTCCTGGCTCTCGCTCGGCTCGGCCGCGGTGTTCTTCGCGCTCTTCTGCGCGTACGAGTCCCGGCTGGCCCGCGGCGGCGGGGCGCCGCTGATCGCGCCACGGGTCCTGCGCATCCCCGGCATGGGCCTCGCGGTCCTGAGGATCGCCGCGGTGATGGCGGTCAACGCGGGCTTCCTGTTCGTGCTCACCCTGCACGTCCAGGGCGGCCTGGGCTACAGCGCGCTGCGCGCCGGTCTGACGTTCGCGCCGACCGCGATGGTCTTCGGCGCGGTCGGCCTGACCTGGCGCCGCTGGCCCGCGGCGCTCCAACGGGCGCTGATTCCCGGTGGGTTCGCGCTCACCGCGGTGTCGGCGGTCGCGGTGGGGCTGCTGCTGCGGGACGGCGGAGAGGGCGGACCGTGGCTGTACGCGGCCTTCGTGGGCATCGGCGCGGGCCTCTCCCTCGGGTTCAGCCCGACGCTCACCCGGGCACTCTCCACGGTGCGGCCCGAGGACGCCGCGGACGCCAGCGGCCTCCTCTCGACGGTCGCTCAGCTCGGCCAGCTGATCGGTGTCGCGTGCTTCGGAGCGCTTTTTCTCAACCGGCTTGAGTCGCAAGGGGCTCCGGGGGCGTATTCATCCGCACAGGCCCTCCTGGTGTGCGCATACGCCCTGGCCGGGGCGGCCGTGCTGGGCGCCGTGTCCGGACTGGTACGACTGCGTCGCTGACCGGGTCGCTCAGGCCGTGGCAGAATCGGACAGCCGGAAGGGGACCGCACCAGACCACCGATTGTGACCCGACGGGAGGGAGAGCGATGCCTGCGAGCATCCTCGATGGGGCCGACCGCCCCATCGCAGCGGCCGCGCCGTTTCGCGCTGCCGCTCCCTCCGCAGCGATCACCCTCCTCACCTGTCCGTCCTGCGGTTCGTCCCATGTCGCCCAAGTACTCGGCGACAACGGCGGTGTCTCGTACGTGTGCACGGCCTGCGGCCGCAGCTGGAGCTGATTGATGGGTGCACACAGGCGGAAGTGCGACTGGTGCGGCAGTGGTACGCCGATCGTCCGCGACATGGAACCGGTCAACCCGGACTACCAGTACTGGTGCGAGGAGTGCGCGCGGGCGCTGATCATAAAGGGCGACCCCATCGAGACGTACCGCGAGCTCGAAGGGGAGCCGATCTATGGCCGGCTGCTCGACGAACACTGCACGCTCAAGCGCTTCTATTCCTTCGCCACTGCTTGACCTCGCCCGGTCCACGGGCGGGTGCGGCGTCCGATTCCTCGCGGCAGTCCATGCGGCAGTCCATGCGGCAGTCCATGCGGCACTCCATGCAGCAGGAACGCGAAAGCGGTCCCTACGTAGAGGGCGGACAACGTCATCTCGCCATAATTCTGGCCGAGTTCGAGCCGTCCCACGCCGTGCGGCACCCACCACAGGGCGTACGAACAGAAGACGAGGGCCACGGCTCCGGTGGCCGCCCACCGGGCCCGGCCGCCCCGGCGCACCGCCCGGGCCCACACGAGCAGCGCCATCGGCACGCACCACACCCAGTGGTGCGACCACGAAACCGGGCTGACCAGGAGCGCCGTCGCCGCGCAGGTCACCGCCGCCCGGGCGCGCTCCCCGCGCAGCGCCGCGCGCACCGCGACCGCGAGGCCGAGCGCGCCGACCGCCGCCGCGGCCACCGCCCACCGGATGCCGGGCTCAGCGGTGTGCAGGAGCCGCGCGAGGACCCCGCGCAGCGACTGGTTCGCGGTGTCCTCGGCGAGCCCGACCCGGCCCGCCTCGAAGACCATCCGGGTCCAGAAGCGCCACGAGTCGTACGGCAGGACGGCGGCCGCGAGCAGCGTCGCGCCGGCGAACGAGACGGCCGCCACGCACGCGTGGCGCGCGGGCGGACGCCACGGCCCGCGCCGCGCGGCCTCGGCCGCGCCGGTGAGCAGCAGGAACACCGCGAAGAGCGCGGGAGTGAGCTTGATCGCCGCCGCGATGCCGATGCCCAGGCCCGCCCAGCGGTGGCCGGGGCGCCGTGACAGGTCCCACAGGACCAGGACGGCGAGCAGCAGATTGACCTGGCCGTACCGCAGGGTCGTCCACACCGGTTCGGCCCAGACCGCGAGCGCGGACACCCACAGGGCGGTCTCCACGCGCGCGTGCCCGATGTTCGGGAGGGGGCCCACGAGCCGGAGGGCGAGGTGCGTGAAGGCCACCAGGAGGAGCAGGTTTCCCACCGTCGCCAGCGTGCGCATGTCCGCCGTGTCCAGGAGCGTCAGCGGCGTGAACAGCAGGGCGGCGAACGGCGGGTAGGTGGTGGGCAGATGCGCCTCGGTGGTGCGCAGCGCGTAGAGGTCGCCGCCCGCGCGGACGGTCTCGCCCTCGGCGCGGTAGACCATCAGGTCGATCATCGAGACGTCCGCCGCGCGCTGCGCGAGCCAGAAGGCCGTGAAGGAGAGCAGGCACGCCCCGGCGGCGAGGGGCACGCGGCGGCGGGCGCCGGCAAGCGCGATCACGGTCACGAAGGCTGACAGTACCGGCCGTATCCGTACAGACCGGAAACGATTTGGTGGAGCACGGGGAGGAGCGTGTAATGTTGGCGGAGCCGCCGGGGAAACCGGGCGGACAAGCAAGGGGCTATAGCTCAGTTGGTAGAGCGCCTGCATGGCATGCAGGAGGTCAGGAGTTCAATTCTCCTTAGCTCCACAGCAGATGAGAGCGGGCCACCCGGATCGGGTGGCCCGCTTTCGTGTGTCCGGCCGGCGGGTCCAGGTGGGTCCCTGGCCTAGTGGGTCATTGACGTCCGCTGCCGAGCGCCCTGCGGCCACGGCCGCGGCCCGGCGGCAGCGCGAGCGGCAGCGCCGTGCGCGTCGCGGGCGCGGACGGGTCCTCCTCGATGCGCAGCGCGAGCGCGGGGCAGCGGCGTACGGCACGTTCGGCACGCGCTTCGGAGTACCGCGGTACGGATGCTTCCGCGACGCCGGGGAAGCCGTCGGGGCCCAGCTGGATCAGCTCGGGGACGATGTCCGCGCACAGGCCGTGGCCCTGGCAGAGCGTCCAGTCGACGGCGAGCCTGCGGCCACTGGGGGCCTCGGCAGGGGAAGCCTCCGCCTGGAGCGGCAGGACGCCCTCCACGGGGCGGCCGCAGCCGCCGCCCAGGACGTGCGCGGCGAGGTCGTCCGTGAACGCCGAGATCGTGGATTCGATGAAGGCCGCCGTGCCGTCCGGGTGCTTGCAGGCGCCGCGGCGCTTCACGGCCCGCGTCACCTCGCGCAGCGCCTCCAGAGCGGTGGGACCGCCGCCGTCCAGGACGTCCGCGAGGCCGCGGGCCGCCGCCGGGAGCCCTAGATAGCAGGGGCCGCACTGGCCGGCGCTCTCGGAGGCGAGCCAGTTCGCCACGTGCAGCGCCTCCCCGAGCGGGCAGGTGCCGGGGCCGATGGGCAGGATCGCGCCCGCGCCGAGCGCGCCGCCGCAGGCCTCCAGGGAGGCGCGTGAGACGACCGCGTCGTGAGCGGTGACCGCGTCGAGCCACTTGCCGTGATAGCCGCCCGTCAGGACGCCCTGGGGGAGCGGCGGTGCGCCGGCCAGCTGCAGGACGTACCGCAGGGGCACTCCGGTGGGGACCTCGACCACCATGGGCCGCGCGACGGCTCCGGAGACGGTGAGCAGCACCGTGCCGGGCTCCTCCCGCAGGCCGGTGCGGCAGTAGCGGTCGGCGCCGATCCGGGCGGCGACCGCGAGCTGGGCGAAGGTCTCCGCGTTGGACAGCAGGGTGGGCGCTCCGCCCACCCCGGAGTCCGAGGTGCGCACCTTGCGCCCCGGCGGCATCGGCGGGCCGCCGTCAGCCGAGCGCACCAGGGCGGACGACTCACCGGTCACCATGCGCACCGGATTGCGCTGCACGCGCGCGCGGATGGTCGATCCGCGCCGGTTGGTCAGGCCGCGCTCGGCGAGTGCCGAGAGCATCGAGGACTCGGTGGAGTCCCGGGTCACGCCCACGACGAGAGTGCGGGCGCCAAGCGCCTCGGCGGCAAGGAGAGCGCCGTCGAGGATGAGGTGCGGGGCGCGGTTGATCAGGACGGTGTCCTTGCGGCAGGCGGGTTCGTCCTCGCTGCCGTTGACGACGACCACGGGGCGCACGCCGCGACGTATCGCCGCGTCGGCGACCGCGCGCAGCTTCTTGGCGAAGGGGAAGCCCGCCCCGCCCCTGCCGCGCAGCGAGATGGCCTCGGACAGGCCGGCGAGCGACTCGCCGGCCATGGGTTCGAGCGGGCCGTGCACCTTCAGGTGCATCGCCAGATCGAGGCGCTCGACCAGATCGAAGCCCGAGGTCAGGAGCGGAAGCCCGACGACGCGGACTTCGGGGACGTCGGGCAGCGACGCGTTCACTTGGGGCCTCCGGTGGCGGCGTTCCAGGGCTCGCCCGAGCTCGGCGCCTGGAAGGTGTGCGGCAGCGGTTCGGTGGCGGGGCCGCTGTCGTACGGGGCTTGGTAGGGCGCCTCGTACGGGGGATGGGGGTCGTGGGCCGCGTCGTACGGCGGGTCGTACGCGGTGTCGTGGGAGCGGTAGGCGGTGTCTTCGGAGCCGTACGCCTGGGAGTGGGTGTCGTACGGGGGGTCGTAGGGGATGTGCGGCGCCTCGGCCGGGGGAGGCGGGGACGGGGCCGGCCAGCGGGGCGGCGGGGGATCGGTGCTGGAGACGACCTCCGTGGGCTGGTTGGTGGAGGCGAGGACGCGGTAGGCCGCCGCGATGCCGACCACCGGGGGCGGGCCGGACGGGGCTTCGGGGGCAGGGCCGGGAGCGGCGGCGGTCCCGGGGAGCGGCGACTCGGCGATGTCCCGGCGGACGGCCTCCCGGTTGCGCGCGCGGCCCTCGGGTTCGAGAAGGGCCAGGATCCGGGCGGCGACCTTCCGCTTGATCGGGAGCGGGGCCGCGCGCAACGCGACCGCACCCGCGACGCCGACCAGGCAGAGGCAGTAAAGGGCGATCACCCACGGCTTGGGCGGGCGTCCCGCGTAGAGGCCGTGTATCAGCGCCGAACACCAGGCGGGGTAGGCGAGCATGTGCAGCGCACGCCAGCGCGAGGCGACCTGGGCCGGTGAGGCGAAGGCGCTGCGCAGGGCCCCGGTGACGCCCGTGACGACCATCAGGAGCCCGGCGAGCGAGCCGAGGCCGATGAGCCCGTCGCTGCCGGAGAAGCCGAGCCCGAAGGGGATGAGGGCGCCGACCGGCGACACGTGGTCGAGCGCGAGTTTGACGCTGACGTGCAGCAGAAGGAAGCCGATGGAGGCGACGGCCGTGGCCCGGTGCACGGCCTGGGCGAGCAGTCGCTGACGGGAGTGCAGGAAGAGCCGGTCGGTGGCGACCAGGCCCCAGGCGACGGCGGCGGTCAGGGAGACCAGGGACAGGACGCCGGTGGTGAAGTCGAGGGCGGCGCGGAAGGCGTCGCTCCCGACGATGACGAGCAGGGGTATGAGCAGCAGTACGGCGGTGGTCAGAACTCCGCGCGTGGTTCTGCTCGGTTCGGGGAAGGCTGTGAACGAACGGCTCGTGCGGGTGGCGCGGTTGGTGCGGCTCTTGCGATGCGGATTCAGAGGGTTCATGGGGGCGACTCCGAAATGGCTCGATCGCCGCATGCTAAGTGTCCGCATACCAGTGAGTACGAGGTTTGAGTTATTGCGTCGTTATCTAAAAGCGACGCGATCTTGGTGTTGCCCCGATAGAGGTCGGTACGCGGAGTAACCTTTGGCCAAAGATCGGGTTCCGGGCCTCCGGCGGACCGGGGAGCGGCGCGAAGCGGTGCGGTGGAACCTCGTCGCGGGCCGCGTGAGCGCTGCGGTACCCTGACGCCATGCGTGCCGTACGCCTTCTGCTTAGCGGGCCGCGCTGATCAGTCCCGACCGCCGGAAAATCGCGGTCGGCATCGGCGCGGCGTCCCCTCCTGTGTGAGGGGCTTTTTCATTTGGCCGGGACGGCCATTTCCGCAGGCAGAGACGATCGATGGAGCTTTGAGGATCATGAGCGAGACGAATTCTGCTGCCGCCTCCGAGGTGGCCGCACCGCACCGCTACACGGCCGCCCTGGCCGCCGACATCGAGGCACGCTGGCAGGACTTCTGGGACGCGAACGGCACGTACGAGGCGCCGAACCCGAGCGGTGACCTGGCCGCGGACGGCGACGCGCAGGCCGCGCTGGTCGCCAAGCCCAAGCAGTTCATCATGGACATGTTCCCCTACCCCTCCGGCGCGGGCCTGCACGTCGGCCACCCGCTGGGGTACATCGCCACGGACGTCTACGCCCGCTTCCAGCGCATGACGGGCCACAACGTCCTGCACACCCTGGGCTTCGACGCCTTCGGCCTGCCCGCCGAGCAGTACGCCGTGCAGACGGGTACGCACCCCCGGGTCTCCACCGAGGCCAACATCGAGAACATGAAGTCGCAGCTGCGCGGTCTGGGCCTGGGCCACGACAAGCGCCGCTCCTTCGCGACGATCGACCCGGACTACTACAAGTGGACCCAGTGGATCTTCGTACAGATCTTCAACTCCTGGTACGACGCCGACGCCCAGAAGGCCCGCCCGATCGCCGACCTGGTCGCCCAGTTCGACAGCGGTGAGCGCGCCGTACCGGGCACCACGCGCGCGTGGAGCGAGCTGGACGCCGTGGAGCGCGCCGAGGTCCTGAGCCAGTACCGCCTGGCGTACGCGTCCGACGCGCCCGTCAACTGGTGTCCCGGTCTGGGCACCGTCCTGGCGAACGAGGAGGTCACCGCCGACGGACGCTCCGAGCGCGGCAACTTCCCCGTCTTCAAGGCCAAGCTGCGCCAGTGGAACATGCGCATCACCGCGTACGCGGACCGCCTGCTGGACGACCTGGACGCGCTGGACTGGCCCGAGGCCATCAAGCTGCAGCAGCGCAACTGGATCGGCCGCTCCGAAGGCGCCCGTGTCGACTTCCCCGTCGGCTCCGAGGACGGCGACGCGATCACCGTCTTCACCACCCGCCAGGACACGCTGTTCGGCGCCACCTACATGGTCCTGGCGCCCGAGCACGACCTGGTCGACAAGGTCGTCCCCGACGCCTGGCCCGAGGGCACCCACGAGACGTGGACCGGCGGCCACGCCACCCCGGCCGAGGCCGTGGCCAAGTACCGCGCGTTCGCCGCCTCCAAGTCCGACGTGGAGCGCCAGGCCGACGCCAAGGAGAAGACCGGCGTCTTCACCGGCGTCTACGCCACCAACCCGGTCAGCGGCGAGCAGGTCCCGGTCTTCATCGCCGACTACGTACTGATGGGTTACGGCACCGGCGCGATCATGGCCGTCCCGGCGCACGACAGCCGCGACTTCGCCTTCGCGCGCGCCTTCCACCTGCCGATGCGCTGTGTGGTCGAGCCGTCCGACGACCGCGGCACCGACCCGGCGACGTGGGACGAGGCCTTCTCCTCGTACGAGGCGAAGCTGGTCAACTCCTCGAACGCGGAGATCTCCCTGGACGGCCTGGGCGTCGTCGACGCCAAGGCCCGCATCACCGGCTGGCTGGCCACGCGCGGCATCGGCGAGGGCACCGTCAACTTCCGCCTGCGCGACTGGCTGTTCAGCCGCCAGCGCTACTGGGGCGAGCCCTTCCCGATCGTCTACGACGAGGACGGCATCGCCCACTCGCTGCCCGAGTCGATGCTGCCCCTGGAGCTGCCGGAGGTCGACGACTACTCCCCGCGCACCTTCGAACCGGACGACGCGGACACCTCTCCGGAGACGCCGCTGTCCCGCAACGAGGACTGGGTCAACGTCACCCTGGACCTGGGCGACGGCCCCAAGAAGTACCGCCGCGAGACCAACACCATGCCCAACTGGGCGGGTTCCTGCTGGTACGAGCTGCGCTACCTGGACCCGCACAACGACCAGAAGCTGGTCGACCCGGCCGTCGAGCAGTACTGGATGGGCCCGCGCGAGGGGCAGCCGACCGGCGGCGTGGACCTGTACGTGGGCGGCGCCGAGCACGCGGTGCTGCACCTGCTGTACGCCCGCTTCTGGTCGAAGGTGCTGTTCGACCTGGGGCACGTCTCGTCCGCCGAGCCGTTCCACAAGCTGTTCAACCAGGGCATGATCCAGGCCTACGTCTACCGCGACAGCCGTGGCTTCCCGGTCCAGGCCACCGAGGTCGAGGAGCGCGACGGCCAGTACTTCTTCGAGGGCGAGCCGGTCAAGCGCGAGCTGGGCAAGATGGGCAAGTCCCTGAAGAACGCGGTCACTCCGGACGAGATCTGCGAGGAGTACGGCGCGGACACCCTGCGTCTGTACGAGATGGCGATGGGCCCGCTGGACGTCTCGCGCCCGTGGGACACGCGCGCGGTCGTCGGCCAGTACCGCCTGCTGCAGCGCATGTGGCGTCTGATCGTCGACGAGTCGACCGGTGAGGTCACGGTCGCCGACGTCGCGGAGTCCGACGTCGCCGAGGGCACGCTGCGCGCCCTGCACAAGGCGATCGACGGCGTGCGCCAGGACCTGGACGGCATGCGGTTCAACACCGCCATCGCCAAGATCACCGAGCTGAACAACTACCTGACCAAGGAGGGCGGCGCGCTGCCGCGCTCGGTCGCCGAGCGCCTGGTGCTGCTGATCGCTCCGCTGGCCCCGCACGTCGGCGAGGAGCTGTGGCGCAAGCTGGGCCACACCGACACGGTCGTCCACCAGGACTTCCCCGTGGCCGACCCGGCGTACGTCGTGGACGAGACCGTGACCTGCGTCGTGCAGATCAAGGGCAAGGTCAGGGCACGCCTGGAGGTCTCCCCGTCGATCTCGGACGAGGAGCTGGAGAAGGTGGCCATGGGCGACGAGAGGGTGCTGGCGGCGCTGGACGGCGCCGGAATCCGCAAGATCATCGTGCGGGCGCCGAAGCTGGTGAACATCGTCCCGGCCTGACGGTCCTGACGGTCCTGGCAGTCCTGAGGATCTGAGGGCACGCGGGGCATGAGGGTAGTCCCCTACGGGCAGGTTGGGGGTTCCGATGGAACCCTCGGCCTGCCCTTTGCGTTTACCGTTGAAGAGTCGGTGCGGAACCCGCCGCAGGACCTGAGAGGAGCGTCATGGAAGCCGTGGGCGTGATCGTGGCGCTGCTCGTACTGCTGTTCGTGATCTTTGGTGCGTACGTGACGGTGAAGGTGGTCGGTGCCGCCAAGCGCGGCGTGGACCGCACGATCTCGCAGGCGCGCCGTTCGGTGGAGGACACGACGCTTCGCGCGAAGAGCTTCGCGCAGGTGGGTGCGGCCGGCGAACTGGCCCAGCTGCGGCTCTCGTTGCGCACGTCGATGCGGGCCACGCAGGAAGCACTCAAGGCGGGCGCGGTCGAGGACAGCTCGCTGCAGGAGTCCCTGGGGCTCTTCGAGCGGCTCAGCGCGCACGGGCACGAGCTGGACGACGAGCTCCGGCGCCTGGAGCGGGACCCGGACAAGGCGACCCTGGCCCAGCGGCTCCCCGCGCTGCGGGAGCGCACGGCGCAGATCACGAAGTCGGCGGACTCGCTGCGGTGGGTGGTGCGCGACCGGGCTCACCATTTCGCGGACGACGACCTGGACTCGTTGAGCTCCCAGATCGACCTGGAGACCGGCGCGCTGCGGCACTGGACCAAGGAGCCGTCGCCCACGCAGACTCCCGCCGCGTGGCCCGAGCCCGAGCCGGCGGACGCGGGCAAGGGGGCGGAGCAGACGTGGACGGAGCCGTCGGAGCCGTCGGAGCCATCGGGGCAGCCGGGGCGCCCCGAGCCGTCGCGGCCCTCGGCATCGTCCGGATCGGCGGAGGAGTCGGCGCGGCCCGCCATCACGCCGCCGACGCCGCGGCCTTCGTACCCCTGGGAGAAGCAGGCCAGGCCCGAGAGCACGACGTGACCGCGAGGGCGACCCGGCACGGCTCGGAGCGCGGCTGGCAGACTGGCCCGCAAGGGGTCGGGCTGCCGCCGTCGGCTCCAGGCAGGTAATCTCCACCGCATGTCCCGTCATGTCGCGATCGTCACGGATTCAACGGCCTATCTGCCGCAGCGGACGATGGAGCGGCACGGCATCACGTCGGTACCACTGACCGTGGTCCTCGGTGACCAGGCACTCGAAGAGGGCACCGAGATCTCCGCCCGCTCCCTGGCCCTGGCGCTACAGAAGCGGCGCTCTGTGACCACCTCGCGGCCGAGCCCGGAACTCTTCGCGGAGACCTATCGCAAGGTCGCCGATGCGGGCGCGACGGCCATCGTCTCGCTGCATCTGTCCGCCGAGTTCTCGGGCACGTACGACGCGGCGGTCCTCGCGGCGAAGGACGCGCCGGTGCCGGTGCGGGTGGTGGACACCGGAATGGTCGCGATGGCCCTGGGCTTCTGCGCGCTCGCGGCGGCGGAGGCCACCGAGTCGGGAGGCTCGGTGGACGAGGCGGTGACCGCGGCCGAGAAGCGGGCCGCGAACACGTCCGCGTACTTCTACGTCGACACGCTGGACTATCTGCGCCGGGGCGGCCGGATCGGCGCCGCGCAGGCGCTGTTGGGTTCGGCGCTCGCCGTGAAACCGCTGCTACAGCTGGACGGCGGACGCATCGAGATGCTGGAGAAGGTGCGGACGGCGTCCAAGGCGATCGCGCGGCTCGAGGAGATCGTGATCGAGCGGGCCGGTTCGAACCGCGTGGACATCGCGGTGCATCATCTGGCGGCGCCGGAACGGGCTTCGACCCTCGCGGACCGGCTCAGGGACCGGGTGCCGGGCCTCGCGGAGCTGCATGTCAGCGAGGTGGGGGCGGTGATCGGGGCGCATACGGGGCCCGGGTTGTTGGGGGCTGTGGTTTCCCCCTGGTGAGTGTCCTGGTGAGGCCTCGGTGAGCCCTGTTGAGGGCGTGGGTGACGGAGTTATCCACAACTGCTGGGTAATCCACGGGAATTGACCAAGATCAACATATTTCCGCCGCGGTGCCTAGCGTCGTCGGCATGACACTTCGATCACTTTCAAGGACACCTGCCGCGACGAGTGGCCCGGGGCGAGACCCCGCGTCCGACGGTCGCGTCTCTCATGGCCGCGTCTCTGATGGCCGCGCTTCTGATGGCCGCGTCTCTGATGGTCGAGAGCGGTACAGCCACGCCCGTAGGCGGGCAGCCCGGCGCAGGCACGCTTCGGCGGAGACGCGGGTGCGGGCCCAGGTATTGCGGCAGCGCGCGGAGTCGCTCTTCGCCGAGCCTGAACAGGCAGGCGGCGGAGTCGGGTTGAGGTCGGGGGCGCCGCCGCCAGATGCGCGGGGCGTGGGGGTGCCGCCGGGTGCGGGGCCGGGGCAGGGGCCGGGGACGGAGCCGGGGCCGGGGCCGGGGCCGGGGCCGGGGACGGAGCCGCCGACTGGGCCGCGCGCCGTGGCGCAGTCGCAGTCGCAGTCGCAGCGGCAGCGGCAGGCCGTGCGGTGGCGTCAGCCAGAGCTGGAGGGTGTGGGGCAAGGGCAGGTTGTGGCGGGGCCGCGGGGCGTGGCGGCGCCGGGGGGTGGGCGGTCGTCTCAGGGTGAGCGGTCGTCTCGGGTGGTGTTGCCGCCGGAGGGGGTGCCGGTGCTGGTGCCGCAGTTGAGGGGCGGGCCGTCGTCCCGGGGTGGGCCGGAGTCTCGGGGTGGGCCGCGGCCGGAGGGGGTTCCGGTGCCGCAGTTGCTGGGCAGGCCGGGGCTTCGGGGTGGGGCGGAGCCGCGGGGTGGGCCGGAGCTTCGGGGTGGACTAGAGACTCGGGGCGGCCCGGAGCCTGAGGTGGTGTTGGCGGTTCGGGGGCAGGAGCAGCCTCCAGGCCAGGTTCCGCCCCAGCGGCCCGTGTCGGCTGCGGCCGGAGGCGAGTCGGTGCCGCCGGTGCGGGGGCGGGTGGGGCTTGCCGTGCGGGAGCGGTTGCCGGTGTGGCTCCAGCTGCGGTGTGGGCTTGAGCGGCGGAGCCTCGTCGCGCTTGTGGTGGTCCTCGTCGTGGCCGCGGTGTTCGCTGCCCAGCACTTCTGGGCAGGGCGGACGCAGCCGGTGCGGGCGCCGGACGTGGTCGGGGCGGCACCTGATCGGGGTGCGGAGCCCTCTCCGTCACCGGGAGCCGCGCTTCCTGCGGAGGGCGGGGGCCGGGCGGCGGCTGGTGCTGGCGGTGTGGCCGGTGCGGGCGGTGGCGGGGTCGTCGTGGACGTCAGCGGGAAGGTCCGCAGCCCCGGGATTCTGCGGCTGCCCGCCGGGTCGCGGGTCGCCGACGCGTTGAAGGCCGCGGGCGGGGTTCGCCCCGGCGCGGACACGGACGGCCTGAACCGTGCCCGCCTGCTCATCGACGGCGAGCAGGTGGTGGTGGGCGCACCGGCGGCGGCTCCTCCTCCGGCGGTGCCCGGCGCGGGGGCGGCCGCCGGGCCGACGGGAGCGAGCCCTGCCGCGCCGGTCGGCCTCAACACGGCCACTGCGGAGCAGCTCGACGAACTGCCGGGTGTCGGCCCCGTGCTGGCCCAGCACATCATCGACTACCGCACGGAAAACGGTGGATTCCGCTCGGTGGACGAACTGCGCGAGGTCAATGGAATCGGCGACAAGCGCTACGCCGACCTGCAGAATCTCGTGCGGCCATGAGGTCCAGGAGCCAGGCGCCTGTGGTGCCCGGAGCCTCGACGGCCCCGGCCTGCCCCACCGCCCACGCCGCGTCCGGGCGCCGGTGCGGGGACGCGCACCCCCGCCAGGAGGGCCCCCTGGACCTGCGCCTCGTGCCGCCCGCCCTCGCGGCCTGGGGGACGGCGGCGCTGGCACTGGACGCCCCGCCCCGGTGGGTGATCGCAGCGGTGGCGGTCTGTGTGGCGGTGGCCGGCGCCCTGTTGGTGGCGTGGACGGTACGGGGGCGGTCGGCGGAGGAGGGGCCGCTGAACGCCCGGAGGTACTCGGCAGGTGAGGGGCCGCGGGATGCCCGGAGGTATGCGGCGGCTGGAGCGCGGCAGGATGCGCCCGAGCCGGGCGGCGCCCAAGGGAGGAGGCAGCCCTGGCGGCGGGTCTCGGTGGCGGCCGTCCTGCTCTGTGCCGCGGCGGGCGCGACGTCGGCGGCGCTGCACGGGGCCGATCTGCACCGGGGGCCGGTCCCCGCCCTGGCTCGTCAGTATTCCGAGGCGGAGGTCGAGTTGGAGGTCACCTCCGACCCTCGACTCACCCGGCCCCGCGTCACGGGAGCCCGTGCCGTGCCGCCGTCCGTCATGTTGGACGCGGAGACCGTTCGGGTCACGTCGCCGGACGGCAAGACCTCCGTGACCCGCACCCCGGTACTGGTTTTCGCCGGGGAGGGAGACAGGGATGACGCGGACACGGGTACGGATACGGGGACGGAGAGGGGCGAGGGCGGGGCAACCGGCACGGATTCCGTCGGCACGGATTCCATGGGCACGGATTCCACCGGCAGGGATTCCACCGGCAGGTCATCCTCCGGTGGGGAATCCGTCGGCCCCTGGCCCAGGGCCCGTTGGCTCGCGCTTCTGCCCTCGACCAGGCTGCGCGTCCGGGCGAGCCTCGCGCCTCCCCTGCCGGAGGGTGACCGCGTCGCGGCGGTGCTCCGGGTGGAGGGGGAGCGGACGCCACGGGTGATCGAGGCACCCTCAGGGCCACAGCGCCTGGCGGGGCGGTTGCGGGGCGGGTTGCGGGAGGCCACGGACGGGTTGCCGCCCGATGCCAGGGCGCTGTTGCCGGGGCTGGTGGTCGGGGACACCTCACGTGTGCCGCCCGAGCTGGAGGAGGCGTTCAGGGCGACCGACCTGACGCATCTCCTCGCGGTGAGCGGGGCCAATCTCACGATCGTCCTCGCCCTGCTCATCGGCCCGCCAAACCTTGCTCAGCGCGCGGAACGGCGCGGCCTCGCACCACGGCTCGGGATTTCACTGCGGGCGACCGCGCTGATCGGCGGTGCGCTCACCCTGGGCTTCGTCATCGTCTGTCGACCGGACCCGAGTGTGGTGCGGGCCGCGGCCTGCGGGCTGATCGCGCTGCTCGCCATCGGCACCGGGCGGCGCCGGTCGCTGATCCCGGCCCTGGCCGCCGCCGTACTGCTGCTGGTCCTGTACGACCCGTGGCTGGCCCGCAGCCCGGGATTCCTGCTCTCCGTCCTGGCCACCGGCGCCCTGCTCACCCTCGCGCCGAGGTGGAGCCTTGCCCTCCAAAGACGCCGGGTTCCGCCACGCCTGGCCGAGGCGTCGGCCGCCGCGGCTGCCGCGCAGGCGGTGTGCGCGCCCGTGGTCGCCGTCATGGCGGCGCGAGTGAGCCTGGTGGCGGTGCCCTGCAACCTCCTCGCGGAGGTGGCCGTCGCGCCCGCCACGGTCCTCGGGTTCGCCACGCTCGCCACGGCGCCGTGGGCGATGCCAGTCGCCAAGTGCCTTGCCTGGTGCGCCAGTTGGCCCACCGCATGGATCGCGGACATCGCACGGGCGGGGGCGGTGCTGCCCGGCAGCGGAGTCGACTGGCCCGGCGGTTGGCGTGGCGGCCTGCTGCTCGCCCTCGCCACGGTGGGCCTGATCCTGGTCGGCCGCAGGCTTGTCGGACACCCCTGGGTCAGTGTGGCCTGTGCCCTGCTGCTCGTCCTGGCGATCGTGCAGCCTCCGCCCCTCACCCGGGTGATCGCGGGCTGGCCGCCGCCGGGCTGGCGGTTCGCGATGTGTGATGTGGGCCAGGGGGATGCCACTGTGCTCGCCGCGGGCGACGGGGCGGGAGTGGTCGTCGACGCGGGCCCTGACCCGGTGCTCGTGGACCGTTGCCTGCGTTCGCTCGGCGTGACGCGTGTACCGCTCGTGCTCCTGACCCATTTCCATGCCGATCATGTGGCGGGGCTGCCGGGCGTGCTGCGGGGGCGTTCGGTCGGGGCGATTCAGACGACGGGGTATCAAGAGCCGTACGGGCAGGCACGGTTCGTACGCGAGCAGGCGGCCGCCCGCCGGATTCCGGTGAGCCGGGCCGTGGCGGGGGAGCGGCGTCGTGCGGGCGGCGCCCTTGACTGGCGGGTGCTCTGGCCCGGGGCGGAGGGGGTGGGCCCGGCACCGACTCCCGATGGCCCGAACGACGCCAGCGTCTCCCTGCTCGTCCGTGCCGAAGGGGTGACCCTGCTGCTGCTCGGCGATCTCGAACCACCCGCCCAGCGGGCCCTTTCGCGCACGCAGGCCGTGGCGGAGCTGCCACCCGTGGACGTGCTCAAGGTCGCCCACCACGGCTCGGCCTATCAGGACCCCGGACTCCTGCGGCGGACCGCGCCGCGCCTCGCCCTCATCTCGTGTGGCAGGGACAACTCATATGGGCACCCGGCACCGCGCACGGTCGCGGCCTTGCGGGCCGGGGGAGCGGAGGTGCTGCGGACGGACACGAGCGGCTCGATCGCGGTCATCGGGCCGGCCGCCGGAGCGGCGGCGGCCCGGCCGACGGGCAGAGAGGCGGCCCCGATCCTGGAGGTGGCCACTCGACCGCCCTAGGGAGCCGGGGCCGGGGCCGGGGCCAGGCCGGGTCGGGCTCAGTTCGCGGCCTGGGCGGGCCGGAGAGTCCAGCACGCTCGCGCTGATCAATTCGGGTGACTCATGACACTTCCAGCGCTAGCGCAGGATTCCAGCGCAGTGGGTTCGTGTTGCATCGAATGCCGCAACGGTGATCGAATGCCTCTTCGTGGCAGGAGTTGTCAAGGGAGTTGTCAAGGTGCGCGGGGGTGTGTCGCAAATGTTCGGCCGCTGGCTGGGAGACCGTAGGAACCGAGCCGGTCGGGCGAATCGAGCCGGTGGGGCAAGAAGAGCGGGTGGCGCGGGACGGACCGGTCCCGCCGGTCCGGCAGGGCGAGCCGGCAGGGCAGGCCGCACCGGGAGTCCCTTGTCCGCCGTGGCGGTGCCGCCCAGTGCGGGCGTGCTCAGCTGCCGGGTGCTCGACCCGGTCAATGAGCCCGTGCGGCACGGGGAGTTCGCGGTCAGTGATGCCACGGGGCGCAAGGTCGTCGGTGGGGGATTGGATCCGTTCGGTTCGTTCGTCGCGACCGTTCCGGCCGGTGACTACCGCCTGGCGGTCTCGGCGGAAGGCTTCACGCCGTACCGGGCGAACGCCACGGTCGGGGAGAGCGCGCACGCATCCCTCGGTGACGTCATGCTCCAGATAGCCAAGCCACCGGCGCTGCCCGAGCCCGGTGACTGGGAGCTCGACCCCCTGCACTCCTCGGTGGCGTTCACCGCGCGGCACATCGGGCTTGCCCGGATTCACGGCCGGTTCAACAGCTTCGCGGGTGCGATACGGCTGGGGGAGCGGATGGAGGACTCCGCGATGCACGTCGTCATCGACGCCGCCTCCATCGACACCGCGGTGAAGATGCGCGACGACCACCTGCGGTCCGGTGACTTCCTCGACGTGGAGCGATTCCCGACGATGGAGTTCTACAGCGACCGCTTCGTCCACAAGGGCGGCAGCCGCTGGGCGATCTCGGGCGGCCTGACGCTGCACGGGGTGACGCGCACGGTCACGCTGGAGACGGAGTACCTCGGGGTGGGCCACGGCCTGGAGGGTGAGACCCGCGTCGCCTGCCGCGCCTCCACCGAGCTGCACCGCGACGACTTCACGATCAACTGGCAGACGATGCTCGCCCGCGGCATCGCGGCGGTCGGCCCCAGCATCACGATCGACCTCGACATCCAGGTCCTGCCCAAGGGCTGACGCCGGGCCTCGCCCCTCACTAGGGGCCCGTCCTCGCCCCCGTAAAAGGGAGCTCAGGCGGCTCAGGGAGCCTCGAGCCAGCCCTCGTGCTCGGCGGCCAGTTCGTCGAGCGCCGAGCGGTCGAGGCGCCGGTCGGGGTCCTCGACCACGACCAGCCACTGGGCGTCCTCGGCGTCGTCCTCGCCGGCCAGGGCGTCACGGACGAGTTGAGGCTGCTCGCGCACGCCGAAACGGTCGGGGAGCTCTTCGGCGACTTCCTCCGCGGCATCGCGGTCGGGCAGCACCAGGACATGTCGTACGTCGGTCACCCGGCCATTCTCCGACATGGGGTGAGCCGCCCGGAAACCGGCCGTACCGGAAGGCTCGTACCGGAAGGGCCGTACCGGAAGGGCCGTCCCGGAGGGGCCGTACGGGACGGGCTGTCAGTGCCGCGTGGGATGCTTGACCGCGATGGCCAGGAAGACAGATACCGCCGACCCGCTCGCTCCTCTCACGCTCGCCGTGGGCCAGGAGGACCTCCTCCTCGACCGCGCCGTGCAGCAGGTGGTCGCGGCCGCCCGCGCCGCCGACGCGGACACGGATGTGCGCGACCTCACCTCCGACCAGCTCCAGCCCGGCACGCTCGCCGAGCTGACCAGCCCCTCGCTCTTCGCCGAGCGCAAGGTCGTGATCGTGCGCAACGCGCAGGATCTGTCGGCCGACACGATCAAGGACGTGAAGGCGTATCTCGGCTCGCCCGCCGAGGAGATCACTCTCGTCCTGCTGCACGCGGGCGGGGCCAAGGGCAAGGGGCTGCTCGACGCGGCCCGCAAGGCGGGGGCCCGTGAGGTCGCCTGCCCCAAGATGACCAAGGCCGCGGACCGGCTCTCTTTCGTGCGGAGCGAATTCCGTGCCCTGGGCCGTTCGGCCACGCCCGAGGCTTGCCAGGCCCTGGTCGACTCGATCGGCAGCGATCTGCGGGAGCTCGCCTCGGCGGTGTCCCAGCTGGTGGCGGACGTCGAGGGCACGATCGACGAGGCGGTCGTCGGCCGCTACTACACGGGCCGGGCCGAGGCCTCCAGCTTCACCGTGGCCGACCGTGCCGTGGAGGGCCGGGCTGCCGAAGCGCTCGAAGCGTTGCGGTGGTCCCTGTCGACCGGCGTCGCCCCCGTTCTGATCACCAGCGCGCTTGCCCAGGCCGTGCGGGCCATCGGGAAGCTCTCCTCCGCGCGGGGTGGGCGCCCCGCCGACCTCGCCCGTGAGCTGGGCATGCCGCCCTGGAAGATCGACCGGGTCCGGCAGCAGATGCGGGGGTGGTCTCCCGACGGGGTGGCGGTGGCTCTGCGGGCCTGCGCCGATGCCGACGCGGGCGTCAAGGGTGGGGGCGATGATCCTGAGTACGCCCTGGAGAAGGCCGTCGTCGCCATCGCCGGCGCGGCGAGGTCTCGCCGCTAGGCGTTGTCACGGCCTGCCCCGCTGGCCTGCGGCGCGTCGCTCGCCTGCGCCGCTGAGCACCCGCCGGTTTGGCATCCGCGGGCCGTCCGTGGCTGGTCGCGCAGTTCCCCGCGCCCCTACGGGGCCGGACCCAGCGCAGTTCCCCGCGCCCCCTACGGGGCCCCCTACGGGGCCCGGACACAGCAATGCCCCCGGAGTGGGCCGGGGGCATCGTCGCAGCGTGGCGTACTGCGTGGTCTGTCCGCGATTCGAGGTAGAGGGCTCGAATTACCCTCGCGGGAGGATTGATCAGCGCCCCGGCGAGCCGGGGCAAGGGGTTCAGCCCTGGAGGGTCGCGGCCTTCGAAGCAAGCGCCGACTTCTTGTTGGCGGCCTGGTTCTTGTGGATGACACCCTTGGAGACAGCCTTGTCGAGCTGACGCGAAGCCTCACGCGTCGCCTCGATGGCCTTCTGGGAGTCACCAGCGGCAACGGCCTCGCGGGCCTTGCGGATCGCGGTCTTCAGGGAAGACTTGACCGCCTTGTTGCGCTGACGCGCCTTCTCGTTGGTCTTGATCCGCTTGATCTGGGACTTGATGTTCGCCACGAAAGAGCCTTTTCAGGTTCAGGTACTGCAGAGGTACTGCAGATGAGTTTCTTTGACACGTGCCTCAGGGCCATCAGGACCGTGAGGTACCGAGAGGGTCAGGAGACACAGCTGCCCAGATTACCAGCCGCTCCACGACCGGCCCAATCCGGGCTCAGCTCCTCTTCCTGACCGGCCCGATCAGGGCCCAGCTCCTCTTCCTGACCGGCCCAATCCGGGCTCGGCTCCTCCCCCCGAGCGGCCCGATCGAGGTTCAGTCACCCACCCCGACCGGCCCCATCGGGCCCAGTGCCTCACCCATGGGACCATGGAACCTACGTATAGATCCGACCCGAGGCGACAGGCGCCTCAAGAGACAGGACCCTGCGTGCCCGCGACCCCTAAAAATGTGCCCGAGCCGAGCCGTACCGACCCGGCTCTGATTCGTAATTTCTGCATCATCGCGCACATCGACCACGGCAAGTCCACGCTCGCCGACCGGATGCTCCAGCTGACCGGTGTGGTCGAGCAGCGGCAGATGCGTGCTCAGTACCTCGACCGGATGGACATCGAGCGCGAGCGCGGAATCACGATCAAATCCCAGGCGGTGCGTCTGCCCTGGGCCCCCTCGGAGGGCCCCGAAAAGAGCAGGACCCACATCCTCAACATGATCGACACCCCGGGTCACGTGGACTTCACGTACGAGGTGTCCCGCTCTCTCGCGGCCTGTGAGGGCACGGTCCTCCTCGTCGACGCCGCGCAGGGCATCGAGGCGCAGACTCTCGCCAACCTCTATCTGGCGATGGAGAACGACCTCAAGATCGTTCCCGTGCTCAACAAGATCGACCTGCCGGCCGCGCAGCCGGAGAAGTTCTCTGAGGAGCTCGCCAACCTCATCGGCTGCGAGCCCGAGGACGTGCTGAAGGTCTCCGCGAAGACCGGCATGGGCGTCGAGGCACTGCTCGACAAGGTCGTCGCCGAGGTTCCGCCGCCGGTCGGCGTCGCCGACGCGCCTGCCCGCGCGATGATCTTCGACTCGGTGTACGACTCCTACCGAGGCGTCGTGACGTACGTACGAGTCGTCGACGGCCAGCTCAACAAGCGTGAGCGGATCCGGATGATGTCCACCGGCGCCACCCACGAGCTCCTGGAGATCGGTGTCTCGTCGCCGGAGATGACCCCGTCCGACGGCATCGGCGTCGGCGAGGTGGGCTACATCATCACCGGCGTGAAGGACGTCCGTCAGTCCAAGGTCGGTGACACGATTACCTCCCTGCACAAGGGTGCGACCGAGGCGCTCGGCGGCTACAAGGACCCCAAGCCGATGGTGTTCTCGGGTCTCTATCCGCTGGACGGCTCGGAGTACCCCGACCTGCGCGAGGCCCTCGACAAGCTGCAGCTCAACGACGCCGCGCTCGTCTACGAGCCGGAGACCTCGGCCGCGCTCGGCTTCGGCTTCCGCGTGGGCTTCCTGGGTCTGCTGCACCTGGACGTGATCCGTGAGCGCCTCGAGCGCGAGTTCGGGCTCGACCTGATCGCCACCGCTCCGAACGTGGTCTACCGCGTGGACATGGAGGACGGCACCGAGCACACGGTCACCAACCCGAGCGAGTTCCCCGAGGGCAAGATCGACAAGGTCTTCGAGCCGGTCGTACGCGCCACGATCCTGGCGCCCAGCGAGTTCATCGGCTCGATCATGGAACTCTGCCAGACCCGCCGCGGCACCCTCCTCGGCATGGACTACCTCTCCGAGGACCGGGTGGAGATCCGCTACACCCTCCCCCTCGCCGAGATCGTCTTCGACTTCTTCGACCAGCTGAAGTCCAAGACCCGCGGGTACGCGTCCCTGGACTACGAGCCCACCGGCGAGCAGTCCGCCGACCTGGTGAAGGTCGACATCCTGCTGCACGGCGACCGGGTCGACGCGTTCTCCGCCGTCACCCACAAGGACGCCGCGTACGCGTACGGCGTGCGCCTGGTGGCCAAGCTGCGCGAGCTCATCCCGCGGCAGGCCTTCGAGATCCCCGTCCAGGCCGCCATCGGCTCCCGGGTCATCTCCCGCGAGACCATCCGCGCCATCCGCAAGGACGTCCTCGCCAAGTGCTACGGCGGTGACATCTCGCGTAAGCGCAAGCTGCTCGAGAAGCAGAAGGAGGGCAAGAAGCGCATGAAGATGGTCGGCTCCGTCGAGGTGCCGCAGGAAGCCTTCATCGCGGTGCTCTCCAGCGACGACAGCGGTCCGGGCAAGGGGAAGAAGTAACCCACCCCTCACCGCCGCCCCGTCCGGCACGGGCGTCACAGAGGCAGCTCAGCGGGTCCGTCGCGCTCTTGCGCGGCGGACCCGTTCTTGTATGAAGTGACAGGCAGAAGCCCCTTACGCACCGGGCCTCGGCGCTCTACTCTGATCACTGCTCGTAGGTTACTCGCAAGTTAAACAAGACCCTCTCAAGTTCAACAAGCCCAGCAGCCGCCAGCCAGTCGCCGCCATGTCGCGGGTCCGGAGGATGTCGTGAGCGACACACAGACCTTGATCGAGAACCGTCCGCCGTCCGTGGCGCATCTCTTCCTGGAGCGCGTGGCGGCCACGCCCGATGCCGAGGCCTACCGCTATCCGGTGCCATCTGCCTCGGGCGAGGGCCCCGACGAATGGAAGTCGCTGAGCTGGGGGCAGGCCGCCGAGCGTGTCTTCGCCATCGCCGCGGGCCTCATCGAGCTCGGCCTCGACCCCGAGGACCGGGTGGCCCTCGCATCGGCCACGCGGGTCGAGTGGATCCTCGCCGACCTCGGCATCCTCTGCGCGGGCGCGGCCACCACCACGGTGTATCCGCAGACCAACGCCGAGGAGTCCACCTACATCCTGTCGGACTCCAGCAGCCGGGTGCTGATCGCCGAGAACGCCGAGCAGCTCGCCAAGGCGCGCGAGAAGCGGGCCGAGCTGCCCGAGCTCCGGCACGTCGTGGTGATCGACGCCGAGGGCGCGGGACCCGCCGAGGGCGACCCGGAGGGCTGGGTGCTCAGCCTCGCCGACCTGGAGGCCCGCGGCGCCGCCCATCTGGAGAAGAACCCGGAGGCGGTCAAGGAGCGGATCGCCGCCATCAGCAAGGACCAGCTCGCCACGATCATCTACACCTCCGGCACCACGGGCCGCCCCAAGGGCGTGCGCCTGCCGCAGGACAACTGGTCGTACATGGCCAAGGCCATCGCCTCGACCGGTCTGCTCGGCCAGGACGACGTGCAGTACCTGTGGCTGCCGCTCGCGCACGTCTTCGGCAAGGTGCTGACCTCCGGGCAGATCGAGCTCGGGCACGTCACCGCCGTCGACGGCCGCGTGGACAAGATCATCGAGAACCTTCCGGTGGTACAGCCGACGTACATGGCCGCCGTGCCGCGCATCTTCGAGAAGGTCTACAACGGGGTCGCGGCCAAGGCGCGGGCCGGTGGCGGCGCCAAGTACAAGATCTTCCTGTGGGCCGCCGAGGTCTCCCGGGAGTACGCGAAGGTCAGCCAGGACAACTTCCGCAGGACCGGCACCGCGTCCGTGCCCTTCGCGCTCGGCGCCAAGCACAAGGTCGCCGACGCGCTCGTCTACTCCAAGCTGCGGGAAGCCTTCGGCGGCCGGCTGCGCGCCGCCATCTCCGGTTCGGCCGCGCTCGCGCCCGACATCGGCTACTTCTTCGCCGGCGCCGGCATCCACATCCTGGAGGGCTACGGCCTCACCGAGTCCTCCGCGGCCTCCTTCGTCAACCCGGGCGAGGCCTACCGCACCGGCACCGTCGGCAAGCCGCTGCCCGGCACCGAGGTCCGGATCGCGGACGACGGCGAGATCCTGCTGCGCGGCCCCGGCATCATGGAGGGCTACCACGGCCTCGCCGAGAAGACCGCCGAGGTCCTGGAGTCCGACGGGTGGTTCCACACCGGGGACATCGGCGAGCTGTCCGCGGACGGCTATCTGCGGATCACCGACCGCAAGAAGGACCTGATCAAGACGTCGGGCGGCAAGTACATCGCGCCCGCCGAGGTCGAGGGCCAGTTCAAGGCCGTCTGCCCGTACGTCTCCAACATCCTGGTGCACGGCGCCGACCGGAACTTCTGCGCCGCCCTGATCGCCCTCGACGAGCCGGCCATCCTGGCCTGGGCCAAGGACAACGGCCTGGAGGGCAAGAGCTACGCCGACGTGGTCGCGGCCCCGGCGACGGTCGAGCTCATCGAGGGCTATGTGAAGCAGCTGAACGAGGGTCTGCAGCGCTGGCAGACCGTCAAGAAGTTCAAGCTGCTGCCCCGCGATCTGGACATCGAGCACGGCGAACTGACGCCCAGTCTCAAGCTGAAGCGCCCGGTCGTGGAGCGCGAGTACCAGCACCTGATCGACGAGATGTACGCGGGATCGCGCGAGGCCTGAGCCTCGACCGCCCCGCGCGGGCGGAGTGTCGGACACATCGTGTCAGGCACCCCGCCCGCGCCGCATCTCCTTCACCAGCTCCTCCATGTGCGTCACGTGGTGGCGCAGTTCGAGGACGTCCTTGAGGCTGCTGGCGGCCATGTGCGTCTCGATCGCCGAGAGGCGGGCCGCGAGCTCGTCGAACTGCTGCTTCTCGCGCGCCAGGATCTTCTCCAACTGCTGGTTCTTGCGGTGCAGTTCGAGGAAGACGGTGACCTTGGCGCGCAGCACCCACGGGTCGAACGGTTTGGTGAGATAGTCCGCGGCGCCCGTCGCATAGCCGCGGAAGGCGTAGCCCGCGTCGTTGTCGGTGCCCGTCAGGAAGATGATGGGCACGTCCTTGGTCTGGTCGAGCCGCTTGATGTTCGAAGCGGTCTCGAAGCCGTCCATCCCCGGCATGCGCACGTCCAGGAGGATCACGGCGAATCGTTGCCTCAGCAGGGCCTTCATCGCCTCCTCGCCCGAACGGGCGCGTACCAGCGGCTCGTTGAGTGACCCCAGGACGGCTTCCAGCGCCATCAGATTGTCCTCCATGTCATCGACAAGGAGGATGCTCGCGCGATTGTCGGTCATGACCTCAGTGCTCATGGTGGCGGTGCCTCACTCGGGCGTCGGCGGAACGGCGATCTCCCCATGAGCGTCTGCCGGTTCCGGTGCAACGGGTTCGTCTGTTGTGGCGGGCGTGTCCGGCTCCGTCGTGCCGTCGCCTTCGGGGGCCAGAAGGGCGCAGGCGACGGTGAGCAGCTGGTCCACGTCCACCGGCTTGGGTACGTAGTCGCTGGCGCCCTGCTCGATGGCCTTCTCGCGGTCGCCGGGCATGGCCTTGGCGGTCAGCGCGATGATGGGAAGGCCGGTCCAGCGGGGGGTGCGGCGGATCGCGGCGATGGTCTCGTATCCGTCCATCTCCGGCATCATGATGTCCATCAGGATGAGGTCGGTGTCGGGGTTGCGCTCCAGGGTCTCGATTCCTTCGCGGCCGTTCTCCGCGTACAGGACGGGCATGCCGACGCGGCTCAGCACATGGGTGAGCGCGAAGACGTTGCGGATGTCGTCGTCCACGATCAGGACGCGGCGCCCGCGCAATATGCGGCCGGCCGAGCCTTCCCGGTACTCCTCCAGCTTGGTGGGCGTCGGCCAGCTGTCGTTCTGTTCGTGGAAGGTGTGCGGGGTCATGGCGATCCGGTCGTCGTGCGGCTCCGGCGTCGTGAGCGACCTGGTCGCCGCGTACGCCGCGGCGGCGGGGCCGTGGCCGGGGTGCACCACGGGGACGTACAGCGTGAAGGTGGAGCCCTGGCCCGGGGTGCTCTCCGCCGTGATGCGACCGCCGAGGAGTCCCGCGATCTCGCGGCTGATGGAGAGGCCGAGGCCGGTGCCGCCGTACTTGCGGTTGGTGGTGCCGTCGGCCTGCTGGAACGCCTCGAAGATGGCGGGCAGCTGATCGGCCGGGATGCCGATGCCGGTGTCCTTCACGGCGAAGCAGAGCCGGTCGCCGCCTTCGTGGAGCCGGTCGCCGGTCCTCTTGACGCGGCTCACGCGCAGCTCGACGCCGCCGCTGGCGGTGAACTTGACCGCGTTCGACAGGAGGTTGCGCAGGATCTGCTGGAGCCGCTGCTCGTCCGAGAACATCTCGCGCGGCACGTCCTCGCCGACCGACACCTCGAAGGCGAGCCCGCGGTCGAGGGTGAGCGGCCGGAACGTCGCGTGGACGTAGTCGAGGACCTTGATCAGGGGGAGCTTCTTGGGACGTACGTCCATCCGGCCCGCCTCGATCTTCGACAGGTCCAGGATGTCGTTGATGAGCTGGAGGAGGTCGGAGCCCGAGCGGTGGATCGTGGTCGCGAACTGCACTTCCTGGTCGGAGAGATGGCTGTCGGGGTTGTCGGAGAGTAGCCGGGCCAGGATGAGCAGGGAGTTCAGCGGGGTGCGCAGCTCGTGCGACATGTTCGCGAGGAACTCGGACTTGTACTGCGAAGAGGTGGCGAGCAGGGCCGCCTTCTCCTCCAGTTCGGCGTTCGAGCGCTGCAACTCCGCCTGCTGGAGCTGGAGTTCGTCCGAGCGGTCCTGGAGCTGCGTGGCGAGCCGCTGGGACTCGCTGAGCAGTGACTCCGTACGGGAGTTGGCGATGATGGTGTTGATCGCGACGCCGATCGTGCTCACGAACTGGTCGAAGAACGCCAGGTGCACGTCCGAGAAGCGGGAGAACGTGGCCAGCTCGATCACGCCGAGCAGCTTGTCCTCGAAGAGGATGGGGATGATCACCAGGCTGGCCGGTGCGGCGTCCCCGAGCCCCGAAGTGATCTTGATGTAGTCGGGCGGCACCTCGTCGACGAGGATGCGCTTCTTCTCCAGGGCCGCCTGGCGCACCAGGCCGTGCGCGGGCATCGCGCCCGTGTCGACGACCGAGCCCTGCGCCGAGCCGTACCCGGCGATGAAGGCGAGCCCCTTGACCGGGGGAGTCTGCAGCGTCGTGGCGTCCCCCGCCTCCGGGTCGGCCAGGAAGAAGGCGCCGTACTGCGCGTTCACCAGCGGGGTCAGCTCGCGCAGGATCAGGTCGGCGACCTCCATCAGGTCACGGTGGCCCTGCATCAGACCCGCCAGACGGGCGAGGTTCGACTCCAGCCAGTCCTTCGCGCGGGTGGTCTCGCGGAGGTTGGAGACCATGACGTTGATGTTGTTCTTGAGCTCGGAGACCTCGCCGCGGGTCTCGACGGTGATGGAACGGGTCATGTCGCCCTGCGCCACGGCCGAGGCGACCTCGGCGATCGCGCGGACCTGCGTGGTGAGGTTCAGGGCCAGCTCGTTCACGTTCGTCGTCAGGCGCTTCCATGTGCCGTAGACGCCCTCGACCCGTGCCTGACCGCCCAGTTGGCCCTCGGAGCCGACCTCGCGGGCCACGCGGGTGACCTCGGAGGAGAAGGAGGACAGCGTGTCCACCATGGTGTTGATGGTGGTCTTCAGCTCCAGGATCTCGCCGCGCGCGTCCACGTCGATCTTCTTGGAGAGGTCGCCCTGGGCCACCGCCGTCGCCACCTGCGCGATGTTGCGGACCTGACCGGTGAGGTTGTCCGCCATGTAGTTGACGTTGTCGGTGAGGTCCTTCCACACGCCCGACACACCGAGCACCTGGGCCCGGCCGCCGAGCCGGCCGTCCGTGCCGACCTCGCGGGCCACGCGGGTCACCTCGTCCGCGAAGGCGCGCAGCTGCTCCACCATCGTGTTGACGGTGTCCTTCAGCTCCAGGATCTCGCCGCGCGCCGTCACCGTGATCATCTTCGACAGGTCGCCGTTGGCGACGGCCGTGGTGACCTGGGCGATGTTGCGCACCTGGGAGGTGAGGTTGAGCGCCATGAAGTTGACGTTGTCGGTGAGGTCCTTCCATACGCCGGACACGCCGCGCACCTGGGCCTGACCGCCCAGGTTTCCTTCCGTGCCGACCTCGCGGGCGACGCGGGTGACCTCGTCGGCGAAGGCGGAGAGCTGGTCCACCATCGTGTTGATGGTCGACTTCAGTTCGAGGATCTCGCCCTTCGCCTCGACCGTGATCTTCTTGCCCAGATCGCCCTGGGCGACGGCCGTCGACACGAGGGCGATGTTGCGCACCTGAGAGGTGAGGTTGTCCGCCATGAAGTTGACGTTGTCGGTCAGGTCCTTCCACACACCGGACACGCCGCGCACCTGAGCGCGACCGCCCAGGTTTCCTTCCGTGCCCACCTCGCGGGCCACGCGGGTGACCTCGTCGGCGAACGCGGAGAGCTGGTCCACCATCGTGTTCACCGTCGACTTCAGCTCCAGGATCTCGCCCCGGGCGTCGACGGTGATCTTCTGGCTCAGGTCGCCGTTGGCGACGGCCGTGGTGACCTGGGCGATGTTGCGCACCTGAGAGGTGAGATTCGACGCCATGAAGTTGACGTTGTCGGTCAGGTCCTTCCAGACCCCCGACACACCCCGCGCCTGCGCCCGGCCGCCCAACTGGCCCTCGGTGCCCACCTCGCGGGCGACACGCGTCACCTCGGCTGCGAACGCGGAGAGCTGCTCGACCATCGTGTTGACGGTCAGTTTCAGCTCCAGCAGCTCGCCCGTCGCCTCGACCGTCACCGTCCGTGTCAGGTCGCCCTGCGCCACCGCCGTCGTCACCAGGGCGATGTCGCGCACCTGGGCGGTGAGCCGGGCTGCCATCGTGTTGACGGCCTCCGTCACGTCACGCCAACTACCCGACAGACCGCGCACCTTGGCGCGACCGCCGAGCCGCCCCTCCGTGCCGACCTCGCGGGCGACGCGCGTGACCTCGCCCGTGAACAGCGACAGCTGGTCGACCATCGTGTTGACCGCGCGGCCCAGGCGCCGCAGGTCGCCCCGCAGTTCCCGGCTCCCGTCGTGCAGGTCCACGCGCTGGGTGAGGTCGCCGCCCGCCACCGCGTTCAGGACGCGCGTCGCGTTGGCCGCGGGGGCGACCAGCGCGTCGAGCAGGGAGTTGACGTCCAGGATGCGCGTCGACCAGCTGCCCTGGCCCGGACTCGCGGAGAACCGCTCGTCGAGATGGCCGTGCCGGATGATCTCCCGGCGTACGCGCGTGAGTTCACCGTCGAAGTGCAGGGAGCGGTCCAGCATCTCGTTGAACACCGCGTGCAGCTCGGCGGTGATGCCGTGGCCGGTCACCGGGACCTTGGTGAAGTCCCCGTCCCGGGCCGACCGCATGGCGGCAAGCAGCGGGCGCAGGTCGGAGATCGCTTCCGGGGCGGTCTCCGGGGTGATTTCTGGTGCCGTCTCCGGAGCGGGTCCGGTCGGCGGTGAGGGTATCGGAGCTGGTTTCGGTGCCGGAATCCGACCGTAACCGAGCGCGGGCATAGCACTGTTCTCACTCATAGCGGCCCACTTCAGTAACTCGGTGCTTATGGGCGTGGCCAGTCTGTCACTCTGTCCGTGTCGCCTGAGGCGTATTCGACCGAACTGCTCAGGAGCCGAAACGTGGGGTCCATTCCGATGCAACGGGAGACCACTTTCCGTGCGTCCGCCCAGCCGGGGCACCAGCCCGGCCCGCCGGCGGTGGTGTGCACATCGCTGCCCGGAAACCCGATGGCGCCCGCCGCCGCGCGCAGGTTCGTGCGCGCCGCGCTCGCCGACTGGACCGAGCTCGCGGTGCCCGCGGCGGCGGGCATCACCGACCGTCTGGCGGACGACGCCGTGCTGCTGGTCAGCGAACTCGTCACGAACGCCGTCGTGCACGCGGGCACCACGGTCGAGCTGCTGTGCCGGCTCGACGAGGCGGGTCTGGGGGAGAGCTGCGACACCCTGGTCATCGAGGTCTCCGACCACCACCCCGCCCGCTCGGTCCGCAACGAACCCTCGCCCCAGCCGCCCGGGATGCCCGAGTACGGCCGTGGGCTGCAACTCGTCGCCGCCCTCTCCGACTCCTGGGGCATCACCTACCGCACCGGCACCAAGTCCGTCTGGGCCCGCCTGCTGGTCGGGGGCGTGCAGGCCGGCCAGGACAGCGAGTCGTACGCGGGTGACCAGGGCGCGCAACGCGGACCGCGCGCCGCCGAGATCCTCGCGCCGCTGCCGAAGCGGATCACGCACGACACGGAGTGGGTCAACCGCGGCGCGCTCACCTTCCTCGCCGAGGCGTCCGATCTGCTCGCCGGACAGTTCGACGAGGACCTGGTGGCCGCCCTGGCCGGACAGCTCCTCGTGCCGCGGCTCGCGGACTGGTGCGCGGTGTGGCTCGACGACGAGCCGGAGGTCGCGCCGCGCGACGCCGCGAGCGGGTCGCAGGGGACCCGGCTGGCCCGCGTCTGGCACACCAGCGAGCAGCGGATAGAGGAACTGCGCCGCAGCCTGGAGAAGGACCCGCCCCTGCTGCCCGATTCGGCGGGCTCCGGCGCCGCCCCCGTGCCGTGGCCCCGCGAGGCGCTGGCGGGGGAGGCGCTCGGCACGGCCCTGGCGTACCGCCTCACGGCGGGCGGCCGCGCGCTGGGCACGCTCGTCATCGGGCGCTCCGGGATGATGCGCTTCGCCGACGAGGTCACCGGCCTCATCGAGGACTTCAGCCGCCGCGTCGCGCTCGCCATCAGCGCGGCGCGGCGCTACCAGCGGCAGGCCACCATCAGCCAGGTCCTGCAGCGCGGCCTGCTGCCGAGCTCCGTCGCGGACATCCCCGGCATGCACAGCGGTGTGGTGTACGAGCCGCGGGACAAGGGCGGCCCCGGCGGCGACTTCTACGACGTGTTCCAGGCGGGCAAGGGCCGCTACTGCTTCGCGCTCGGCGACGTACAGGGCAAGGGCGTCGAGGCTGCCGTCGTGATCGGTCTCGCCCGGCCGTGGCTGCGGCTGCTCGCCCGCGAGGGATACGAGGTCGCGGAGGTCCTCGACCGCCTCAACCAGCTCCTCCTCGACGACGCGACGGAGGCGGCGGACGCGGCCGCCGCGGTGGTCGCGGTCGCGGGCGGCCAGGGCCTGCCGCCCGACGGCGCCACCTCCCGCTTCCTCTCCCTCCTCTACGGCGAGCTGGTGCCCATGGACGACGGCGGCGTCCGCTGCACGGTGGCCAGCGCCGGCCATCCGCTGCCGCTGCTCCTCTCCCCGGACGGAACGGTCCGGGCGGCGGCCACGCCCCAGCTGCTGCTCGGGGTCGTGGACGACGCGACGTACACGAGTGAAACCTTCGAGCTGCGGACCGGCGACACCCTGCTCTGCGTCACGGACGGCGTGACGGAGCGCCGCGCGGGACAGCAGATGTTCGACGACGCGGACGGCCTCGCGGCGGCGTTCGCGGGCTGCGCGGGGCTGGACGCGGCGCTGGTGGCGGAACGGATCAAGAGGCTGGTGCACGAGTTCTCGGAGAGACCGCCGGACGACGACATGGCGGTGCTCGTGCTTCAGGCGCAGTAGCGGCGGGGCGCGCGGCGAGGGCCTGGGGCGGTGCGGGAAGCCCGCGCGGCGCGGGGTTCCTCCGCGGTGCGGGACAATCGAAGGTATGCCTTCCGCACTGCCCGATGGTGAGCCCATGCCCGAGGACGGCGCGCTGCCCGCGTCCGCCCTGCAGGGAGCGGGGGCCCGTCCCCTCGGCTTCTACCTCCACGTCCCGTACTGCGCCACGCGCTGCGGCTACTGCGACTTCAACACCTACACCGCGACCGAGCTGCGCGGCTCCGGCGGCGTGCTCGCCTCCCGCGACAACTACGCGGACACCTTGATCGACGAGGTGCGGCTCGCGCGCAAGACCCTGGGCGACGACCCGCGCCCGGTGCGGACCGTCTTCGTCGGGGGCGGTACGCCGACGCTGCTCGCCGCGGCCGATCTGGTCCGCATGCTGGGGGCCGTCCGGGAGGAGTTCGGGCTCGCGGACGACGCGGAGATCACCACCGAGGCGAACCCCGATTCTGTCGACCCGGCGTACCTCAGCGAGCTGCGCGAAGGCGGCTTCAACCGCGTCTCCTTCGGGATGCAGAGCGCGAAACAGCACGTGCTGAAGGTGCTCGACCGTACGCACACGCCCGGTCGGCCCGAGGCGTGCGTGGCGGAGGCGCGGGCGGCGGGCTTCGACCACGTCAACCTGGACCTCATCTACGGCACGCCGGGCGAGAGCGACGACGACTGGCGGGCCACGCTTGACGCGGCGATCGGCGCGGGCCCCGACCACGTCAGTGCCTACGCGCTGATCGTCGAGGAGGGCACGCAGCTGGCGCGGCGGATCCGGCGCGGCGAGGTGCCGATGACGGACGACGACGTGCACGCGGACCGCTATCTGATCGCGGACGAGGTCCTGGGGCGCGCGGGATTCTCCTGGTACGAGGTGTCCAACTGGGCCACCTCCGAGGCCGGGCGCTGCCTGCACAACGAGCTGTACTGGCGGGGTGCCGACTGGTGGGGGGCCGGGCCGGGGGCCCACAGCCATGTGGGGGGCGTGCGGTGGTGGAACGTGAAGCATCCCGGGGCGTACGCGGGGGCGCTGGCCGCTGGGCGCTCGCCGGGTGCCGGGCGGGAGATCCTCGCCGATGAGGACCGGCGGGTGGAGCGAATCCTTCTTGAGCTGCGGCTGCTCGAAGGGTGCCCGTTGACCTTGCTGCGGCCTGCGGGGCTTGCTGCTGCGGGGCGGGCGCTCTCCGACGGCCTGCTGGAGGCGGGTCCCTACGAGGAGGGCCGGGCGGTGTTGACGCTGCGGGGCCGGTTGCTGGCGGACGCGGTGGTGCGGGACCTGGTGGACTGAGGTTCGGGCGCGCCGGACGGGTCGAAGAGCTTTTGGGGCCCAGGTAGGCAGCCGCGGGGTAATCGGGTGGGTGGGCGGGTGGGAAAAGATCCGTCGCGAAGCGGCGGTCTAGGACTCGACCGCGGTGACGAAGTCGATCAGCTCCTCCACCCGCCCCAGAAGCTCCGGCTCAAGATCCCGGTAGCTGCGCACCGAGCCCAGGATCCGCTGCCACGCGGCGCCCGTGTTCAGGGGCCAGCCCAGCGCCTCGCAGACGCCCGTCTTCCAGTCCTGCCCGCGCGGCACCCGGGGCCACGCGGCGATCCCCACCGACGACGGCTTCACCGCCTCCCACACGTCGATGTAGGGGTGGCCCACCACCAGGGCCGAGGAAGAACTGACCTGCGCCGCGATCCTGGACTCCTTCGAGCCGGGCACCAAGTGGTCCACCAGGACGCCCAGCCGCGCGTCGGGACCGGGGGAGAAGTCGGCGACGATCGCGGGAAGGTCGTCGATGCCCTCCAGGTACTCGACGACCACGCCCTCGATCCGCAGGTCGTCGCCCCACACCCGCTCGACGAGCTCGGCGTCGTGCCGCCCCTCGACGTAGATCCGCCCCGCACGGGCGACCCGGGCCCGTGCCCCCGGCACGGCCACCGAACCGGAGGCGGTGCGCGTGGGACGTACCGGAGACGAGGCGGCGGACGGGCGGACGAGGGTGACCGTGCGGCCCTCCAGGGCGAAGCCCCCGGGCGTCATCGGGAAGACGCGGTGCTTGCCGAAGCGGTCCTCGAGGGTCACCGTCGGACCCTCCGCCGTCTTCTCGCAGCGGATCACCGCCCCGCAGAAGCCGGTGGCGAGCTCCTCCACCACGAGGTCCGCCTCCGCGGCGACCTCCGGCACGGACTTGGGCTTCTTCCACGGCGGGGTGAGGTCTGCGGAGTACTGGCGCATTCGCACGACGATAAGAGAAGTGGCGTACGACCGGCTACGACACGCCGAAGCGGGCCGCCAGTGTGGCGCGTTGCGCACGGACAAATGCCGCATCGACCACCGCGCCGTGCCCCGGGACGTACAAAGCGTCGTCGCCGCCTAGCTCCAGGAGCCGGTCGAGCGCCGCGGGCCACTGCCCCGGGACCGCGTCGGGGCCCGCCTGGGGTTCGCCCGACTCCTCGACCAGGTCGCCGCAGAAGACGATCTCCGGCGAGCTGTCCGTGCCGGGGACGAGGACCGCCATGTCGTGGCCCGAGTGCCCGGGGCCGACGTTCGCGAGCAGGACCTGCACCCCGCCGCCCAGGTCGAGCGTCCACTCCCCGCACACCAAGTGGTGCGGGCGGACCAGCAGATCGGCGGCCTCCGCCGCGGCGTCCGGGGCGACGCCGTGCCGGACGGCGTCGCCGCGCAGTTCGTCGCGGCCCTTCACGAGGACCGTGTCCAGGCCCACCGCGCCGTACACCTCCACGCCCGCGAACGCCGCGGCGCCCAGGACGTGGTCGAAGTGCGGGTGCGTCAGGGCGAGGTGGGTGACCCGGCGGCCCCCGCCGAGAAGGCCCCGAGCCTGGGTGCGCAGCTGTGCCCCCTCGCGCAGGGTCGCCCCCGCCTCGATCATCAGCGCCGATTCGCCGCCGACGACAAGGCCCGCCGTACAGTCCCAGACCGGGAGGCGCCGCCGCCCCACGTGCGGCGCGAGCCGCTCCCAACCCGCCTCGTCCCAAGCAAGTGCCACGTCCATAAGCCGACGCTAGCCCCGCACGGGCGGCTTGGCAGCCGCTGTCCTGGCCGTTGGACCGACATAGGGGTCCGGCCCTTGCCGGGGTCGTACCTCGCGGCCGTACACTGGGCGGGGTGTTGGCTGGCACTCGCCCGACAAGAGTGCCAGGCGAGGCCGCAGGACAGGCAGGTTTCAGGGCAAAAAGGTGGAGGTGTGCGCGGATGCTCAGTGAACGCAGGCTCGAAGTGCTGCGCGCCATCGTCCACGACTATGTCGGCACCGAGGAGCCCGTCGGCTCCAAGGCGCTCACCGAGCGGCACAGCCTCGGGGTCTCCCCGGCCACGGTCCGCAACGACATGGCGGCGCTCGAGGAGGAAGGGTTCATCGCCCAGCCTCACACGAGTGCGGGGCGCATCCCGACGGACAAGGGGTACCGCCTCTTCGTCGACCGGCTAGCGGGCGTCAAGCCGATGGCGGCGCCGGAGCGCAGGGCCATCCAGAACTTCCTCGACGGCGCCGTCGACCTCGACGACGTGGTCGCGCGTACGGTGCGGCTGCTCGCGCAGCTGACCCGGCAGGTCGCGGTCGTGCAGTACCCGTCCCTCACGCGGTCGACGGTGCGGCACGTGGAGCTGCTCTCGCTGGCTCCGGCCCGGCTGATGCTCGTACTGATCACGGACACGGGCCGGGTCGAGCAGCGCATGATCGACTGCCCCGCCCCGTTCGGCGAGACCTCGCTGGCGGATCTGCGGGCGCGGCTCAACAGCAGGGTCGCGGGGCGCCGCTTCGCGGACGTGCCGCAGCTGGTGCAGGACATGACGGAGTCCTTCGACGCGGAGGACAGGGGCACGGTGGCGACGGTGCTCTCCACGCTCCTCGAAACCCTCGTCGAAGAGACCGAAGAGCGGCTGATGATCGGCGGAACGGCCAATCTCACCCGCTTCGGACATGACTTTCCCCTCACCATCAGGCCCGTCCTGGAGGCTCTTGAGGAGCAGGTCGTCCTGCTCAAGTTGCTTGGCGAGGCCACGGATTCGGGCATGACCGTACGGATCGGTCACGAGAACGCCCATGAGGGACTCAGCTCCACTTCCGTGGTCTCCGTCGGCTACGGTTCGGGCAGCGAGGCAGTAGCCAAACTCGGCGTGGTCGGCCCGACCCGCATGGACTATCCGGGAACGATGGGAGCAGTACGCGCAGTGGCACGTTACGTCGGACAGATCCTGGCGGAGTCGTAAGTGGCCACGGACTACTACGCCGTACTAGGCGTGCGCCGCGACGCTTCCCAGGACGAAATCAAGAAGGCCTTCCGAAGGCTGGCGCGTGAGCTTCACCCGGACGTGAATCCGGACCCGAAGACTCAGGAGCGCTTCAAGGAGATCAACGCCGCGTACGAGGTGTTGTCGGACCCGCAGAAGAAGCAGGTCTACGACCTCGGCGGCGACCCGCTGTCCCAGGCGGGCGGCGGCGGTGCGGGCGGTTTCGGAGCCGGTGGCTTCGGCAACTTCTCGGACATCATGGACGCGTTCTTCGGGACGGCGTCGCAGCGTGGCCCCCGGTCGCGCACGCGCCGTGGCCAGGACGCCATGATCCGGCTCGAGATCGACCTGGACGAGGCGGCCTTCGGGACCACCAAGGACATACAGGTCGACACGGCGGTCGTCTGTACGACCTGCAGCGGTGAAGGTGCCGCGCCGGGGACATCCGCCCAAACGTGTGACATGTGCCGCGGTCGCGGCGAGGTGTCGCAGGTCACGCGGTCCTTCCTCGGCCAGGTCATGACCTCGCGGCCGTGCCCGCAGTGTCAGGGCTTCGGCACGGTCGTGCCCACCCCGTGCCCGGAGTGCGCCGGCGACGGCCGCATCCGGTCGCGGCGGACGCTCACCGTGAAGATCCCCGCCGGTGTCGACAACGGCACGCGGATCCAGCTCGCGGGCGAAGGCGAGGTCGGCCCCGGCGGCGGCCCCGCCGGAGACCTGTACGTGGAGATCCACGAGCTGCCGCACGCCGTGTTCCAGCGGCGCGGGGACGACCTGCACTGCACGGTCACCATTCCGATGACGGCCGCGGCCCTGGGCACCAAGGTGCCCCTGGAGACGCTGGACGGCATGGAAGAGGTCGACATCCGGCCGGGCACGCAGTCCGGCCAGTCGGTGCCGCTGCACGGCAGGGGCATCACGCACCTGCGGGGCGGCGGGCGAGGTGACCTCATCGTGCACGTCGAGGTCCTCACGCCGAGCAAGCTGGACGCGGAGCAGGAGCGGGTCCTGCGGGAGCTTGCGCAGCTGCGCGGCGAGGAGAGGCCCACGGGGCAGTTCCAGCCGGGACAGCAGGGTCTGTTCTCGCGCCTCAAGGACGCGTTCAACGGGCGGTAGCGCCTCAAGCAGTGCCTCTTGGCGCCCCCGGCAGCGGATACCCCGTGCCGGGGGCGCCTTGTCGTCCGCGGGTCATTTGTGGTTGCTCGCGCCGTTCCCCGCGCCCCTGCCGGGGCGCGATTCGGTCGGTCGCAAAGGTCGTGGCACGATGCGGTTATGTCCTCCGCGCTGACCGATCTCTGCCGCCTTCCGATCGTGCAGGCCCCTATGGCGGGCGGGGCTTCTTGCCCCCAGCTCGCCGCGGCCGTGTCCGAGGCCGGGGGGCTCGGCTTCCTCGCCGCCGGGTACAAAACCGCCGACGGGATGTACCAGGAGATCAAACAGCTGCGGGGGCTCACGAGCCGCCCGTTCGGCGTGAACCTCTTCATGCCGCAGCCCGAGTACGCCGATGCCGCGGCCGTCGACGTCTACCGCAACCAGCTCGCCGGTGAGGCCGCCTGGTACGAGACGCAGCTCGGCGATCCGGACAGCGGCCGCGACGACGGCTACGACGCCAAGCTCGCGATCCTCGTCGAGGACCCGGTGCCGCTGGTGTCGTTCACCTTCGGATGCCCCACGCGCGACGTCTTCGACGCCTTCGCGCGGGTCGGCACGGTCACCGTCGCCACCGTCACCACGCCCGAAGAGGCGCAGACCGCCCAGTGGTCGGGCGCCGACGCCGTGTGCGTGCAGGGCATCGAGGCGGGCGGCCACCAGGGCACGCACCGCGACAACCCCGAGACGGACGGCGCCGGGCTCGGCCTCCTCTCGCTCATCGCGCAGGTGCGCGAGACCGTGCAGATCCCCGTCGTCGCGGCCGGCGGCCTGATGCGCGGCTCGCAGGTCGCCGCGGTGCTCGCCGCGGGCGCGGACGCCGCGCAGCTCGGCACGGCCTTCCTGGTCTGTCCCGAGTCGGGCGCGAACGTCCTGCACAAGCAGGCCATGACCAACCCGTTGTTCACCCGGACCGAACTGACCCGCGCCTTCTCCGGCCGCCCCGCGCGCGGCCTGGTCAACCGCTTCATGCGGGAGCACGGTCCGTACGCCCCCGCCGCCTACCCCCAGATCCACCACCTCACCAGCGGCCTGCGCAAGGCCGCCGCCAAGGCCGGTGACGCGCAGGGCATGGCGCTGTGGGCGGGGCAGGGCCACCGCATGTCGCGGGAGCTTCCCGCCGGGCAGCTCGTGGAGGTCCTCGCCGCCGAACTGGCCGAGGCGAAGGCCGCGTTGGCGGCCGAAGGGCAGCAGGGGACCCAGCCGGGGAGCGAGGCGTGACCGCGCCCGTCTTCGTCGTCGAGACCTTCGGGAACACTGCCGCGGGCGGCGACGGACGCTACGTACTCGACGGCCCCGAAGGGCGGCACGCCGTCTCCGTGAAGCGGCTGCACGCCGGTGAGGACGTCGTCCTGACCGACGGCGCCGGCCGCTGGGCCGACTGCGTGGTCCTGGACACCGAGGGCAAGGACCGGCTGGTCCTGCGGATGGACCCCGTACAGGAGGAGGCGCCGCAGGAGCCCCGGATCACCGTCGTGCAGGCGCTGCCCAAGGGCGACCGCGGGGAACTCGCCGTCGAGACCATGACGGAGACCGGCGTCGACGCGATCGTGCCCTGGTCCGCGGCGCGCTGCATCACGCAGTGGAAGGGCGAGCGCGGACTCAAGGCGCTCGGCAAGTGGCGTGCCACGGCGCGCGAGGCGGGCAAGCAGTCGCGCCGGGTGCGCTTCCCCGAGGTGGCAGAGGCCGCGACGACCAAGCAGGTGGCGGCGCTGCTCGGCGGCGCCGACTTCGCCGCGGTCCTGCACGAGGAGGGCAGCGAGCCGCTGGCCACGGCGGACCTTCCCGCCGCCGGGCACATCGTCCTGGTGGTCGGCCCCGAGGGCGGGGTCTCCCCGGACGAGCTCGCGGCGTTCGCGGCCGCGGGGGCCAGGCCGTACCGCCTGGGGCGTAGCGTGTTGCGTACGTCGACCGCGGGGACGGCGGCGGCCGCGCTGCTCCTGGGGCGCACGGGCCGCTGGTCCTGAAACCCCGCGCCGGGTAAGGGGGTTGCCGTGGAACTGGCCCAAGTGCGCCTGCTCGTATCGGACTTCAGCGCCTGCTACCACTTCTACGCCGACGTCCTCGGCCTCAAGCCGCAGTCGGGGGCGGTGGACGGACCGTACGAGAAATTCAGCCCGGCGACCGGCTCCGCGGGGATCGCCCTCCAGGACCGCTCGATGATGGCCGAACTCCTCGGCGAACTGGAGGAGTCGGCCACCGGGCACCGCTCGCTCGTGGTGCTGCGGGTCGACGGCCTCGACGCGTACTGCGCACGGATCGCGGGGCGCGGCGGAGTCGTCGTCCAGGGCCCCGCGCCCCTGACGGACCGCATGCGCGTCGCCCATCTCAAGGACCCGGAGGGGAACTTGGTGGAGTTGCAGGAGTGGCTGCTGCTGCGCGGCTGAGGGCGCCGTCGCGCAGGCGGACGGCTCCGGGCGCGTAGAGGTTGAGCCACTTCCGGTCACGGAGACGGCCGTCCTCGCCGTACGCCGCCCTCGCCGTACAGGGCGGGTGCGCGTTGCCCGGCGCGTTCTTTTGCGTGGGCCTGGCCTCCCTGGGCGTTCGGAGTGGACGCAAAGGGGACTATCGTCAGGCGGCTCGCAGTGGCACTCTGCCGCGTATGGGGGCATTGAGGCGCTTAAGCGATCGTGCGGTGGACGTGTGCGGACGGCGCCGACGGGTGCTGTATGCCGTCGGGTTCGCGGGGGCGGCAGTGATCGGGGTCGCCGCGTGCGATCCCGTCGACAGCGAGATGAACACCGCGGCCATCGCGATCACCACCGACGAGATGGCGACCAAGGAGCTGGAGCGGCAGCATCTCGACGTGCTGTGGATCAGCTGTACCGCCCGCTTCAAGGAAAGGGTCACGCCGTCCAGCGGTTCTCCCGACCGCGACGCGGCCGCCACCGTCGACTGCCAGGGGCAGGCCAGGAACGGCAAGGGGTCCGACAACACCAGTGACATCACCGTCAAGGGGACGGTGTGGTCCGTCGTCGACGGGCACTGCGTGCGCGGGAACCTGACCGCCAAGGTCGACAACAAGGAGTGGTTCCGGGTGGACGTGCTCGGCGACTGCTCCGGCGGTGACAACGGCGACAACGGCGGAGGGAACGGGGGCGGTGACACGCCGGTCGAGCCGGACGAGCCGGATCAGCCGCCCGGCGCGACCGTCACGGTGACCGTCGCGCCGCCGGGGACGCCCGACCCGACCTGCTCCTGCTTCAAGGGCAAGTGAACCGTGGCGACTTGCCCGCGGACACGGGCAAGTGATCCAAAACGCTGTCCGGGTCCGCCGAGGCTGCCTAGGCTGGCTGTGTGACACTGACTGGGCACTCTGCGTATCTACGGTTTCCGCATCTGCGCGGCGAGTTGATCGCCTTCACCGCCGAGGACGACGTCTGGGTCGCGCCCCTCGACGGCGGCCGGGCATGGCGCGTCAGCGCCGACAACATGCCGGTGAACCACCCCCGCATCTCCCCGGACGGGACGACCATCGCCTGGACGTCCACGCGGGACGGCGCCCCCGAGGTGCATGTCGCCCCGGTCGACGGCGGCTCCTCCAGACGCCTGACGTACTGGGGCAGTTCGCGCACCGCGGTGCGGGGCTGGACCCCGGACGGGCGGGTCCTCGCGGTCAGCACGGCCGGCCAGGCCTCCCTGCGCCGCAGCTGGGCGCGGGCCGTCCCGCTGGACGGCGGGCCCGCGGACACGCTGCCGTACGGCGTCGTGGGCGATGTCGCGCACGGCCCGCGGGACGGCCAGATCCTGCTGCTCTCCGCGCCGATGGGGCGCGAGGCCGCCTGGTGGAAGCGGTACCGCGGCGGCACGGCGGGCAAGCTCTGGATCCGGCGCGGGGACGTGGACGATGCGGCGGGCGGCGAGGCCCGCTTCGTACGCGTCCATGAAGAGCTCGACGGGAACATCGAGTATCCGCTGTGGGTGGGAGAGCGGATCGCCTTCCTCTGCGACCACGAAGGCGTCGGAGCCCTCTACTCCTCGCTGCCCGACGGCTCCGACCTGCGCCGCCACACCGGCACCGACGGCTTCTACGCCCGGCACGCCGCGACCGACGGCACCCGCGTCGTGTACACCTCGGCGGGCGAACTCTGGCTCCTGGACGACCTGGTGGACGCCGAGCCGCGCCGCGTCGACGTCCGTCTGGGCGGTCAGCGCACCGACCTCCAGCCGTTCCCCGTGAGCGCGGCGCGCTGGTTCGGTGCCGCCGCTCCCGATCACACGGCGCGGGGCAGTGCCGTCTCCGTGCGCGGCGGGGTGCACTGGGTGACCCACCGCGAGGGGCCCGCCCGCGCGCTCGCCGCCGAGCACGGGGTGCGCGCACGGCTGCCGCGCACGTTCCGCGTGGACGGCGAGGAGCACGTGGTCTGGGTGACGGACGCGGAGGGCGACGACGCGCTCCAGTTCGCGCCGGCCACGGGGCTCTCGCCGGGGGCGACGCCGCGCAGGATCGCCGCGGGGCAGCTGGGCCGGGTGCTCACCATCGCCATCGCCCCCGACGGCAGCAGGGCCGCCGTCGCCTCGCACGACGGGCGGGTGCTCCTGGTGGAGCGGGAGAGCGGGGAGGTGCGCGAGGTCGACCGCGGGGAGCACGGGGACGCCACCGGGCTCGTCTTCTCGCCGGACTCGGCCTGGCTCGCGTGGTCGCACCCGGGGCCGCGTCCGCTGCGCCAGCTGAAGCTGGCGAACACGGCCGATCTCTCGGTGTCCGAGGCGACGCCGCTGCGGTTCCGCGACTACGCGCCCGCGTTCACGCTCGACGGCAAGCATCTGGCGTTCCTGTCCGCGCGTGCCTTTGATCCGGTGTACGACGAGCACGTCTTCGACCTGGCTTTCGTCGGCGGCTCGCGGCCGCACCTGATCACGCTGGCGGCCACCACTCCCTCACCCTTCGGGCCGCAGCGGCACGGGCGCCCCTTCGAGGCCCCCGACAAGGACGAGACCCCGGACAGCGAGGGCTCGCCCGTCACCCGCATCGACCTCGACGGGCTCGCCGACCGCATCGTGCCGTTCCCGGTCGAGGCCGCCCGCTACTCGACCCTGCGGGCCGCCAAGGACGGCCTCCTGTGGCTGCGGCACCCCGTGCGGGGCGTCCTCGGCGCCTCCCGCGCGACCCCCTCGGACCCCGACCCGCGCACCGAGCTGGAGCGGTACGACCTGGTGCAGCAGCGCATCGAGGAACTGGCTTCGGACGCCGACCACTTCGCCGTCAGCGGCGACGGGAAGCGGGTGCTGCTGTGGGCCGACGGAAAGCTGAAGGTGGTGCCGAGCGACCGGCGGGCCTCCGGCGACGAGAGCTCCGACTCGAACATCACCGTCGACCTCACGCGCGTGCGCCAGACCGTCGACCCCGCCGCCGAGTGGCGCCAGATGTACGACGAGGCGGGGCGCCTCATGCGGGACAACTTCTGGCGGCCGGACCTGGGAGGGGTGGACTGGGACGGGGTGCTCGACCGCTACCGCCCGGTCCTCGACCGGGTGGCCACGCACGACGACCTCGTGGACCTGCTGTGGGAGGTCGCCGGGGAGCTGGGCACGTCGCACGCGTACGTCATGGGCGGCGGGGGCTGGGGGAGTTCGGCCGTGCGGCAGGGGCTGCTCGGGGCAGATGTCTCGCGGGGCGAGGACGGGGCGTGGCGCATCGACCGGATCCTGCCGTCGGAGACGTCGGACCCCTCCGCCCAGTCACCGCTCGCGGCGCCGGGGGTGGCGGTGCGGGTGGGCGACGCGTTGCTGGCGGTCGCGGGGCGGCCGGTGGACTCGGTGACGGGGCCGGGGCCGCTGCTGGTGGGTACGGCGGGGAAGCCGGTGGAGCTGACGGTGTCGCCCGCGGGGGGCGGTGACCCGCGGCACGCGGTGGTGATCCCCGTCGACGACGAGGAGCCGTTGCGGTACCACGCCTGGGTGGTGGACCGGCGTGCGTACGTCCACGAGCGGTCAGGTGGGCGGCTCGGGTATCTCCACGTGCCGGACATGCAGGCTCCCGGCTGGGCGCAGATCCACCGGGACCTGCGGGTGGAGGTGGCGCGGGACGGTCTGGTGGTGGACGTACGGGAGAACCGCGGCGGGCACACGTCTCAGCTGGTGGTGGAGAAGCTGGCCCGCAAGATCGTGGGCTGGGACCTGCCGCGGGGCGCGCAGCCCTTCAGCTACCCGGCGGACGCGCCTCGGGGTCCGGTCGTCGCTGTCGCCAACGAGTTCTCCGGTTCCGACGGGGACATCGTGAACGCGGCGATCAAGGCGCTGGGGATCGGGCCCGTGGTGGGGACGCGGACCTGGGGCGGGGTGGTGGGGATCGACAGCCGCTACCGGCTGGTGGACGGGACGCTGGTGACGCAGCCGAAGTACGCGTTCTGGCTGGAGGGGTACGGGTGGGGGGTCGAGAACTACGGCGTTGACCCGGACGTGGAGGTGGTGACGACCCCGGAGGACTACGCGGCGGGCAGGGACCCCCAACTGGACGAGGCGATCCGCCTGGCCCTCTCAGCCCTGGAGACCACGCCGCCCAAGGCGGCGCCGGAGCTGCCGGGAGTGTGAGGGCGGCGCGGGGCGGGTCTGGTCAGTGGGTGGGTGCGGTGCCGCGCCGGTATGTCCGTCCTCGCTATCGTCCGGCCCCTCCTGAGCGCTGCCGACTGCGGGCATTCGGGTGGGTGGGAAAGCTTGTTCGTTCAGAGGTGGATGCGGGTGCCTGGGAGAGGTGGGGGCTGAGGGGAGCGGTCAGGCGGGGGCGCAGCCCGGATAGCATGCGGGGGGCCCGATACAACCTGCTCAGACCGGAGGCGCCCCATGGCGGGAGAACCGCAGGCAGACTGCCTGTTCTGCAAGATCGTCGCGGGTGACGTACCCGCGACCGTCGTCAGGGAGACGGACACGACCGTCGCCTTCCGGGACATCAACCCGCAGGCCCCCACCCACGTCCTCGTCATCCCCAAGGCGCACTACCCGGACGCCGCCTCCCTCGCCGCCGCCGAACCCGCCATCGCCGCCGACGTCCTGCGCGAGGCCGGCGAGGTCGCCGCGGAGGAGAAGGCGGAGAGCTATCGCATCGTCTTCAACACCGGCTCCGGCGCCGGGCAGACCGTCTTCCACGCGCACGCCCACGTCCTCGGCGGACGCGGCCTGCAGTGGCCTCCGGGATAACCCACCTTGTCCGTACGCGAATTGGTGGTCCTCGGCACCGCGAGCCAGGTCCCCACCCGGCACCGCAACCACAACGGATACGTCCTGCTCTGGGACGGGCAGGGCATCCTCTTCGACCCCGGCGAGGGCACCCAGCGCCAGATGCTGCGTGCCGGGGTCGCCGCGCACGACCTGCACCGGATCTGTGTCACGCACTTCCACGGCGACCACTCGCTGGGGCTGCCCGGTGTCATCCAGCGGATCAATCTCGACCGCGTCCCGCATGACGTGACCGTGCATTTCCCGCTCTCGGGGCAGCACTTCTTCGACCGGCTGCGGTACGCCACCGCCTACCGGGAGACGGTCTCGCTCGTCGTCGAACCCGTCGCCGGTGACGGGCCCCTGGCCGTCGCCCCCTCCTTCGTCCTCGACGCCGTCAGGCTCTCCCATCCCGTCGAGTCCTTCGGCTACCGCCTCACCGAGCCCGACGGGCGGCGGATGGTGCCCGAGCTGCTCGCCGCGCGCGGCATCTCCGGGCCCGACGTGGGGCGCCTGCAACGCGAGGGCGCGCTGGGGGACGTCACGCTCGACGAGGTGAGCTCCGTGCGGCGGGGGCAGCGGTTCGCCTTCGTGATGGACACCCGGCTGTGCGACGGCGTCCTCGCCCTCGCCGACGGCTGCGACATGCTCGTCATCGAGTCCACCTTCCTTGACGAGGATGTGCAACTCGCCTCTGATCACGGGCATTTGACCGTGGGGCAGGCCGCCCGGGTCGCCATGGACTGCGGAGTCCGTCATCTCGTACTGACCCATTTCAGTCAGCGTCACCCCGACCCCGGCGTATTCGAGCAGCAGGCCCGGGATGCGGGATTCGACGGTGAACTCACCGTCGCGCAAGACCTGTTGCGTGTACCTCTGCCCAAACGAACCACCTGAGTGAGCCGCCGCCATGCCCCTTCCCAAAGCCGAACTCCACCTCCACATCGAGGGGACGCTCGAACCCGAGCTGGCCTTCGCCCTCGCCGCCCGCAACGGCGTCACCCTCCCGTACGCGGACACCGAAGCGCTGCGCAAGGCCTATCTCTTCGACGACCTGCAGTCCTTTCTCGATCTGTACTACGGGTTGATGGCCGTCCTGCTCACCGAGCAGGACTTCGAAGAGCTCGCCGACGCCTACCTCGCGCGCGCCGCCCAGCAGGGCGTGCGGCACGCCGAGATCTTCTTCGACCCGCAGGCGCACATGGTGCGCGGCGTCGGTATCGGCACCGTGATGGAGGGGCTCGGGCGCGCCCTGGAGCACAGCGAGGAGCGGCACGGGATCACGACCCGGCTCATCATGTGCTTCCTGCGGGACCAGTCCGCCGAGTCGGCGCTGGAGACCCTGGAGGCCGCCAAGCCCCATCTGCACCGGATCGTGGGCGTCGGGCTCGACTCCGCCGAGGTCGGGCACCCGCCCGCCAAGTTCCGCGAGGTGTACGAGGCGGCTGCCGCGCTCGGCCTGCGCCGGGTCGCGCACGCCGGCGAGGAGGGGCCGCCCGCGTACATCACCGAGGCCCTGGACGTCCTGGGCGTCGAGCGCATCGACCACGGGCTGCGGTGCATGGAGGACCCGGAGCTGGTGGAGCGGCTGGTGCGGGAACGGATTCCGCTCACCCTCTGCCCGCTGTCCAACGTCCGGCTGCGCGCCATCGACGTACTCGAAGAGCACCCGCTGGCGCGGATGATGGACGCCGGGCTGCTGTGCACCATCAACTCCGACGACCCCGCGTACTTCGGCGGCTACGTCGACGACACCTTCCACGCGGTGCGGGAAGCCCTGGGGATCGACCAGGAGCGGCTGCGGGAGCTCGCGCGGAACTCCTTCGAGGCGTCGTTCCTCGACGGGAGCGCCGAGGACGAGGCGCTGCGGGCGAAGTACCTCGCCGAGGTCGCGGCCCATTCGTTCGACTGATGGGCCGCCGGGGCCGAGCTTCGACCCGTCCGTCGTTCGGCCCCCGATGGTCTCCATCCGTTACGTTGCCTGCATGGTCGTACCCCTCAAACCCAGCATCGACCCGCTCAAGGGAGCCCGCAGAGCAGGCGATCCGCCCTGCGACGTCTTCCTCACCGGCACGGTCTTCCTCGACATCATCTTCACCGGCCTCGACTCCGCGCCGGTGCGCGGCACCGAGTCCTGGGCCCGCGGAATGGGGTCGAGCCCCGGTGGCGTCGCCAACATGGCGACCGCCCTCGCCCGCCTCGGGCTGCGCACCTCGCTCGCGGCGGCCTTCGGGGACGATCACTACGGGGAGTACTGCTGGGACGCGCTCGAACAGGGCGAGGGCATCGACCTCGCGACCTCGCGCACCGTGCCCGGCTGGCACTCCCCGGTGACCGTCTCCATGGCGTACGAGGGCGAGCGGACCATGGTCAGCCACGGGCACGAGCCGCCGCCCGACGCGGAGTCCCCGGACGGTGGCGCCCCGGCCTGCCCGCCACGCGCGCGTGCCGCCGTCGCCTCCCTGACGCCCGGCACGCGCGCGCCGTGGATCGCCGAGGCCGCGCGCTCGGGCACGCGGATCTTCGCCGACGTGGGCTGGGACGACACCGGGCGCTGGGATCTGGCGGGGCTCGCCGACCTGGAGCACTGCGAGGCGTTCCTGCCGAACGCGGAGGAGGCCATGCGCTACACGCGGACCCAGTGCCCCCGGGCCGCCGCGCGGGCGCTGACCGAGCACGTTCCGCTAGCCGTGGTGACGCTGGGCGCCGAAGGGGCGTACGCGGTGGACGGGCGGACCGGCGAGACCGCCGAGGTCCCGGCCATCGCGGTCGAGGCCCTCGACCCGACGGGGGCCGGTGATGTCTTCGTGGCGGGCTTCGTGACCGGCACCCTGGCCGACTGGCCCCTCGCGGACCGGCTCGCCTTCGCGGGGCTCACGGCGGCGCTCTCGGTGCAGGAGTTCGGGGGGTCCCTGTCGGCGCCTGGCTGGGCGGAGGTCGCCACGTGGTGGCGGACCGTGCGCGAGGTCGACGACCAGGACCCGATGGCGCTGCGGCGCTACGGCTTCCTGGAGGGCCTGCTTCCGGAGGCCACCCGTCCGTGGCCGCTGCGCAGGGCCGTGCCCACGATCGGCTTCCGGTCCGCGTAGGGGCCGCTGTGCCCATGGGCGCGCCTGGCGCCCATGGGCACAGCGGGGAACGTCAGGGGAAGCGTCAGCCGGCCTGGGCCCGCACCCGGACCTCTCCGTCGGGCCCCGCCAGGAACACCGGCGTCCCGGCTCCACCGAGGTCCGCCACGGCGGCGAGGTCCTCCGCGGAGAGCTCCTCCTCGGCGGAGACGACCGCCGCCGCCTCGAGGGACTCGGCCCCGGACGCCACCGCCATGGCCACGGCGGTCCGCAGCGCGGAAAGCTTCAGCGAGGCGAGCGCGACGGTCCCGGCGACGTACGTACGCCCCGTCTCGTCCCGCACAGCGGCTCCCTCGGCCACCCCGTTCCGCGCCCGTGCCGAACGAGCCAGCGTAACGATCTTCCGGTCCTCAGCGTCAAGCGCAGCACTCTCGGTCATACGCCGAGCATACGGAGCACGGAGGGCCGTACGGCCACCGGGCCCGCGCACGCGGCGCGACGCCTAGGGCCGGTCGAGCCGCAGGCGCACCGCCTTCGGCAGACCCGCGACCACCAGGTCGTACGAATCCTCGATCAGCTCCCGGACCTGCGGGTCCGGGAGGTGCGCGTCCACCGTCACGGTGTTCCAGTGCCGCTTGTTCATGTGCCACCCCGGCACGATCTCCGGGTGCGCGGCGCGCAGCTGGACCGCCATGTCCGGATCGCACTTCAGGTTCACGGTCAGCGGCTTCCCGTCCAGCGAGCTCAGCGCGAACATCTTCCCGGCGACCTTGAAGACCGAGGCATCGGGACCGAACGGGAACTCCTCCACCACGTCGTTGAACGACAGGCAGAACGCGCGCAGCTCCTGCGGGGTCACGACGTCTCCTGCTCCGCGTCCGCCGGCGCGACCGGCTCCACGAGCACCGTCACGATCTTGTTCCGCCGCCCGGCGGCGGATTCCGCGGTGAGCCGCAGCTCACGCCCGTCCGGCAGCGGCACGAGCGCCGAGGCCCCGGCGATCGGCACCCGGCCGAGCGCCTTGGCGAGCAGGCCGCCGACCGTCTCGACGTCCTCGTCGTCGAACTCGTCGAGCCCGAAGAGCTCGCCGAGGTCACCGATGTCGAGGCGTGCGGTGACGCGGTAGCAGCCGTCGTCGAGCTCCTCGACGGGCGGCAGTTCACGGTCGTACTCGTCGGTGATCTCGCCGACGATCTCCTCCAGGATGTCCTCGATGGTGACGATGCCGGCCGTGCCGCCGTACTCGTCGATGACGACGGCGACGTGATTGCGCTCCTGCTGCATCTCGCGCAGCAGGTCGCCCGCGTTCTTCGTGTCGGGCACGAACGTCGCCGGGCGCATCGCCGTCGACACCAGGTCCGACTCGCTGTCGCGGTTGATGTGCGTCTTGCGGGCCAGGTCCTTCAGATACACCATGCCGACGACGTCGTCCTCGCTCTCGCCCGTCACCGGAATCCGCGAGAAACCGGAGCGCAGGGCGAGGGTGAGCGCCTGACGGATCGTCTTGAAGCGCTCGATGGCGACCAAGTCCGTCCGGGGCACCATGACTTCGCGGACGAGGGTGTCGCCGAGCTCGAAGACGGAGTGCACCATGCGGCGCTCGTCGTCCTCGATGAGGGATTCCTTCTCGGCGAGGTCGACCATCGCGCGCAGCTCGGCCTCGGAGGCGAACGGGCCGCGCCTGAAGCCCTTGCCGGGCGTGAGCGCGTTGCCGATGAGGATCAGGAGCGGCGGGATCGGGCCCATGACGCGGGCCAGCGGCAGCAGTACGTACGCCGCGGCGGTCGCCGTGTTGAGCGGGTGCTGGCGGCCGATGGTGCGCGGCGAGACGCCCACGGCCACGTACGAGACGAGGACCATCACCGCGATGGCGACCGCGAGCGCCTCCCAGGTCTCGGGGAACTCCTTCAGGCACGCGTACGTCACCAGGGACGCCGCGGCCATCTCGCACGCGACGCGCACGAGCAGCGCCACGTTGAGATAGCGGGTGGGGTCGGCGGCGACCTGCGCGAGCTTCGCGCTGCCGCGCCGACCGGAGCGCACCGCCTCCTCCGCCCGGAAGCTGGAGGTGCGGGCGATGCCCGCCTCCGCGCAGGCGGCGAGCCAGGCGACGACGATCAGGGCGACGGCGCCCGCGATCAGCTGGAAACTCATGGGCCTAGGAGACGGTCGGCGCGGGAGAGGGCCCGGTCAGGCCGTTCTCACCACGCCAGCCGTCGACGATGGCCGCCTGGAGACCGAACATCTCGGCCTTCTCGTCCGGCTCCTCATGGTCGTACCCGAGCAGATGGAGCACTCCATGGACGGTGAGCAGCTGGAGCTCCTCGTTCATGGAGTGCTCCGTGGGAGCTTCCCGGCCCTGCTTGAGCGCGACCTCGGGGCAGAGCACGATGTCGCCGAGGAGGCCCTGCGGGGCCTCCTCCTCGTCCTTGGCGGGCGGGCGCAGCTCGTCCATCGGGAAGGACATGACGTCCGTCGGTCCCGGCAGGTCCATCCACTGGATGTGGAGCTGCTCCATGGCGTCCTCGTCCACGACGATCACCGAGAGCTCGGAGAGCGGGTGGATGCGCATCCGCGCGAGGGCGTAGCGGGCGATGTCGAGGATCGCCTGCTCGTCGACCTCGGTTCCGGATTCGTTGTTGACGTCGATCGACATGGTGCGGCTTCCGCTACTTCCCGTTTTTCTGGTTCTGCTGACTGTCGTCGTACTTCTCGTACGCGTCGACGATACGGCCGACCAGCTTGTGCCGTACGACATCGTGGGACGTGAGCCGCGAGAAGTGCACGTCGTCGATGCCCTCCAGGATGTCCTGGACCTGCCGCAGACCCGACTTGGTGCCGTTCGGCAGGTCGACCTGCGTGACGTCACCCGTGATCACGATCTTCGACTCGAAGCCGAGGCGGGTGAGGAACATCTTCATCTGCTCGACGCTGGTGTTCTGCGCCTCGTCCAGGATGATGAACGCGTCGTTCAGCGTCCGGCCGCGCATGTACGCCAGCGGGGCCACCTCGATGGTGCCCGCCGCCATCAGGCGCGGGATCGAGTCCGGGTCGAGCATGTCGTGCAGCGCGTCGTACAGCGGACGCAGGTACGGGTCGATCTTTTCGTAGAGCGTGCCCGGCAGGAAGCCGAGCCGCTCGCCGGCCTCGACGGCGGGGCGAGTCAGGATGATGCGGTTGACCTGCTTGGCCTGCAGGGCCTGCACGGCCTTGGCCATGGCGAGATACGTCTTGCCGGTGCCCGCGGGGCCGATGCCGAACACGATCGTGTTCTTGTCGATGGCGTCGACGTAGCGCTTCTGGTTGAGCGTCTTGGGGCGGATCGTGCGGCCCCGGGACGAGAGGATGTTCTGCGTGAGGACCTCGGCCGGGGTCTCCTGGCCGTCGCCCTCGCCCGCCTCGTCCGCCCTGAGCATGGCGATCGAGCGTTCCACTGCGTCCTCCGTCATCGGCTGACCGGTGCGGAGCACCAGCATCATCTCGTCGAACAGACGCTGGATGAGGGTGACTTCATGGGCCTCACCGACAGCGCTGATCTCATTGCCCCGGACATGGATGTCGGCCGCCGGGAAGGCCTTTTCGATCACGCGCAACAGGGCGTCTCCGGAACCGAGCACCGTCACCATCGGATGGGTCGCCGGAACGGTGAAGTGTGCTCGCGACTGGCCCTGGGCAGGGGTAGGAGCTGTGGGTGTCTGAGTCATGGGCCGGCACTATGGCCTGCTCATCCTCCTCATGCGGGGCTTGGTGGCCGCTCGACAGCCTTGCACTGCCAAGAGTACGACGCACCACTGTCACCGCCGTAGGGCTTTTCCACTCCTGTCGCGGGCGGCGTCCGGTCTCCGCGCCGGGACGGGATCACACCGCGTCCGGACCCCGCTCACCGGTCCGCACCCGCACGACCGTCTCCACCGGTACCGCCCACACCTTCCCGTCCCCGATCTTCCCCGTCGCCGCCGCGCGCACGATCGCGTCGATGACCGGGTCCAGGTCGGGGTCCTCGACCACGACCTCGATGCGCACCTTCGGCACCAGGTCCACCTGGTACTCCGCGCCCCGGTACACCTCCGTGTGCCCCCGCTGGCGCCCGTACCCGCTCGCCTCGGTGACCGTGAGGCCCTGTACGCCCAGCTCCTGGAGGGCCGTCTTCACCTCGTCGAGGCGGAACGGCTTGATGACCGCGGTCACGAGCTTCATGCGAGGGTGCTCCCCTTCGGGTGGTGCGACACGGTGCTGCCCTTCAGTGGGCCGCCGACCAGGACGCCGTGATCGTAGGCCGTCTCCGCGTGGTGCGTCTGGTCGAGGCCCGTCAGTTCGTCCTCCTCGGACGCGCGGAAGCCCATCACCTTGTCGATGACCTTGCCGATGCCGTACGTCACCGCGAAGGTGTACGCCGCCACGACGAGCACCGCCACCGCCTGCTTGCCCAGCTGCGCGAGCCCGCCCCCGTAGAACAGGCCCTCCGCGCCGTCCGTCATCGTGGCCGTCGCGAACAGGCCGATCAGGAGCGTGCCGACCACGCCGCCGACCAGGTGGACGCCCACGACGTCCAGCGAGTCGTCGTAGCCGAGACGGAACTTCCACGCCACGGCGTACGAGCAGACCACGCCCGCCGCCAGACCGACCACCGCGGCCCCGAGCACCCCGACGACCCCGCACGCGGGCGTGATCGCCACCAGGCCCGCCACCGCGCCCGACGCCGCGCCGAACGTGGTGGGGTGGCCGTCGCGCCGCTGCTCCACGAAGAGCCAGCCGAGCAGGCCGGTGCAGCCGGCGAGCAGGGTGTTGAGGAGGGAGGCCGCCGCGAGGCCGTTCGCGCCGAGGGCCGAGCCGCCGTTGAAGCCGAGCCAGCCGAACCAGAGCAGACCCGCGCCCATCAGGACCATCGGCAGGTTGTGCGGGCGCATGGCGTCCTTCCTGAAGCCGATGCGCGGGCCGATGACCAGGACGAGCGCCAGGCCGGACGCGCCGGACGCGATCTCGACGACCAGGCCGCCCGCGAAGTCCATGGCGCCGAGCGAGGAGGAGATCCAGCCGTCCGGGCCCCAGACCCAGTGCGCCACGGGAACGTATACGAGCAGCGCCCACACCGGCACGAAGACGAGCCACGCGGCGAACTTCGTGCGGTCCGCGATCGCGCCGCTGATCAGCGCCGTGGTGAGGATCGCGAAGGTCAGCTGGAACGTGGTGAACAGCAGGGTCGGGACCGTCCCCGTCAGCGTGCTCGGGCCGATGCCCGCCATGCCCAGGTGGTCGACGCCGCCGATCAGCCCCGCGAAGGCGTCGTCGCCGAACGCGAGCGAGTAGCCGACGAGCAGCCACACCACCGTGACCAGGGCGATCGACACGAAACTCATGAGCAGCATGTTGAGGACGCTCTTCGTGCGGACCATGCCGCCGTAGAAGAGCGCGAGGCCCGGCGTCATCAGGAGGACGAGGGCGGTGGCGGCGAGCAGCCAGGCCGTGTCACCGGTGTCGGGGCCCTTGGCCGCGGCCAGGTGCGTGGTGAGCGAGTGCGGTGAGTACGACGCGTACACGGTCTGCACGGGGAATCTCTCCTCCGGGTGGGGGCAGAGGGAGAGCGTCACCGCCGCGCGTTTCGGAACGGGCACCCGGGCGTTTCCGCCGTGTTTCGTGTTGCGCAAGAGTTTCCGGGAGCTCACCGATGCCGTACCGGCGCCTCATCGGTGCCCGATCGGTGCCTCGGCGTGCTGCGGCCCTCCGTCGATCAGGGAGAATGGGCGCCATGAGCGTTCGTACCGAGTCATCCGAGCCGTCCGCGGCACCCCACCGCGCCGGCTTCGCCTGCTTCGTGGGCCGCCCCAACGCGGGCAAGTCCACCCTCACGAATGCTCTGGTCGGCCAGAAGGTGGCGATCACGGCGAACCAGCCGCAGACCACGCGGCACACGGTGCGCGGCATCGTGCACCGCCCGGACGCCCAGCTGATCCTGGTGGACACCCCCGGGCTCCACAAGCCGCGCACGCTGCTCGGCGAGCGGCTCAACGACGTCGTCCGTACGACGTGGGCCGAGGTCGACGTCATCGGGTTCTGCCTGCCCGCGAACGAGAAGCTCGGCCCCGGCGACCGGTTCATCGCCAAGGAACTGGCGACGATCAAGAAGACGCCGAAGATCGCGGTCGTGACGAAGACCGACCTCGTCGACAGCAAGACGCTCGCCGAGCAGCTCATCGCCATCGACCAGCTCGGCAAGGAGCTCGGCTTCGAGTGGGCGCAGATCGTGCCGGTGTCGGCGGTCGGCGACAAGCAGGTCAAGCTGCTCGCGGACCTGATCGTCCCGATGCTCCCCGAGAGCCCGCCGCTCTACCCCGAGGGCGACCTCACGGACGAGCCCGAGCAGGTCATGGTGGCCGAGCTGATCCGCGAGGCCGCGCTCGAAGGCGTGCGGGACGAGCTGCCGCACTCCATCGCCGTCGTGGTCGAGGAGATGCTGCCGCGCGAGGACCGCCCTGCGGACAAGCCGATGCTCGACATCCACGCCAACGTCTACATCGAGCGCCCCAGCCAGAAGGGCATCATCATCGGCCCGAAGGGCAAGCGCCTCAAGGAGGTCGGGATCAAGTCCCGCCAGCAGATCGAGGCCCTGCTCGGTACGCCGGTCTTCCTGGACCTGCACGTGAAGGTCGCCAAGGACTGGCAGCGCGACCCCAAGCAGTTGCGCAAGCTCGGCTTCTGAGGGGCGCCGAGCCTCCGGCTACCGCACGCCCCTGATCCGCGTCACCAGGAGCGCCCCGGCCAGGCCCACCACCGCCGCCACCAGGTACAGCACCCGGTAGCCGCCCAGGTGCGTCACGATCGGGGCCGCGAGGGCCGGGGCCGCCACCTGGGGCAGGGAGTTGGCGATGTTGATGACGCCCATGTCCTTGCCGCGGTCCATGGCCTGGGGCAGGACGTCCGTCATCAGGGCGAAGTCCACCGACGTGAAGACGCCGAAGCCGACCCCGAGCACCGCCGCCGCGACGATCGCGCCCGGCCACGTCTGCCAGCCGGCCAGCACGGCCGTGGCCACCGCCATCAGGACGCCCGACCAGAGCACGAACGGCTTGCGGCGGCCCACGCGGTCCGACCAGACGCCGCCCACGACCACCGTCGCGAGCAGCGTCAGGCCGTTCACCGCCGTGAGGATCAGTACGCCCTCGTCCGGGTCGGCGTAGTCCAGGCGGTCCCGCAGGTAGTAGAGGAGATAGAGCAGGACCAGGGCGTTGCTCAGGTTGATCAGGAAGCGGGTCAGCCAGGCCCAGCCCAGGTCCGGGTAGCGGCGCGGGCTCAGCCAGAAAGCGGCGGCGAACGACCGCCACGCGAACGGCGGCCTGTCCCGCGGCGCCAGGCGCAGGTCCCGGTGGCGCAGCACGTACGGCAGGACCCCCGCCACCGTGAACACCGCGCACGCCGCGTACCCCGCGCCCACACCCCCGGCCACCGTCGCGAGCCCCGTCCCCACCACCACGCCCAGCAGCTGCGCCGCCCCCAGCCAGCCGCCCACCGCGCCCCGCTGGCGCCGCGGCACCCGGTCCGGCACCGCCGCCGTGACCGCGGCGAACGCGGCGTTCAGCGTGAGCTGGACCAGGCACCAGCCCGCCGCCATCCACCACACGGACCCCGCGGCCGACAGCAGCAGGAGCGCCGCCGCGCCGCCCGCCGTGCCCGCCACGATCCACGGCGTGCGCCGCCCGAAGCGCGACACCGTCCGGTCCGAGAGCGCCCCGAAGAGCGGGTTGGACGCAAGGGACACCACCGCGCCCGCCCCCGCCACCCACGCGAGGACCGTCTCCTTGGACGTGCCGGCCGGGGCGAGGTCATCCGCCTGAAGGGCCAGGAGGATCTGGAGCGGGCCGTACCAGCCCACCCAGATCGCCCCGTTGGCGAGCGACAGCGCGGACGTCCAGCTCCGCCCGACCCGTTCGGTCGGCTCCCGCAGCGCGTCGTCGACCGGAGTCGTGGTCATGCCCGCTGGGCCCGCAGCGTCTCGCGCAGCCACGCGTACGAGGCCTTCGGGGTGCGCTCCAGGGTGGTGTAGTCGACGTGGACGAGACCGAAGCGCTGCCGGTAGCCCTCCGCCCACTCGAAGTTGTCCATCAGGGACCAGACGAAGTAGCCGCGCACGTCCACTCCCTCCTCCAACGCCCGGTGCAACGCCCGGAGATGACCGTCGAGGTAGTCGATCCGCCGCCGGTCGTCGATCCCCTCGTACGAGCAGCCGTTCTCGGTGATCACCAGCGGCGGCAGGCGGTCGCCGTACCGGTCGCGGAAGCCGGTCAGGAGCTCGGTGAGCGCTTCCGGGACCACCGGCCAGCCGAAGTCCGTGACCGGCCGGCCCTCGATCTCCCTGGGGGAGAAGGGGAGTTCGGGCGGCAGCGTCAGACCGGAGAACTCTGTCGGCGTCGACGCCCCGGCCGGTAGCGGCGCCCCCACCTTCGTCGGCTGGTAGAAGTTGATCCCGTACCAGTCGATCGGCTCCGCGATGACCGACAGGTCGGCCTCGATGTCGCCCCCGGACGCGAGCAACTCCGCGATGCCGTCCGGGTACCGGCCCAGGATCAGCGGGTCCGCGAACAGGCGGTTGAGGAGTACGTCGTAGAAGTCCGCCGCCTGCGTGTCCTCGGGCGAGGCCGACGCCGGCCAGGTGGGGCCGTGCGAGTTGGCGATGCCGATGTCCGTGACACCGGCCGCGCGCAGCGCCCGTACGGCGAGACCGTGCGCCAGGAGCTGGTGGTGCGCCGCCGGCAGCGCGTCGAACATGAGCTGCTCGCCGGGGGCGTGCTGGCCGAGGGCGTGACCGAGCAGGGTGTGCTCGGCGGGTTCGTTCAGAGTGATCCACTTCTTGGCGCGGTCGCCGATGCGGGCCGCCACCACGGCCGCGTACTCGGCGAAACGCTCGGCCGTGTCCCGCCGCAGCCAGCCGCCGTCGGCCGCGAGCGCGAGCGGGGTGTCCCAGTGGAAGAGCGTCGGGACGGGGCGCACGCCCGCCGCGCACAGCTCGTCGACCAGGCGGTCGTAGAAGTCCAGGCCCGCGCCGCTCACCTCGCCCGCCCCGTCCGGCAGCACGCGCGGCCAGGACACCGAGAAGCGGTACGCGTCCACCCCCAACTCCCGGATGAGCGCGACGTCTTCGCGGTAGCGGTGGTAGTGGTCGCAGGCGACGGCGGCCGTCGTGCCGTCCTTCACCCTGCCCGGCACCGCGGTGAACGCGTCCCAGACCGAGGGGCCGCGCTCGTCGACGGCGCCCTCGATCTGATGGGCCGAAGTGGACACGCCCCACAGGAAGTCGCGGGGGAACTGAGGGAGTGGTTCGCGCGCATCGCTCGCTGCCATGGGCGCGATCTTCCGTACGGCCGAGTACGGAAGTCAATGGGCGTACCCCAGAAAACGTGAACACCGCTCAAGTTTTACGGGCCCGCCCTTTTCGCCCCTCCTTTACGAGCCCTCCTTGAGGACACGCGTGATCAGCTTCCGCTGCGGATCGGTCAGGCGTGGATCCGAGCAGTACACCGTGTGTCCGTCGACGGTGAGCTGGTAGCTGAAGCCGTCCGGCACGCCTATCGGCGGCGTGCTCCTGCCCTGGGCCACGGCCTCCTCGGCCAGGGCCTGCCACTCGTGGGCATCGGGCAGTCCCGAGGTCTCGACCTCGGCGTGCCGCTCGATGCCCGCGAATCCTCCCGTGCGCTTCACCTGGATACGCATGGAACCTGTCTACTCCATGGGGAGGCCGGTGGGTAGCTCAGTTGGTGGGCACGCCGACCTGGGACCAGGCCTTCACGACGGCCCCGTGCTCCTCGCCCTCGCCGTACTTGTCGCGCGCCGCGGCCACCGTCAGCTTCGCGAAGTCCTCGAAGGACGCGTCCTGCGCCAGCTGGCCGCCGGTCAGGACGGCGTACCAGATCTGGCCCGCCCGCTCCCACGCGCTGCCGCCGAGCGCCTCGGCGAGCAGGTAGAAGGCGTGGTTGGGGATGCCGGAGTTGATGTGCACGCCGCCGTTGTCGCGGCCCGTGCGGACGTAGTGGTCCATGTCGGCCGGCTGCGGGTCCTTGCCGAGCACGTCGTCGTCGTAGGCCGTGCCGGGGGCCTTCATGGAGCGCAGCGCCGTGCCCGTGACGCGCGGGGCGAGCAGCCCGGCGCCGATCAGCCAGTCGGCCTCGGACGCGGTCTGGCCGAGCGTGTACTGCTTGATCAGCGAGCCGAAGACGTCGGCGAAGGACTCGTTCAGGGCGCCGGGCTGGCCGAAGTACGTGAGGTTCGCCGTGTACTGCACGACGCCGTGCGTCAGCTCGTGGCCGATGACGTCCACGGGGATGGTGAAGTCGAGGAAGATCTCGCCGTCACCGTCGCCGAACACCATCTGCTCGCCGTTCCAGAAGGCGTTCCCGTACTTCTCGCCGTAGTGGACCGTCGCGTTCATCGGCAGGCCGCTGCCGTCGATGGAGTTGCGCTGGTAGGTCTTGAGGAACAGCTCGAAGGTCGCGCCGAGGCCCGCGTACGCGCGGTTGACGGTCGCGTCCTTGCCGGGCTTCTCGCCCTCGCCGCGGACCTTGCGTCCCGGCAGCTCGGTCTTGTGCTTGGCGTCGTGGATCGTGCGGTGCGCTTTGCCTTCCGCTGCTTCCCTGGGCAGCGAGACGGACGGGGCGCCGATGACCGTGGTCAGACGGCGGTGGGTGCGCTCGATGGCGTCCCGCTCCAGGGTGCGGCGGGCGGGGCCTGCGAGCGTGGCGTCGTCACTCTGGGCCAGAGTGTCGAGCACGTGGGGCGGAATGATGGTGCAGAAGACAGGCTCGAAGCCTGGGTTGGCGGTCATGGCGGCAATGTGGCACTGGGTCATGCCGCTGTCACTACCTGCAACCATGATTAGTGAAATAGAGGTATTGATCACCTCTTGGCCGTAACCTGACGGCGATCCCGCATACTGATACGCACCCGCGCACACAGCGCGGCTCGGCTAGGCTGCGGAGCATCATGCGTTACGGGCTGCTTCTCCTTAGCTGCCGCGGCGAGGGCCTGTAGTCGAGGCCGACCCCCTCCCCGCGGAGTTCGGTGTTGCTCGCGAAGCGACCGTCGGCCGTCCTTAAGGACACTCCCGAGGAGCCCCCGCATCATGGCCATCAAGCCGAATCTGCAGCGCGCCACGTCCATGCCGATCCACAAGTACGGCCAGTACGACCAGGTCGACATCCCCGACCGCACGTGGCCCGACAACCGGATCACGGTCGCTCCCCGCTGGCTCTCCACGGACCTGCGCGACGGCAACCAGGCGCTGATCGATCCGATGTCCCCGGCGCGCAAGCGCGAGATGTTCGATCTGCTGGTCCGCATGGGCTACAAGGAGATCGAGGTCGGTTTCCCCTCGTCGGGCCAGACCGACTTCGACTTCGTACGGTCGATCATCGAGGACGGCGCCATTCCGGACGACGTCACGATCTCCGTCCTGACGCAGGCCCGCGAAGAGCTGATCGCCCGCACCGTCGAGTCGCTGGTCGGCGCCAAGCGCGCCACCGTCCACCTGTACAACGCGACCGCGCCCGTCTGGCGCGAGGTCGTCTTCCGCGGCTCGAAGGACGCGGTCAAGCAGATCGCCGTCGACGGCACGCGCCTGGTCATGGAGTACGCGGAGAAGCTGCTGGGCCCCGAGACGATTTTCGGCTACCAGTACAGCCCCGAGATCTTCACGGACACCGAGCTGGACTTCGCCCTGGAGGTCTGCGAGGCCGTCTGTGACGTGTGGCAGCCCGCCGAGGGCCGCGAGATCATCCTCAACCTGCCCGCCACGGTGGAGCGTTCGACGCCCTCCACGCACGCGGACCGCTTCGAGTGGATGTCGCGCAACCTGACCCGGCGCGAGCACGTCTGCCTGTCCGTCCACCCGCACAACGACCGCGGCACCGCCGTCGCCGCCGCCGAACTGGCCATCATGGCCGGCGCCGACCGCATCGAGGGCTGCCTGTTCGGGCAGGGCGAGCGCACCGGCAACGTCGACCTGGTCACGCTGGGCATGAACCTCTTCTCGCAGGGCGTGGACCCGCAGATCGACTTCTCCGACATCGACGAGATCCGCCGCACCGCCGAGTACTGCAACCAGATGGAGGTCCACCCCCGTCACCCGTACGCGGGCGACCTCGTCTACACCGCCTTCTCCGGCTCCCACCAGGACGCCATCAAGAAGGGCTTCGAGGCCATGGGCGTCCGGGCCGAGCAGCAGGGCAAGACGGTCGACGACATCGAGTGGGCCGTCCCGTACCTGCCCATCGACCCCAAGGACGTCGGCCGTTCGTACGAGGCCGTCATCCGCGTCAACTCGCAGTCCGGCAAGGGCGGTATCGCCTACGTCCTGCAGAACGACCACAAGCTGGACCTGCCGCGCCGCATGCAGGTCGAGTTCTCCAAGATCATTCAGACGAAGACCGACACCGAGGGCGGCGAGGTCACCCCGGACGCGATCTGGGGCATCTTCCAGGACGAGTACCTGCCCAACCCCGAGAACCCGTGGGGCCGCATCCAGGTCAAGAACGGCCAGACCACCACGGACAAGGACGGCACGGACACGCTGACCGTCGAGGCGACCGTCGACGGCGCCGACACGATCCTGAGCGGCACCGGCAACGGCCCGATCTCGGCCTTCTTCAACGCGCTGCAGGGCATCGGCATCGACGTACGCCTCCTGGACTACCAGGAGCACACGATGAGCGAAGGAGCCTCCGCGCAGGCCGCTTCGTACATCGAGTGCGCGATCGGCGACAAGGTTCTGTGGGGCATCGGTATCGACGCGAATACGACACGTGCCTCGCTGAAGGCCGCGGTTTCCGCGGTGAACCGCGCGGCTCGCTGACCGGCGGCCACACGGCTCCACCACGTCACGCAGAAGCGCCGGACGGGCTCGAATGGGCCCGTTCGGCGCTTTTGCGCGCGGCCGTGTCCAGGTCGTCTACCGGCCATCTCTCGTACAGGGTGCTGACGCCACATCAACAATGTGGCTAACATCACGCCCAACGCGGCAATGTTGCCGGGGCGTTACGGAGGTGCGTGGTGCTGCCAGATCGGGGACGAAACGGCCGGGACTCCCGCATCTTCGCCGCGCCCGTTTCACGCGGGCGGTTCCTGCGCCGGCGCGTGATCGGCATGCATACGGCGTGGACCACCGTCGGCGACGGCGAGTTCTTCTGCCCAGGCTGCGGCGGTGACCGCAACTACCGGCGCCGCACCGGCCGTCGCCGCTTCGTCCTGCTCGGCGTCCCGGTCCTGCCGCGCGGCGTCGCGGGCCCCATCGTCGAGTGCGCCGCCTGCGGCGACCACTTCGGCACGGACGTCCTCGACCATCCCACCACCACCCGCCTTTCGGCCATGGTGCGCGACGCCGTGCACACCGTCGTCCTCGCGATCCTCGCCGCCGGCGGCACCTCCTCGCGCACGACGCTCGACGCGGCCGTCGGCGCGCTGCGCGGCGCGGGGTACGACGACGCCTGCGAGGAACAGCTCGTCGCGCTCGTCGACGCGCTCGCCGCGGACACCGGCCGGGCGACCGTGCCGGACTGCGGGCCCGGTCTGGCCATAGAACTGCACGAGGCGCTCGGCCCCCTGGCCCCGCACCTCGCCCCCGCCGGACGTGAGGCACTGCTGCTCCAGGGCGCGCGGATCGCGCTCGCCGACGGCCCGTACACCCCGGCCGAGCGCGAGGTGCTCACCACGGCGGGCGACGCGCTGACCATCGGGGCGGACGAGGTGACGCGGCTCATGGTGGCGGCGCGGACGACGCACTTCTGATCCTGCCGTGCTCCGGGCCCGAGCCCTGCCGTGCTCCGGGCCACTACTCCCGTGGGAGTAGTGCGACTCCTTCGCCTCCCTGTGCCGTACGCCCCAACTCGCCCTCGCGCCCGACGGATCGCGTGACCCCCTCCGGAAGGGTTGGCACTGAACCTGCCAACCTGCCGGAAGGAGGCCCGTCATGCGGGCCGAACAGACCACCGCACGACGCCGACGAGCCGTGCCCTGGGCGCTCCTCGGGCTGTGGATAGCCGTCATCGCGCTCGCCGGGCCCTTCGCGTCCAAGCTGGCCGACGCCCAGCAGGACCGCATCGTCGACTACCTCCCCGCCAGCGCCGACTCCACCCAAGTGGCCGAGATCCAGGACCAGTTGCCGGGCGGCGAGGCCACCGAGCTGGTCCTCGTCTACCACCGTGACGGCGGCCTGACCGCCGCCGACCGCGAAACGGCGGCCCGGCAGGTCGCCGGGATCGGCCAGGCCCACCAACTGACCGGCACCCCGCGCGCCGTACCGTCGAAGGACGGCACCACGCTGATGTACCCGGTGGTGACCACCGAGCCGGGCCACGACGAGGAGGCCAGGGACGCGCTCGTCGACGACGTGCGCGAAGCCGCCCACGGCGAGGGCGGGTTGAGCGTCGACGTGGGCGGCGCGGGTGCGCTCGACACCGACGCGGGCAAGGTCTACGACTCGCTCGGCGGGCCGCTGCTCTACACGACCGCCGCAGTGGTCGCGCTGCTCCTGATCGTCATCTACCGCAGCCCGCTCCTGTGGCTCGTGCCGCTCGCCGTGGCGGGCATCGCGGACTACCTGGCGATGGGCGTCGCCTACGGACTGCACGAAGGCTTCGGGACCTCCGTCACCGGCCAGAGCAGCGGCGTGATGACGATCCTCGTGTTCGGCGCGGGCACGGACTACGCGCTGCTCATCGTCGCCCGCTACCGCGAGGAGCTGCGCAGGATCGAGCGCCCCTACGACGCGATGGTCGCCGCGCTGAAGGGCTGCGGGCCCGCCGTGCTCGCCTCGTCGGGCACGGTCGCTGCCGGGCTGCTCTGCCTGCTCGCCGCCGACCTCAACAGCAGCCGAGGCATGGGCCCGCTGGGCACCGTCGGCGTGCTGTGCGCGCTCGCCGCGATGCTGACGCTGCTGCCCGCGCTCCTCGTCCTGCTGGGGCGGCGCGTCTTCTGGCCGCTCGTACCGGCCTTCGGCAGCGAGCCCAAGCAGCGGCGCAGTCTCTTCTCCATGATGGGCAGCTCGGCGGGGCGCAGGCCCCTCGCCGTGCTGGCGGGCGGCGCCGTGCTGCTCGGCGCGCTCGCCCTGGGGGCGCTGAACCTGCCGGGCGCGCTGAAGCAGGAGGACTCCTTCACCAAGACGCCCGAGTCCGTCACCGCCATGGAGACCCTCGCCGCCGCCTACCCCGAACGCGGCACCCAGCCCATCACCGTGATGGCCCCCGAGGACCGCGCCACCGCCACCCTCGCCGAGATCAAGGGCACCAAGGGCGTGGACAGCGCGCAGAAGGGACGTACGGCCAAGGGCTGGACGGAGATCTCCGTGATCGCGACCTCCGCGCCCGAGTCGGCGGGGGAGACGGCGACGATCGAGGCGTTGCGCGCGGACCTCGACGGCTCGTACGTGGGCGGCTCCAGCGCCCAGCAGCTGGACCTGAAGGACACGAACGAACGCGACCGGCTGATCATCGTGCCCCTCGTCCTCGCGGCGGTCCTGCTGATCCTGGTGGCCCTGCTGCGGTCCCTCGTCGCGCCGCTGCTGCTGCTCGCGGCGGTGGTCGCGGTGTGGGGCGCCTCGCTGGGCATCGCGGGCCTGGTCTTCGAGCCGCTCATGGGCTTCGAGGGCACGGACCCGGGTCTTGGCCTGCTGTCCTTCGTGTTCCTCGTCGCGCTGGGCGTCGACTACGGCATCTTCCTGATGCACCGCATGCGCGAGGAGTCCCTCGCGGGCGCCGAGCCGGGGGCAGCCGCGCTGACCGCGCTGCGGACGACCGGCGGCGTCATCGCGTCGGCGGGCCTCGTGCTCGCGGCGACGTTCGCGGTGCTCACCAACATGCCGCTGGTGCAACTGGTCGAGCTGGGCTTCGTGATCGCGGTCGGGGTGCTGCTCGACACGTTCCTGGTGCGGACGTATCTGGTGACGAGCGCGAGCGTGGCCCTGGGGCGGAAGGTGTGGTGGCCGGGCAGCCTCTCGCGCCCGGCTCCGGCCTCCGGCCCCGCCGCGGAGAACGAGCCTCAACGGGTCATCGCCCGCTGACAGTTGACGGCCGCGGGGCGCCCCTTCCCTCCCGGAGGGGCGCCCCCGTACGGGAGGATGCAGCTGTGGGGGACATACCGCGGGTCCGGATTCAAGGTCAGGGTCGAGGGCGTGCCTCGGCGCCGCGTGGACTGCTGGCCTTCACGGGCGCCGTGCCCGGCAGCCGGCGCGCCCCGCGCACCGACGCGCTGTTCGCGGCGGGGCTCGCGGTGCTGTCCGCCGTGCTCGCCGCGTTCGTCGAGGACGGGCGGCGCCCCGATCTCCTCGGGTGGAGCCTGCTGCTCTGCGCGCACCTGCCGCTGGTGTGGCGGCGGAGCCGTCCCGTGCTCGTGCTGCTCGCCGTGATCGCCTTCATCGCGCCGTACCACGCCGTCGACTACACGCACATGGCCGCCGTCCCGGTGGGCATGGTCGCGCTCTACACCGTCGCCGCCTCCGGGCGCCCGCGCCGCGCCCTGATCACCGGCCTCCTTGTCGTCGGCGTCACGATGACCCTCAACGCGAGCGTGGCCCCGCACCAGGTGGCCGAGGTGCTCAGGATCTCCGGCTGGATCGTCTCCGTACTGCTGCTCGGCGTGTACGTGCGCATCCACCGCCAGTACGTCGCCTCCGTCCTGGAGCGCGCCGAGCGGGCGGAGCGTACGCGCGAGGAGGAGGCGCGGCGGCGGGTCGCGGAGGAACGGCTGCGGGTGGCCCGTGATCTGCACGACCTGCTGGCCCACAGCATCACGCTGGTCGGCGTCCAGACGTCCGTCGCGGCGCATGTCCTCGCCGCGGATCCGGAGCGGCTCGACCGGGCGGCGGTGGCCAGGGCGCTGGACGACATCGCCGACACCTGCCGCTCGGCGCGGGGTGAACTGCGGGCCACGCTGGAGGTGCTGAGGGCGGGCACGGCCGAGGAGACGCGGGGGCCGCTGCCGGGTCTCGACGGGCTGCCCGACCTGGCGGAGGCGGCGCGCATCTCGGGGGCCGAGGTGGACCTGGTCGTACCGGAGGTGGAGGCGCCGCCCGCCGTGGGCGCGGCGGCGTACCGGATCGTGCAGGAGGCGCTGACGAACGCGGTCCGCCACGGTGGGCCGGACCTCACCATCCGGGTGGAGATACGGGTGGCGGACGCGGCGCTGCGGGTGACGGTGACGGATGACGGGCGGGCGGCGGAGGACCCCTCGCACACGCCCGGGTTCGGCCTGGTGGGGATGCGGGAGCGGGCGCGGAGTGTGGGGGGCACGTTGGAGGCGGGGCCTGGGGAGGGCGGGGGTTTCGTGGTGTCGGGGGTACTGCCGCTGGTTTCCGTCGTGTCTGGTGCGTCGAGTGGGTCAAGTGGGTCAAGTGGGTCAAGTGGATCTGGTGAGTCCGTCGCGTCCGTCACGTCTCTTACGTCTCTGGAAGGGCTTTGATGACGATCCGTGTGCTGCTTGCCGATGATCAGACGCTGGTACGGGCGGCGTTCGCGATGCTGGTCGAGTCCGCGCCGGACATGGAGGTGGTGGGGCAGGCGGGCACGGGCCGGGCGGCGGTCGACCTGGCCCGGTCGGAGCGGGCGGATCTCATCGTGATGGACATCCGGATGCCGGACCTCGATGGGATCGAGGCGACGCGGCTCCTCGCGGAGGACGAGGACCTGGCCGGGGTGAAGGTCCTGATGCTGACGACGTACGACACGGACGAGCATGTCGTCGACGCGCTGCGGGCCGGGGCGTCCGGTTTCCTGGTGAAGGACACGAAGCCGGGGGAGTTGCTGGAGGCGATTCGTACGGTGGCCGCGGGGGAGTCCCTGCTGTCGCCGGGCCCGACGTCTCGGCTGATCGCCAGGGTGCTGCGGGCGCCGACCGCGGTCGCTCTGCCGGACGCGCTCTCTGGGCAGTTGAGCGAACGGGAGCGTCAGGTTCTCGCGTTGGTCGCGCGAGGGCTGAACAACACGGAGATCGCCGAGCAGTTGGGGCTGAGCCCGCTGACCGCGAAGACCCATGTCAGCCGGATCATGGGAAAGCTGGGCGCGAGGGACCGGGCGCAGCTGGTGATCGTGGCGTACGAGTCGGGGTTGGTTCGGCCGGGGGTGGCGGGGGCGATGTAGGGACGGGGCGGGCCTCTGCGGGGCATTTCCCCCACCCCGCCCCTTCCCGTCTGTGACATGTGGGCTCCGCCGCGGGCCGCTCGGCGCGGGGGCCTACCTGGGGCTCCGCTGCCCCAGACCTCGCTCCTCGAACGCCGGAGGGGCTGCATCATCAGCCCGTCCGGCGCTTGAGGACGAACCCGGCGGAGCCGGTGATCGACGGTCACCAAGGCTCCCGCGCCCCCTACAACAACCCCGCCCCCGCCAGGAACTTCCCCACCCGCTCGACCTCCACCGCCGACAGCCGCACCTGCGGCTCCGCGGTGACCGGGCAAGCGATCACCCCCCGAAGGTGAAGCGCCGCCTTGAACGCCCCCAGCGCCGACGAACTGCCCCCCATCCGCCCCGCATCCCCGACCCGCACCATCCCGAACAGGCCGCACAACCGCTCCTGCTCCACCCTCGCCCGCACCCAGTCCCCCTCCCGGCAGTGGCGATAGAGCCGCGCGTACCCCTCCGGGTCCACGTTCCCCAGCCCCGGCACCACCCCGTCCGCCCCCATCGCCAGCGCCGCGTCCACCGTCGTCTCCGACCCCGTCAGCACACTGAAGCCGGACAGGTCCCCCCGGCCCCGTGCGCCCCGCGCCCCCAGCACCACCTCCCGGAAGTTCCCCTCCTGCCCGCTGGAGTCCTTCAGCCCGGCCAGGACACCCTCCGCGGCCAGCCCAAGGACCAGCTCCGCGTCCAGTTTCGAGTGGACCGCCACCGGCAGGTCGTACGCGAAGACCGGTACCGGCGACCCCGCCGCCACCAGGCGGAAGTGGCGTGCCACCTCGGCGCGGTGCGTGCGCGTGTAGAAGGGGGCCGTCACCACCACCCCGTCCGCCCCCGCATCCGTCACCGACCGGACGTGGTCCAGGACCCGTGGCGTCGCCATGTCGATCGCCCCCGCCAGGACCGGGAGTTGGCCCCCGACGTGCCCCGCGACCGTGTCGATCACGACCCTGCGCTGCCCGTCCGTCAGGTACGCCGCCTCCGACGACGAGCCGAGGACGAAGAGCCCGTCGACCCCGCCCGCCACCAAGTGGTCGACCAGCCTGACGAGCGACCGCGTGTCCACCTCGTGGTCCGGTGTGAGGGGGGTGCAGACGGGCGGAACGACACCGGTCAGCGGGGTGGGCATGGTCATGGATTCTCCCTGGGGCTCGCGTCCGTGGCGGCGGACTGGATCACTAGCTCGTGCGTGGACTGGCCGTCCCGTACGGGGTGGTGGCAGCGGTAGCGGTGCCCGGACCCCTCCGTCGACGCGAAGTCCGGCATGGAGGAGGCGCAGGTGTCGTCCGCCTTCCAGCACCGCGTACGGAACGGGCATCCGCTCGGCGGGCGCGTGGCCGACGGCACCGGGCCGACGAGCGGGATCGGGTCGATGGGGTCCAGGAGGCCGGGCGTCGCCGAGAACAGGGCCCGTGTGTAGGGGTGGCGCGCCCTGTCCAGGATCTCCCGCGCCGGCGACTCCTCCACGATCCTGCCCAGGTACATCGTGATGACGCGGTCGCTCATCCTGCGCACGGTCTGGATGTCGTGCGACACGAAGACCAGGGCCAGACCGAGCCGCTCCTTCAGGTCGAGGAGGAGGTTGAGGATCTGGGCGCGCACGGAGACGTCGAGGGCGCTCGTGGGCTCGTCCGCCACCACCAGCTCCGGTTCGAGCGCCAGCGCACGCGCGATCGCCACGCGCTGCCGCTGCCCGCCCGACAGCTGCCCGGGCAGCCCGTCCGCCAGAACCTTGGGGAGGCCCACCAGTGACATCAACTCGCGCACCCGCTCGTCGCGTTGGGCGGTCGTACCCACCCTGTGTACGTCCAGGGGGTCCCGGAGGATCTGGCGCACCGTCAGCCTGCGGTTCAAGGCCGTCGAGGGGTCCTGGAAGATCATGGCGGTGTTCCGGCCGATCGCCGCCCTTCGCTCGGCGGGCCGCATCGTCCACAGGTCGCGCCCCCGGAAGGACACCGTGCCCGCCGTGGGCGGCTGCACCCCCACGAGCACCTTCGCGAGCGTCGACTTGCCGCACCCCGACTCGCCCACGACGCCCACCGTCTCGCCGGGCGCGATGGTGAGATCGGCGCCGGTCAGGGCGTACACACGGTCACGCGAGAACAGCCCGCCCGAGCGCGCCCGGTGCACGACGTGCGCGTCGGAGAGGGTGATCAGGTCGTCAGCGGTCGGGTCCTCGGCGCTCTGGTTTTCCGTACTCACTTGAGGGCCTCGCTTCCCCTGGGCTCCGGCACCCGTGGCGGCTGTTCCGCCGGGTGGTGGCAGGCGATGGAGTGCCGCGCCCCGCCCACGAGTTCGGGCGCCGTCGTGCGGCAGACCTCGCTCGCCAGGGGGCAGCGGTCCGCGAAACGGCAGCCCGCCGGGAAGTCGGCGGGCGAGGGGACGACGCCCTTGATCTGCGTCAGGCGTTCCGCCGCCGATTCGAGCGACAGCACCGAGCCGAGCAGGCCGCGCGTGTAGTGGTGCGAGGGCGTCTCGACGAGGTCCGCCGTCACGCCCGTCTCGACGATCTGGCCTCCGTACATCACCACCACCCGGTCGGTGACGTCCGCGACGAGGGCCAGGTCGTGCGAGACGAGGATCAGCGCGAAGCCCAGCTCCTCGCGCAGGCGCAGCAGGAGCTGGATGACCTGGGCCTGCACCGTGACGTCCAGGGCCGTCGTCGGCTCGTCCGCGACGATCAGTTTCGGGTCGCGGGAGAGCGCCATCGCGATCAGGACGCGCTGGCGCTGGCCGCCGGAGAGTTCGTGCGGGTAGCTGCGCAGGGTGCGATCCGGGTCCAGGCCGACGAGTTCGAGGAGCTCGACCGATGTGCGGCGGCCTCCTCTTCGTACGACCTGTTTGAGCTGGGAGCGGACCGTCATCGCGGGATTGAGGGACGACAGCGCGTCCTGGTAGATCATCGCCATGTCGTGGCCGAGCAGCCGCCTGCGGGCGCGCATCGGCATGCCGATCAACTGCTCGCCGTTGAAGTTCACTTGGCCGCTCACCCGGGCGCCCTTCGGCTCCAGACCCATCACCGTCAGGGCGGTGAGCGACTTGCCGCAGCCCGACTCGCCGACCAGACCCAGGACTTCACCCGGCCGTACGTGGAAGCTGATGCCGTCGACGATGTCCACGCCGCCGTGCCGGGCGTCGAAGCCGATCGCCAGGTCCGAGACGGTGAGGACCGCAGTTCCCTCCGGCAGGGGCCGGGCGCGTGATCGCAGGCGCTGGGCCGCCTCCGTCAGGCCCGGCAGCTCCAGGACCTTGCCGCTGCCCGGCTCGGGAGCTTCGAGGCGGTCCTCCAGGTCCTCCTTGCGGGCCGCGCCCGGCACGTCGCGCGTCGCGGGCGCCGCCCACGCGTCCGACACGCCCTCGGAGAGGATGTTCAGGGCGAGGACCGTGATCAGCATCAGGAGGCCGGGGAAGACCGTCGCCCACCAGCCGCCGAGAAGGACCATGTTCTTGCCGTCGGCGATGACGCTGCCCCAGGACGGGTCCGGGGGCCGTACGCCCGCGCCGATGAAGGACAGCGAGGCCTCGAAGACGATGGCCTCGGCGACCTGCACCGTGCAGAACACCAGGATCGGCGCGGCGCAGTTGATGGCCACGTGCTTGATGAGGATGTGCGGGGTGCGGGCGCCCACGATGCGTTCGGCGACGACGTAGTCCTCGCCGTACTGGTCCATCACGTTCGCCCGCACGACCCGCGCGATCGGCGGTGTGAACAGGAACGCGATCGCGCAGATCAGGACGAGGATGCCGCCGCCGAACACCGCCACGAGGACGGCGGCCAGCGCGATCCCGGGGAACGCCATGACGATGTCCAGGCACCGCATCAGCGTCTCGTCGACCGCCTTGCGCGAGGTCGCCGCGATCGCGCCGAGCACCGCGCCGACGATCAGGGCGAGCAGCGTCGCCCCGAGCCCGATCGCCAGGGACCAGCGCGCCCCGTACATCAGCCGGCTCAGGATGTCCCGGCCGAGGCTGTCCTGCCCCATCCAGTGGTCGGCCGAGGGATGCCCCGAGCCGTCCACCTGCGGCTGCTGGTCGAGCGGGTCGTGCGGGGCGATCAGCGGCGCGAAGAGCGCCACGAGGACGACGACGCCGACGACCGCCACCGCGATCCGCGAGAGGACCGGCAGCCTGCGCAGGGAGCGCAGCCGGATGCCGGGCCGCGAGAGCCGCTCGGTCAGAGCCTTGCGCGACATGATCATCAGGCGGTCCCCCTCAGGCGCGGATTGACCAGCAGGTGGAGGATGTCGAGGGCGAGGTTCACGACCACGAAGCCGACGGCCGTCGTGATGACGACCCCCTGCACGACGGCCGGGTCGCCGTTCTTCACGGCGTCGATCATCAGCTTCCCCATGCCGGGCAGCGAGAAGATCGTCTCGATGACGACCGCGCCGCCGAGCAGATAGCCGACGCGCAGGCCGAGCACGGTCAGCGGGTTGATGAGGGCGTTGCGCAGGACGTTGCGGCCGACGACCACGACCGGCGGCAGGCCGCTGCCGATCGCCGTCCGTACGTAGTCCTTGTCGAGCTCCTCGACCACCGCCGTCCGGATGATGCGGGTCAGCCCGGCGGCCACGGGCAGGGAGAGCGCGAGCGCGGGCAGCGTCATCGTCTTGAGCCAACCGGTGAACGAATCACCGGGGTTGACGTATCCGCCGGTCGGGAACCAGCCCGCCCCCACCGCCAGGTACTGGATCATGAGCAGCGCCAGCCAGAAGCCGGGCGCCGCCACACCGGTCAGCGAGATGACGCGGATCAGCTGGTCGGGCAGCCGGTCACGGTAGATCGCGGCGGTCACGCCCAGGAGCAGCGAGATGACCACCGCGATGCCAAGACCCAGGAAGGTCAGCTGCATGGTGAGCGGCAGGGCGGTGGTGACCTGCTCCACCACCGGCGAGCGGGTGAGCACGCTGATGCCCATGTCGCCCTGGAGCAGATCGCCGACGAAGGCGACGTAGCGCACCGGCAGCGGATCGAGCAGGCCGTTCTCCTCGCGGAACTGCTGCAGCTGCTCCTCGGTCGGATTGGCGCCCTGGAAGAACGCCGACGCCGGATCGACGTCGGAGAACCGCATCACGAGGAAGACGAACAGGACGATGCCGAGCAGCAGGGGGATGAGCAGGGCGAGGCGGCGGGCCAGGATTCTGACGATCGCGGTCACGTTCGTACGACTCCCAACGGTGGTGCTGGAAGGGCTGGTTGCTTGTCCTGGGCGCTAGTCGGCCCACTTGGCCTGGAGGAGATTGATGCCGGGGTAGGGCTGGGCCTTGATGCCGGTGAGCTTCTTGGGGTCCCAGGCGGTCATCAGCTCGTTGTGGACGACCGGGTAGATCACGGCCTCCTCGGCGACGATGTCGATGTAGTCCTGGACCATGGCCTTCTTCTTGGTCGCGTCGGGTTCGCGCGTCGCCTGGTCCATGTCCTTGAAGAGCTTCTTGGCCGTGGAGTCGTCCGCCCAGCGGGCGTAGCCCATCCACAGGTTCTCGGGCCCGTAGTTGTAGTGCATGATCAGGTCGGCCTCGATGCCGAACTGGTTGGGGTTCGATGCGGCCGCGACGATCTGGTAGTCCTTCTTCTGGTCCAGCTTGGTGAAGACGGCGGTGGTCTCCTGCGGGTCCAGGGTCGTCTTGACGCCGATCGCGTCCCATGAAGCCTTGATGGTCGGCAGGCAGTCGACGATCCAACTCACGTTCACCGCCATGAGGTTGATCGACAGATTCTTGACCCCGGCGTCCTTCAGGAGCTTCTTCGCCTTGTCGGGGTCGTACGCGTAGACCGTCTTCGCCGGGCGGTAGGAGGGGTTGGACTCGTTGAGGAACGAGGTCGACGCCTTGCCGTGGCCCTTGAGCGCGACCTCGATCATCTTCTCGGTGTCGATGGCGTAGTGCAGGGCCTGGCGCACGCGTACGTCGTCGAAGGGCTTGTGCGCGGTGTTGAACATCAGGAACAGGTTGTTCATCCCCGCCCCGCCCTCGACGGTGAGCCCGCCCTTCTTGAGCTGCTCGATGTTGGCGTACGGGATGTTGTCCGAGATCTCCGAGTCCGCGCTGCCGCCGGAGATCTTCGCGACGCGGGGCGCCGCGTCCACGATGGTCAGCCAGTTCATCTTCTTGAAGGCTGCCTTGCGCGGGCCGTTGTAGTCGCCGAATGCCTCGAAGGTGGTGTTGGACTTCGGGTGGTGCGACGCCTGCTTGTACGGGCCCGAGCCCACCGCCTTGCCCTTGGTCGCCTCGTCCCAGGCGCCCGGCCTGGAGTAGACGTGCTTCGGCATGATCTTGGCGAGGGAGAGGCGGGCTAGCCCGTCGGGGAAGGGGAACTTGAGGGTCAGCTCGACGGTGGTCGCGTCGACCTTCTTGACCCCCTTCAGCCAGCTCTCGAAGAAGCCCTTGGCCAGGGTCTGCGTCTTCGGGTCCAGGATGCGGTCGAAGACGAACACCACGTCGTCGGCGGTGACGGGCTTCCCGTCGTGCCACTTGGCGCCGGGACGCAGCGTGAACTTCCAGGTGGTCGCCTTGTCGTCGGTGGGGATCTCGGTGGCGAGCGCCGCGTACGGCTCGCGGGTGATGGGGTCGGTGTTGAGCAGCCCCTCGTAGATGTGTTCGTTGCCGGCCATCGCGAACGCGGACGCGGTCTGCGTCGGGTCCCAACTGCCGTCGTTCCCATAGCCGATGACGGCGGTGAGGGTGGAGTCGCCGCCCGTCCCGCCGCCCCCTCCGGCGTCGTTCGTGGACTCGGGTCCCGACGAGCAGGCGGAGAGCGTGGTGGTGATGGCGGCGGCCGCGCCCAGCGCACCGGTGTACTTGAGGAAGGACCGGCGGTCCGGTGCGGGTGCGGCGGAGCCGGTACGGGTCCTCTGGCCGCGCGCTTGATCGTCCGCTCGGTCGCTCACTTGGTCGCTCACTGTGTCTCCCTTGAGAGATCCCACGTCCTACGTCGTGGTGGCGTGGCGACCATAAGAGCGCCGCGATGGCCGGTCAAGAGATCGCGCACGGATCCGAATCCGGCCCCTGCGGAACGATGTTGGTCCGGAGGTGGGACGTGGGATGTCATCCGTGCCTACGATGTGCCGCATGCCTCAGGAGCCAGTCCGCGAACGGCGTGTGGGCAGTCAAGTCCAGCGCGAAATAATGCAGTTGATCCTCGACAGAAGGCTGCGGCCGGGCGCGCTTCTGCCCACCGAGGCCGAGCTGATGGAGGAGCTGGGGGTCAGCAGGAACTCGGTGCGCGAGGCGCTCAAGGCGCTCCAGGCCCTGGACATCGTGGAGATCAGGCACGGCTACGGAACGTATGTGGGACAGGCGTCACTGACCCCGCTGGCGGACGGCCTCACGTTCCGCGCGCTCGTGCAACGGGCGGACGACACGCATGCGCTGGCGGAGATCCTTCAGGTGCGGGAGGTCCTCGAGGAGGGCCTGGTGCGGCGGGTGACGGTGCTGCTCTCGGACGAGGAGCTGTGCCAACTGGAAGCGCTGGTGCGGAAGATGGAGGAGTCGGCGGACGGGGGCGCGGCCTTCCCCGAACTGGACCGCGAGTTCCACGAGACGCTCTACCGCTCGCTCGGCAACGAACTGGTGCCGCAACTGCTCGGCGCGTTCTGGAACGTCTTCCACCGGGTGGCGGGCGTGCGGGGCTGGGCGCGCGACCCGGCGCCGGAGGTGACGGTGAGCAGGCACCGGGACATCGTGACGGCGCTGCGGGCACGGGACGTGGAGCGGGCGCAGCGGGCGATGGCGGATCACTTCCGGGGGATCGCGGCGCGGTCGGGACAGGAGTCGAGGGGTGTGGGATGAGGGAGGGGCGCGGGGTGAGACTGGGTCACTTCTATGACCGGGTGTCGTCGCTGGGATATGGCGGCGACTACAACCCGGAGCAGTGGGGCCCGGAAGTGCACGTAGAGGATCAGGAGTTGATGCATGAGGCGGGCGTGAACCTGGTGACGCTCGGGATCTTCTCGTGGGCGAAGACGGAGCCGGCTCCGGGTACGTACGACTTCGCGTGGCTGGACGGGCACATGGACCGCCTGGCGGAGGGGGGAGTGGCGGTGAGCCTGGCGACGATGACGGCGTCACCGCCGCCCTGGCTGACGCGGCTGCACCCCTCGACCCTCCCGGTGACGGAGGACGGCACGCGCCTGCACCCCGGCTCGCGCCAGCACTGGTGCCCGTCGAGCCCGGTCTACCGCCGCCATGCGGTGCGCCTGACGGAACGCCTGGCCACGCGCTACGGCAAGCACCCCGCGCTCACCCTCTGGCACATCGGCAACGAATACGGCTGTCACATCTCGCGCCACTGCCACTGCGAGGTGTCGACGGCGGCGTTCCGCAGGTGGCTGCGGCAGCGCTACGGGACGGTGGCGGCGCTGAACGACGCCTGGTCCACGGACTTCTGGTCGCAGCGCTACGGCACGTTCGAGGAGATCCACACCCCGCGCAAGGCCCCGTCGTTCCGCAACCCGTCCCAGCAACTGGACTACTGGCGCTTCTCGTCGGACGAGCTACTGGCGTGCTACTTGGCGGAGAAGGAGGTCCTGACCAGCATCACGCCAGCGGTGCCGGTGACGACGAACTTCGTCCCGATCGCGAAGACGCTGGACCTCTTCAGCTGGGCCCCGCACCTGGACGTGGTGTCGTACGACTCGTACCCGGACCCGCACGATCCGGACGCGCTCCACCGGACGGCGTTCTCGTACGACGTGATGCGAGGCCTGAAGGGCGGGCAGCCGTGGCTGCTCCTGGAGCAGGCGCCGGGCGCGGTGAACTGGCGCGAGCGCAACGGCAGGAAGCCGCCGGGCCGGATGCGCCTGGACAGCTGGCAGGCGGTGGCGCACGGGGCGGACTCGGTGCTGTTCTTCCAGTGGCGGCAGTCGCGCGGGGGAGCGGAGAAGTTCCACTCGGCGATGGTGCCGCACGGGGGCAGGGAGAGCCGGATCTTCAGGGAGGTGACGGCCCTGGGAGCGGAACTGGCGGAGTACCCGGAGCTGATGGCCTCCCGCCCCGAGCGGGCGGACGCGGCACTCCTCCTGGACTGGCCGAGCTGGTGGGCCCTGGAACTGGACGCGCACCCCAGCAAGGACGTGACGCTCCTGGACGCGGCCCTGGCCCACCACAAGCCGCTGTACGACGCGTCGGTGGCGTGCGACGTGGTGTCGGCCGAGGCAGACGTGACCGACTACCGCTTGCTCCTGATCCCCAACCTCTACTCGGTAACGACGGAAGCTGCGGAACGCATCGACGCCTACGTACGGGGTGGCGGCACGGTGGTCATGTCCTACTTCTCAGGAATCACGGACGAACACGACAGAGTCCACCTGGGCGGCTACCCGGCCCCGTTCCGCGCGCTGCTGGGCCTGAGGGTGGAGGAGTTCGCCCCGAGGGCGGACGGAACCTGGTCGGAGGAGATCCATCTGGAGGGCGCGGAGGCGGTGCTCTCGTTCCCCGACACCGGCACCCCATCGGTGACCCGCCACCCGTACGGAGAGGGAGTCGCCTGGTACCTGGGCACGCGTCCCGCCCCGAAGGAAATGCGGGAGTTGCTGGACAGGGTGCGAGGGGAGTGCGGGGTATCCCCGACCCTGCCGGACCTCCCGGAGGGGGTACAGGTGAGGACGAGGGTGACGGGGGCGGGGGAGCGACTGCATGTGCGACTGGACCCGAGGGACAACTCGGTGGGGGTGCTCCGGGGCTGAGGCTGAGCCCCCCTCATCCGGGTTTAGTGACCGCTAGAGCACGCGCCTGGGGTGCGAGAAGGAGCGCGGCAAGTGAGCGGACACATCAAGTGGTCGTCGTCCAGCGGACACCGCGAGCGGGCGGAGGAGCTATCGGGGGGTTGTGACGCGTTCCTCGAAGGCGCCGAACGCATGCTCGCCGAGGCTCGCGCGTGGCGGCTTGCCGGGACGCGTCAGGAGCGCGGCTACACCCAGGCGCAAGTGGCCGAGCGCATGCCTTCACGGACCCCCAAATAGACTTTCCCGGGCGCGAGGTGCGGCCCGCTCACCTCATCGGCGCCGGCGACGAGCGCGAGCCAGCGCAGTTCGCCGCAGGCAAAGAAGGATTCGCCCCAACTGTCGACCCAGATACGGATGCTGCCTTCCGCCGACCGCGTCAGATCCCACCAGGCCCAGCCCCGGGTCTCGGACTCGGGGTCGAACTCGTAGAGCCACTCCTGAAGCCTCCAGGATCCACCCTGGAACGCGGAGTTGTAGTGCTCCCTGCCGCCCCTCGCGAATTCAGGGGCTTCCAGGAACAGGGGGCTGCTCACAGCGGCGAACCACTGAGGGACGGCCTCTACGGGCAGGTCGGTTTTCGAATCCTTCGGAGAGGGCCAGAGCCAACGCAGCGTCGAGAACGGACCGCAGGTGATCCGCGTAATCGTCGGCCGACACAGTCGGTGTCACATCGAAGAAGCTCAGCACCGGCGGTGTGTCCTGGAGGGACGGTCGCCGGGCAACGCGGAGCCTCTCCCGCTCGATGTCCTCGATCTCGTGCATCATGTCACTGGGGTTCCTCATTAGCCTTCTTGAACGACGCGCCCAAGGTACTTGGCCACTTCTCCTGAATTCGTCGAGCATGCCGCTAGGGCGGCCGCTGCCCGCCGGGCAAGAAGGAGCGGGACCGGCTACGCGTCGAGGTTCTCGCGGAGTGCGTCGACGACGTGCTCCGGTGAGAACTCAAGGAGCCAGCCCATGAACCGCACGCCGTACTCGTCGCGCGCGCGATAGAAGATGGCGTCGCCATCCTCGGGCGCGGTCAGGCCGAACCTCTCCTCCAGCCAAGCGAGATATTCCGTGTGCGCCACGCTGTGCTCCTCGTCCTCGGCCCACTCCCAGTCGGGCGGATACCACTCGTGGTCGATGGCCAGCAGCCGGAACAGGTCCCGCAGGCCGGACGCCACGACATCGAGATCACCCTCGTCACCGAAGAGGATCACAGGCAGAGTCGCGAGATCGGCGCGGTCGTCGCAGCACCACAGCGCGTAGAACGACCCGGAGCCGGTGGCCTGCGCGAAGGGCACAAGGCGGTCCAGGCGGGCCCGCGACTCCGGGGAGTCGGTCACACCCAGCCACTCGACGAGGCCGGAGTCGCGCCGACCGTACTCGTACATCTCGAACCCGTCGGCGAATCCCGCCTTCCCCGGCCCGTCGTGGAACTCCTTGAGCAGGTTCAGTTCGGGTATGGGTGAGTAGGTGTTGCCCATGGCGTGGTCCACGGCCTCTCCTCGATGAGGGGCGGTTCGGACGACGGACGCTACCGCCCGGCACTGACAGCGACTGCCTCGCGCTAGGTTTCAGCCATGCCCGAACTCCAGCGTCTGCGCCGCGATCACGCTCCCGCCGTGCTCGCCTTCGAGCGCGAGAACCGCGACTACTTCGCGAAGTCCGTGCCTGACCGTGGCGATGCCTACTTCGATGAGTTCGACGTGCGGCATGCCGCCCTGCTCGCCGAACAGGACGCCGGGGACTGCCACTTCCACGTCCTGGTCGATGGGGACGGCGCCGTGCTGGGGCGGGTCAATCTCGTCGACGTGACGGAGGGCGAGGCTGAGCTCGGATATCGCATCGCCGAGAGCGCGGCGGGGCGCGGCCTCGCCACCACTGCCGTACGCCGGCTGTGCGAGCTGGCCGCCGCCGAGTACGGGCTGACCGCGCTGCGTGCCGCGACGTACGCCGACAACGCCGGGTCCCGTGCGGTGCTTGAGCGTACGGGGTTCGTTGTGGTGGGGGAGGAGCCGCTGCCTCTCGACGGGCGAACGGAGGTCCGCTACCGCCGGGAGTTCGCAGCCGACAGCCTTACCGGCCGCTGATCGGGCACTTGTTAAGCGGGGGTCCGGCACCTATTTCCGAGAAGGCGCATCCGGCAACGCGTGCGCCCCCCTTCTGTCAGAACACAACTTTGCAAAGTAGGTGCGCCACACCGCGTGGTCCGGCCGGTAGGCGCTTGACGAAGCCGGGACTGGGTCCCGGGCGGATCGCGCATCCCTCATCCCTCGGGGTGCCCTGCGACGTACCGGTCCGCACCCGGCAGTGAAACCCCACGGCCCTGCGGGAGTGGTCGAGAGTCCCGCCCCTCGGGCCGTCCGGTCGTCTTCCCTCGCGCGGTGGAGGGACGGGTGTCAAGGGTGGAGCGCAGCGCAATCGGCGAAGCCGACGCGACGGTAGGAGCGCCCTTGACTCCCGGCCCGGAACCGCCAACCTCGGGACAACCGGGCGGCCCCGGTACCGAAGTGCCGCAGGCCCACCGAAGCCCCCGCCTCGGGCGTCAGCTGACTGTGCGGACGTCCAGGACAAACGCGGACCAGGCTTCGGCGCCGAGCAACAGGGCTGGGCCCTCGGGGTTCTTGCTGTCCCGTACCGGGACGATGCCGGGGACTCCGTCGGCGACCTCGACGCAGTTGTCGCTGTCGCCGCTGCTGTACGTGCTCTTGCGCCAGCGGGCGTTGCTCAGGTCGTACTCGCGCATCGTCTGTAGTCCTCCGCCACCGATTCGATCAGGGCCAGGGACGCCTTCGGCGACTCTGAGACGGCCCTGAGCAGATCGTAAGCCGCCTGCACGTGCTTCACCACAGCTGGATCGTCCAGCAGATTTCCCGAATTCACGCCCTCTGTATAGACAGTTGGCGGCGCATCCTCGAACTCCATGAGCTTCATCATCTTGCCCATCTTTGGGTACGCACCCGCAGCGAACCGGATCACCTGCACTAGTACCTTGCGCTCCCGCATCATCGACGCAAGAAGGTCCAGTTGCCCCGCCATAGTTGCTGCCCCGCCGACGGGGGTGCGCAGGACGGCCTCATGGACGATCGCCCAATACACGGGCCGTGCAGTTCCCTTGAGGACCTCGGCGCGATCCATCCGTGCCCGCAGCAACTCTTGGACGTACTCCTCCGTGGCCAGCGGGTTGCTTGCCACGAAGAGGGCGCGTGCGTACTCGGGTGTCTGTAGGAGCCCTGGGATCAGTGCCGGTTCGAACTCGCAGAGCTTGGTCGCCAGCCGCTCCAGCTCTGCGGCGTGCGCAAAATAGCCCGTATACGGCTGATCCTTAATCAGCTTGCGGCACATCCGCTCGAAAATACCGTCCGATTGCAGCACCTCATCGATCCGCTGCGCAACATCCAACTGCGGCTTGCGAATGGCCTGTTCGAATTGGCCGATGTACGCGCCGGACACGAAAACCTGAAGCCCCAGCGCGGACTGCGTGAGCCCCGCGTCCTCGCGCCGCCGCTTCAGCTCTGCCCCGAAGAACTCCCACGCGGCCTGTCGCGAACCATTGGCCATGGCCAACCACCCTCCGCTGCGCAGCAGTTGTAGAGCACAGACTCCTGTCGAGTGTAGGCCGGACGCGTCACCATCGAGACACGAAGCGTGAAATCCGATGGGAAAGGGGAGCCACGTCATGGCTGTTAGCAAGGTGCACTCGACGCAATGCGTCGAAGAAGCGGAGGAGACCGTGAAGGAATTGCGTGCCGCGCTCGCACGGGCCGGAATTATTCTTCCGTCATTGCGGATCGACCCCACATCCTGGTCCCGCCAGGCCCCCTGTCCGCACATTGAATTGGGGCACGCGCCACTGCCACGCGGCGCGGGCGAAGGCGAGGGCCCGAAGTGAACCTCTACCTGCCCATCGGCGCCTACGCCGTCGACACCAGCACCGGCCAGGTCGGCAGGGTCATGGGCCACGAAGGGCCCTACATCCAGCTCCGCCCCTTCGGCGGCGGACGGGAGTGGGACTGCGCGCCCGACGCGCTCAGAACCGCCACCGACTCGGAGCGGCTGCGCGCCGCCACCGCCTATGCGAACGCACGGAGCCGGGGCGAGGTCCCGTGACGTAGGAGAAGCACCGTGACGTAGGCGAAGTCCCGTGACGTATGGTGCGGGCGCATGGCCATATGGAAGTGGAGCAAGCCGAAGGTCGAGTCCAGGTACCCGACGCCGCTCACCGTGCACCAGCTGTGGATGGTGTCGCTGGGCGCACCGGTGAGCCGGGACAAGGACGCATCCCGGACGACGCTGTATCCATTCACCCGCGTCGACGACGCCAAGGCCGAGAAGTGGCTGGCCGAGCAGTGGGAGATCACCGCGCCCGAGCAGCTGCTCGGGCGCCTGGGCGGTCTCGCGAACACCGGCTACCGCGCCATGGCCCAGCGGCGCACCGGCGTCGCACCCCTGGCCTGGGACATCGCGCTCTACGTGGACATCGCACGGCGCGGCTTCGCCTGCGGGATGCTGAGCGAGGTCGACACCTGGAACCGGCTCAAGAACATCGTGCCGAGGGTCGCGGGGACGTACGCCTCCTGGAAGGAGTACGCCGACCACTACCTCCTCGGCAGGCAGGTCTGGCAGGAGAGCCTCAGGGGCACGCGGGACGAGAGCTTCCCCGCGCCCCAGGCCGCCTCCGACGCCCACCTGCAGGCGCTCCTGGACCCGGCGAACCGCACGAGCCCGTGGAACCTCGCCCCCTGGGAAGCCATCGGCCACCCCGACCGGCCCCGCCCCGCCCGCTAGAGAGGGCTAGTGCTGCTGCGGCTTCTGCGGAGTCGCCTCGCTCGGCCGCACGATGACGTACCCCTCGCCCCGCAGCATCAGCTGCACCGCCTCGCCGGAACCGCCCCTGATCATCGAGCCGATGGACTGCGATCGGTGCAGCGTGGTGTCCAGGTTCGCGGTCCAGCCCACCACCGCGTCCGTGTCCACGTACACCGGCTGCTGGGGCGTCACCGGGATCACCAGCGGGTTGCCCTCGCAGACCAGGCCGAGCTGCCCGGCTCCCGTGAAGACGCTGTTGAAGAGGCCGCCGCCGGTGATGCCGGCGCCCTTCACCGTCTTGATCTCGTACGACAGCGTCGCGTCGAAGCACAGGACGTTGCGGCCGTTGACGGTCAGGACGTCACCCGGCTCTATGTCGACGATGAAGCAGTTCTGCGCCTCGTTCGCGAACCAGGCCTCTCCGTGGCCGCGCACCGCCATCAGCGGGAGACCCTCACCGGTCATCGCCCGCTTGAGCATGCCGCCCACGCCCTGGCCCTTGCGCTCGAACTGCAGGTCACCGCGGTAGGCGATCATCGAGCCCTGCCGCGCGTGCATCTCGCCGTTGACCGCGTACTTGATGGACTTGGCGTTCTGCAGGGTCATCCCGGGGACGACGGACTGCTGCGCCATGTGCTCTGTGGAGAACAGCTCACTCTTCATGCGGGCATTTTGTCAGGTCTGAGTCATATGGCCAGGGGTCGGCGGCGGAGGGTTGCAGAGGGTCGGAGCCACCCCGGCCACGGCTGTCGGCCCCGTACGCGAGAATGGGTCCATGAGTCTGTTCCGTGACGATGGCGTCGTGCTGCGCACCCAGAAGCTGGGTGAGGCGGACCGCATCATCACGCTGCTCACCCGCAGCCACGGCCGGGTGCGCGCCGTCGCCCGCGGCGTGCGGCGCACCAAGTCCAAGTTCGGGGCGCGGCTCGAACCCTTCTCCCACGTCGACGTGCAGTTCTTCGCGCGCGGCAGCGAACTCATCGGGCGCGGGCTTCCGTTGTGCACGCAGAGTGAGACCATCGCTCCGTACGGTGGCGGGATCGTCACGGACTACGCCCGCTACACCGCCGGCACGGCCATGCTGGAGACCGCCGAGCGGTTCACCGACCATGAGGGCGAACCCGCCGTGCAGCAGTATCTGCTGCTCGTGGGCGGGCTGCGGACCCTCGCCAACGGCGAGCACGAGCCGCATCTCATCCTCGACGCGTTCCTTCTCCGCTCCCTCGCCGTGAACGGCTACGCACCCAGCTTCAGCTCCTGCGCCAAATGCGGAATGCCCGGCCCCAACCGGTTCTTCTCCGTGGCCGCCGGCGGCTCCGTCTGCGTCGACTGCCGGGTGCCCGGCAGCGTCGTACCCTCCTTGGAAGCCCTGGGCCTGCTCGGTGCGCTGCTCACCGGGGACTGGGAGACGGCGGACGCGTGCGAGGCGCGGCACGTCAGGGAGGGCAGCGGTCTCGTCTCCGCCTATCTGCACTGGCACTTGGAGCGCGGGCTCCGCTCGTTGCGGTACGTCGAGAAAACCACGTAAGCACGGTCAGTACGTCAGTACGTCAGCACCACACGTCAGCTAGGTAGGAGAGAGCCCCCCATGGCACGTCGCGGAATCCTCGGACGGTCCCGCCGTGAGTACAAGACCCCCGAGCCGCACCCCTCGGGCGCCACACCGCCGAAGATCCCCGGCGAGCTGGTGCCCAAGCACGTGGCGATCGTCATGGACGGCAACGGGCGCTGGGCGAAGGACCGCGGTCTGCCGCGCACCGAGGGGCACAAGGTCGGCGCCGAGCGCGTCCTGGACGTGCTGCAGGGCGGCATCGAGATGGGCGTCGGGGCGATCTCGCTCTACGCCTTCTCCACCGAGAACTGGAAGCGTTCCCCGGACGAGGTGAAGTTCCTGATGAACTTCAACCGCGACTTCATCCGCAAGACCCGCGACCAGCTGGACGAACTCGGTATCCGGGTGCGCTGGGTGGGCCGGATGCCCAAGCTGTGGAAGTCGGTCGCCAAGGAGCTGGAGATCTCCCAGGAGCAGACCAAGGGCAACGACAAGCTCACCCTGTACTTCTGCATGAACTACGGCGGCCGGGCCGAGATCGCGGACGCCGCGCAGGCCCTCGCCGAGGACGTGAAGGCGGGGCGGCTCGACCCCTCGAAGGTCAGCGAGAAGACCTTCGCGAAGTACCTGTACTACCCGGACATGCCGGACGTCGACCTCTTCCTGCGCCCCAGCGGCGAGCAGCGCACCTCCAACTACCTCCTCTGGCAGAGCGCTTACGCCGAGATGGTCTTCCAGGACGTGCTGTGGCCGGACTTCGACCGCCGCGACCTGTGGCGCGCCTGCCTCGAATACGCCTCGCGCGACCGCCGCTTCGGCGGGGCGATCCCGAACGAGCAGCAGATCGCCGACAGTTAGTCACGCACATACGGAATACGTGAAGGGCCCCCGCCGTCGCCCTGACGGTGGGGGCCCTTCACGTACGCATGGCTACTTGCTCGCGCACTCCGCGCACGTGCCGAAGATCTCGACCGTGTGCGCCACGTCCACGTACCCGTGCTCCGAGGCGATCGCCTCGGCCCACTTCTCGACCGCCGGGCCCTCGACCTCGACCGCCTTGCCGCACACCCGGCAGACCAGGTGATGGTGGTGGTCGCCGGTGGAGCAGCGGCGGTAGACCGACTCGCCTTCGTCGGTGCGGAGCACGTCGACCTCGCCGGCGTCGGCGAGGGACTGGAGCGTCCTGTAGACCGTGGTCAGGCCCACCGAATCGCCCTTGTGCTTGAGCATGTCGTGCAGGTCCTGCGCACTGCGGAACTCGTCCACCTCGCCCAGGGCCGCCGCCACAGCGGCGCGCTGCCGGGTGGATCGGCCTCGTACCGGGGGTCCCGCAGCTGTTGTCACAGGTGCCTCCTCAACTGAAAACTCGCACGATCGCCCGCACATCTGTCATATCCCGTCGGGCCATTGTGCCAGCTCGCTCTCAGACGGTGACCTCGTCCGCCGGACGCCGCGCCTCGGGAACGCCCGTCGCGGAGTCCGTGGCGGCGTCCACCGTGCAGGTCGCCTCCGCGGCGGACGCGGCCCGCGCCCGGCGCCGGGCCAGCGGGGTCGCCAGCGCCGTCAGGACGACGAAGACGCCGATCGCCATCAGGACGATGGTCGCTCCGGGCGGCACGTCCTGGTAGTACGACGTGACCGTGCCGGACAGCGTCACGGCGGTGCCGATGACCACCGACAGGACGAACGTCACCTTGAACGAACGGGTGATCTGCTGGGCCGCCGCGACCGGCACCACCATGAGCGCGCTCACCAGGAGCAGGCCCACGACACGCATCGCGACGGTGACCGTCACCGCGGCCGTGACCGCGATGAGGAGGTTGAGCGCGCGCACGGGCAGCCCGGTCACCCGCGCGAACTCCTCGTCCTGGCTCACCGCGAACAGCTGCTTGCGCAGGCCGACCGTGACCAGGACCACAAAGGCCGCCAGCAGGCAGATCGCCGTGACGTCGGAGTCCGAGACCGTCGAGAGCGAGCCGAAGAGGTACGAGGAGAGGTTTGCGTTCGAGCCGGTGTCCGAGAGGTTGATCAGCAGGACACCGCCCGCCATGCCGCCGTAGAAGAGCATCGCGAGCGCGATGTCGCCGCGCGTCTTGCCGTACGCCCTGATCAGCTCCATGGTCACCGCGCCGACGACGGCGATGAGCGTCGCCATCCACACGGGGCTGGAATTGAGCAGGAAGCCGAGGCCGACGCCCGTCATCGCGATGTGGCCGATGCCGTCGCCCATCAGGGCCTGGCGGCGCTGGACGAGGTAGATGCCGATGGCGGGGGCCGTGATGCCGACGAGGACGGCGGCGATCAGCGCCCGCTGCATGAATTCGGTCTGGAGGATTTCCATGATCAGCTCAGCAGTCCCGTGCGGATCGGCTCGTCGGCCGAGTGCGGATGTACGTGGTCGTGGCCGGGCAGCGCGTGCTGTCCGGTGGCCTTGGGCGGCGGCCCGTCGTGCGTCACGCAGCCGTCCCGCATGACGACCGCGCGGTCGATCAGCGGCTCAAGAGCGCCGAGCTCGTGCAGCACGAGCAGCACCGTCGTACCGGCCGCGACCTGCTCGCGCAGCGTCTGCGCGAGGATCTCCTGGCTGGCCAGGTCGACGCCCGCCATCGGCTCGTCCATGATCAGCAGCTCGGGCTCGGAGGCGAGCGCGCGGGCGATGAGCACGCGCTGGTGCTGGCCGCCGGAGAGGGCGCTCACGGAGTCCTTGGCGCGGTCGGCGAGGCCGACGAGCCCGATGGCCCGGTCGACCGCCGCGCGGTCCGCCCTGCTCGACCAGCCCAGCTTCGACAGCTTCGTACGCGAGAGGCGCCCGGCCGAGACGACCTCGCGGATCGTCGCGGGGACGCCGCTCGCGGCCGTCGTGCGCTGCGGTACGTAGCCGATGCGGGCCCACTGGCGGAAGCGCTTGAGGGGGGTGCCGAAGAGGCTTATGTCGCCGCCGGTGAGGGGGACTTGGCCGATCACGGAGCGGACGGCGGTGGACTTGCCCGAGCCGTTCGCGCCGAGCAGCGCGACGACCTCACCGCGCCTGACGGTGAGGTCGATGCCGCGCAGCACCGGGCGCGCGCCGAGGGTGGCCGCGGCCGCCCTCACCGATATGACGGGCGGGGCCGCTGCCCCGGTCGTGGCTTCCTTGGCTCCCATGGCGTGTGCCTCCGATGCTGCTGCCGGCCGTACGTTCACTTCGCGCCGAGGGCCTTCTGCAGCGCGGCGAGGTTGGACTCCATGACCTCTACATAGTCATCGCCCTTGGACTTGTCCGTGATTCCCTCCAGGGGATCGAGGACGTCCGTCTTGAGGCTCGCGTCGTTCGCGAGCGTCTTGGCGGTCTTGTCGCTGGCGAGGGTCTCGAAGAACACCGTGGAGACGTCGTCCTTCTCGGCGATGTCCTGGAGCTCCTTGATGCGGGCGGGGCTCGGGTCCGACTCGGGGTCGACGCCCGCGATGCCCTCCTGCTCCAGGCCGTAGCGCTCGGCGAGGTAGCCGAAGGCGGAGTGGGTGGTGATGAAGGTCTTGGTCCTGGTGTTCTTCAGGCCGTCCTCGAACTTCGTGTTCAGGCTGTCCAACTTCTTGACCAGGGCTTCGGTGTTCTTCTTGTACGCGGCCGCGTGGTCCGGGTCGGCCTTCTCCATGGCCTTGCCGACGCCCTTGGCGACCTCGGCGTACTTCACCGGGTCGAGCCAGATGTGCGGGTCGGTACCGGCCTCGCCTTCGCCCTCGTGGCCGTGCTCTTCCTCGTCGGAGTGCTCGTCTGAGTGCTCTTCGCCTTCGTGGCCGTGGTCGTGGCCGACCTCGGTTCCGTGCTTCTCCAGCTTGGTGAGCTCGGCGGCATCCACGGTGTTCTTCACGCCGGACTGGCCGATGGCGTCGTCGACGGCGGGCTGGATGCCCTTGAGGTAGAGGATGAAGTCCGATTCGCCGAGCGAGGCGGTCTGCCTGGGGCTGAGCTCCAGGTCGTGCGGCTCGACGCCCGGCTTGGTCAGGGTGTCGACGGAGACGTGGTCGCCGCCGATCTCCTTGGCCAGGTACTGCATGGGGTAGAACGACGCCGCCACGTTCAGCTTGCCGTCGTTGTCCGCGGCGCTGGAAGAGGAGCAGGCGGAGAGGGCCGTGAGGCCGAGGACCGTGGCGGAGGCGACGGCGGCGGTGGGTATGAGGCGACGTACGTTCATGACACTCATTTTCAACAAATCTGGAAACGATTGTCAACTAGCCGTCCGATCCGCGACGGGACACACGGCGGATACGTGGTCGATATGCGGCGGATGTGCGGTCGACCGGGAACCGATTTGATTAGGGGGGTAAGGCCGCCGGTAACCTGAAGCATTCGCTTCGCCCACCGTCGTAATGAAGAGAGCACCGTGGCCGCCGACAAGATCGACAGCATCGTCAGCCTGAGCAAGCGCCGTGGCTTTGTTTACCCGTGCAGTGAGATCTACGGCGGCCAGCGTGCCGCCTGGGATTACGGGCCGCTCGGCGTCGAGCTCAAGGAGAACCTCAAGCGCCAGTGGTGGCGCTACATGGTCACTTCGCGTGAGGACGTCGTCGGTATCGACTCGTCGGTGATCCTGGCCACGGAGGTCTGGCAGGCCTCGGGTCACGTCGCGACGTTCTCCGACCCGTTGACCGAGTGCCTCTCCTGCCACAAGCGCCACCGCGCCGACCACCTGGAAGAGGCGTACGAGGCCAAGCACGGCCGTCCGCCGGAGTCCCTGGCCGACGTCAACTGCCCCAACTGTGGCACCAAGGGCCAGTTCACCGAGCCCAAGCAGTTCTCCGGCATGCTCTCCACGCACCTCGGCCCCACGCAGGACAGCGGCTCCGTCGCCTACCTGCGCCCCGAGACCGCGCAGGGCATCTTCACCAACTTCGGCCAGGTCCAGCAGACTTCGCGCAAGAAGCCGCCGTTCGGCATCGCCCAGATGGGCAAGTCCTTCCGCAACGAGATCACGCCCGGCAACTTCATCTTCCGCACCCGCGAGTTCGAGCAGATGGAGATGGAGTTCTTCGTCAAGCCGGGCGAGGACGAGAAGTGGCAGGAGTACTGGATGGAGCAGCGCTGGAACTGGTACACCGGCCTGGGCCTGCGCGAGGAGAACATGCGGTGGTTCGAGCACCCGAAGGAGAAGCTCTCCCACTACTCCAAGCGCACCGCTGACATCGAGTACCGCTTCCGCTTCGGCGGCAGCGAGTGGGGCGAGCTCGAGGGCGTCGCCAACCGCACGGACTACGACCTCTCCGCGCACTCCAAGGCGTCGGGCCAGGACCTGTCCTACTTCGACCAGGAGGCCGGCGAGCGCTGGACCCCGTACGTCATCGAGCCCGCGGCGGGCGTCGGCCGCACCATGCTGGCCTTCCTCCTCGACTCGTACATCGAGGACGAGGCGCCCAACGCCAAGGGCAAGCTGGAGAAGCGGACGGTCATGCGCTTCGACCACCGCATCGCGCCGGTCAAGGTCGCCGTGCTGCCGCTCTCCCGCAACCCGGAGCTCTCGCCGAAGGCCAAGGGTCTGGCGACGGCGCTGCGGCAGAACTGGAACATCGACTTCGACGACGCGGGCGCCATCGGCCGCCGCTACCGCCGCCAGGACGAGATCGGCACGCCGTACTGCGTGACGGTCGACTTCGACACCCTGGACGACAACGCGGTGACGGTGCGCGAGCGTGACTCGATGAAGCAGGAGCGGGTTTCCCTCGACCAGATCGAGGGCTACCTCGCCTCGCGCCTGGTGGGCTGCTGACGTCTGCGTCCCGCTCGGGCGTCCGCCGCTGAGTGAAGGTTGAAAGAAGCCCCCGGTTCCGTATAGGGAACCGGGGGCTTCTGCTGCACACTTGGCGCCATGCCTTCGATGACCACGAGCAAGGTCAGCAGATGGGACCAGCACGGGCGCGAGCATGTGGTGCACGTGCAGAAGTCAGGTGTCCAGCGCCAGTTGAGCTGCGACACGTGCGACTGGAGGAAACGGGCCCAGTTCCTGCCCTGGCTGAAGGCGGAAGAACACCTCGCCGAGGCGCATCAGGCGACGGTGGACCCTTCGGTGCCGTGAGCCCTGCGGGCCGGGGCCGCTAGGGACGCAGGCCGCGTACGACCAGGTCGACCACCGCCGTGAAGGCGGGCTCGATGCCGGGCTTCGACCACTCGCCCGCGTACGCGGGGTCGTGGAAGCGGTTGGTGGCGTCGAAGACGGCGCGGGCTGTGGTCGTGGGGTCGGGGGCGGTGAAAGTGCCCTGGGTGGTGCCCTCTTGGATGATGGTGGCCAGTTGGCTCGTCAGGTCGGCGATGTGGCGGTCCACCACTCCGCTGTTCTCGCCCGTCAACACCGTGTACGTGGCGAACAGTTCGGGGTCGTCGCCCGCCTTGTGCTGCTTGGCGGCGAACAGGCCCGCCAGCCAGTGGCGCAGTTTCGCCTCGGGGTCCTCGGTGCCGGTGACGATTCCGGACAGGGCCTGTGACGTGCGGTCCAGCCACCGCTTCGTGACCGCCTCCCGCAGTTCCGCCTTCGTACGGAAGTGGCGGTAGACCGTGCCGTGGCTGACCCCGAGCGCGCGGGCCACGTCCACGACGGTGGCCTTCGCCGCGCCATGGCGGCGCAGCATGTCCTCCGTGGCTTCGAGGATGCGCTCGGGGGTCAGGGTGCCGGTTGCCATGACAGTGACCGTACCTGGGGGCGATCAGTGCTCGCTGTCGAGGTGCGCCATCTGTGCCTCCGGGTAGCGCGCGCCCGCGGCGGCGTCCGCGGGGACCGCCTGCTCGATCGCGGCGAGGTCGGACGCATCGAGCGTCACGTCGAGGGCGCCGAGCGCCTCGGAGAGGCGGTCGCGGCGACGGGCGCCGACGAGCGGGACGATCGAGGCGTCGTGCCGCGGGCCCTGGGCCAGAACCCAGGCGATGGCGGTCTGCGCCACGCTGACGCCCTTCTGCTCGGCGATCTTGCGAAGGGCCTCGACGAGGTCGAGGTTCCGGTCGAGGTTCTCGCCCTGGAAGCGGGGGCTCATCGCACGGAAGTCGTTCGCGGCCAGCTTGCGGTCGCGGGCGAAGTGGCCGGAGATCAGACCGCGGGAGAGCACTCCGTACGCCGTGATGCCGATGCCGAGCTCACTGACCGTCGGCAGGATCTGGTCCTCGATGCCGCGGGAGATGAGCGAGTACTCGATCTGTACGTCGGAGATGGGGGCGGTGGCGGCGGCGCGGCGGATGGTGTCGGCGCCGACCTCCGAGAGCCCGATGTGCCGGACGTGCCCCTTCTCGACCAGCTCGGCGATCGCGCCGACGGTCTCCTCGACGGGGACGTCGGGGTCGATGCGGGCGATGCGGTAGACGTCGATGTGGTCGACGCCGAGCCGCTGGAGCGAGTACGCGGCGAAGTTCTTGACCGCGGAGGGCCGCCCGTCGTACCCCGCCCAGTCGCCGTCCGGGTCGCGCAGGGCGCCGAACTTGACGCTGGTGAGCGCCTGTTCGCGGCGCGCGGCGGGTGCGGAGCGGAGGGCTTCGCCGATCAGCATTTCGTTGTGACCCATGGCGTAGAAGTCGCCGGTGTCGATGAGGGTGACGCCCGCTTCGAGGGCGGCGTGAATGGTCGCGATGGACTCCGTGCGGTCGGCGTCGCCGTACAGCGCGGACATGCCCATGGCGCCGAGGCCGATGGCGGAGGTCTGGGGGCCGGTGGTTCCGAGGGTGAGAGTACGCATGCATTCACCATGCCATGACAGATGACAGATTTCAATATCTGTCAGTTGTCACCTGTCGAGGCTCAGCGGTGCGGAGCGGCCTCGTCCGTCCCGCGATGCGTACCCACAAAACGGTTGTAGGTCGGCTGGGGCCGCTCGCGTCAGAGGAGGTGATCTCGTTGCCCGCAGCTCGTCGAAGACGACGACGGTGAAGGGGCCGTGCCGCAGATGTGCCTGGAGCGTCGACTTGCCAACTCCTGGTGCTCCTGTGATCCGCCGCGGATCCGCCACTCAACGGCCCGGCTCTTCGGTGGTGCCTCGATGTCCTCCGGCCGCCTCCTGCGTCAGCTGAACCGCCTCACGAATCTGCGCTGCCACGGCGTCTCCACCGCCCGCCTCGCATAGTGCTCCCGCACGTACGCCACCGCCTCGCCGCTCGGCACGCCGTCCAGTACCGCGATGCAGGCCAGTGCCGTGCCCGTGCGGCCCTGGCCGCCCGCGCAGGCGATCTCGACCCGTTCCGTCCCGGACCGCTTCAGTGCCTCGCGCAGGGCCGCAGCCGTTGCGGACCGGTCAGCGGGCAGGCGGAAGTCCGGCCAGCGCAGCCAGCGGGACTCCCAGGGGACGGTGGGGGGTTCCTTGCCCAGGAGGTACAGGGCGAAGTCCGGGGGCGGGCCCTCCGGGAGCGGGTCGCGCAGGCCTCGGCCGCGGATGAGTCGGCCCGAAGGGAGGCGTAGTACGCCTGGTGTCGTGGGGTTCCAAGTCGCCGTCACGGCGCGAGCGTAGTGCGCGTGTGGTGCGCGCGTTCGGCTTCGTGTTCGGTTCAGGGGCTTCGGTTCAGGGGCTCGGTTCAGGGGCGGGGCGAGCGGCGGTCCGCGTGGGGCGTCCTGTTCGCTCGTGGGCCCTGGGGCATGGCCTCCAGGCGTTCCGCCGTCCGGCGTGCCGTGCCCCTCGCCCAGCTGCCGCTCGTCAGGGCGCCGAGGACCAGGACCGCGAGGCCGCACCCCGCGATGATCCACCAGGCGGGGCGGCTCGCCTCCGTGAAGACGGCCGCGTACGACGAACTCCCCACCCCGGATGCCAGGACCGCGCCGATGACCGCGACGCCCAGGGTCTGGCCGATCTGGCGGCTGGTCGATGCCACCGCCGCGGCCACGCCCGCCTGGGAGCGGGGCATCCCGGAGACGGCGGTGTTCGTGATGGGGGCGTTCACGAAGCCGAAGCCCAGGCCGAAGAGGACGTACCCGAGGAAGAGCGTCGCGTTCGTGGTCTCCGCGTCGAAGGCGGCGAACAGGACCCCCGAAACCGTCATCGCGACCCCCGCCACCAGGAGCGGAAGCCGCGGGCCCCGGCTGCCGACCAGGCGGCCCGACAGCGGGGCGCAGATCAGCGTCATCGCGGCCATCGGCAGCATCCACACGCCCGCGTGCAGGGCGTTCAGGCCGCGTACGTTCTGGAGGTAGAGCGTGGAGAGGAAGAGGAAGCCGCCCAGTGCGGCGAAGGCGCTGATGGCGATCACCGTCGCCCCGCTGAACGGCGCCGAGCCGAAGAAGCGCAGGTCGATGAGGGGGTCGGCGCGGCGCGGCTCGTAGGCGAGGAGGCCGAGCAAGGCCAGTAGTGCCGTCGCCGCGAACGTGATGATCAGCGGCGAGGTCCAGCCCGCCGTGGGGGCCTCGATGATCGCGTACGTCAGGGCGCCGAGCAGCACCATGACCAGGAGCTGGCCCACGGGGTCGGGGCGGCGCGGCTTGGGGGCGCGGGACTCGGGGACGTACCGGATGGTGAGGAGCAGCGCCGCGAGGCCGACCGGCAGGTTGATCCAGAAGATGGAGCGCCAGCCGACGGTGTCCACCAGGAGGCCGCCCACCAGCGGGCCCGCCGCCATGGAGATGCCGACCACCCCGCCCCAGACCCCGATGGCGCGGGCCCGCTCGCGGGGCTCGGTGAAGGTGTTCGTGATGATCGACATCGCGACCGGGTTGAGCATGGAGCCGCCGACCGCCTGGAACATGCGGAAGGCCACCAGGGATTCGAGGTTGGGCGCGAGGGAACAGGCCACGGAGGCGACCGTGAAGATCACCAGGCCCACCTTGAAGATCTTCTGCCGTCCCACGCGGTCCGCCGTCGATCCGGCCAGCATCAGGAGCGCGGCGAGGACGAGGGTGTAGGCGTCGATCGTCCACTGCATGCCCGAGATGCTGGTGTCGAACTCCCGCGCCATGGTCGGCAGGGCGACGTTCAGGACGGTGTTGTCGAGGCTGACGATGAGCAGGCTCATGCAGCAGATCGCGAGGACGAGCATGCGTCGGCGGTGCGTGAGCTCTGGCGCTGGCATGAGTTCGACGGTATCCCGGCGGGCTGTGGGCCGCGCCCGTGGGCCGTGCGTCGTACGCGCGCGGACCCTCACCGCCCCCCTCAGCCGAGCCGGCGCGGCAGCCGCAGGCTCAGCAGCGCGAGCCCGACGAGCCCGGCCAGCTGCACCGCGAGCACGACCGCGAACGCGTCCCGCATCCCCAGGCCCGGCACCATGGCGAGGAAGAGCGAGCCGAGCGTGGCGACGCCCAACGCGAGGCAGGACTGCTGGACCGTCGCCGCCAGACCGCTGCCCGCGCCCGCCTTCGACGCGGGCACCGCGGCGAGCACGATGCGGTAGTAGAGGGCGAGCTGCACCCCCTGGCCCACGCCGCACAGGGCGAGGCCGGGGGCGAGGACGAGCGGGCTCAGGGACGCCCACGGCGTCCACAGCACCGTCAGCGCGAGGATCGCGAGACCGGCTCCGTGCACCGCCGCGCACACCGTCAACGCCCGGCTGCCGAGCCGTGTCACCAGGCGGGGGGCGAGCATCGACGCCGCGAACTGTGCGACGCCCATGGGGATCAGGGTCAGACCGGCCTTCAAGGGGCTGAAGCCCAGCCACTGCTGGAGCGTCACCGCGCTCACGAACATCCAGCCGGCGAAGCCGGTGAAGATGGGCAGACCGATGGTGAGACCCCTGCGTACGCCGGGTTCGCGAAGGAGCGAGGGGGGCAGCAGCGGGCTGCCGCCGGTGCGTTCGGCGCGCAGTTCGACGCGGGCGAACGCCCAGGCCAGGAAGGGTGCGGCGGTCAGGGACAGCACCGACCACAGGGGCCAGCCCGCGGCCCGTCCCTCGGTCAGGGGCAGCAGCAGCGCGATCAGGGACGCGGCGAGCAGCAGCGTGCCGCCGATGTCGCTGCGGGTGGGCTGCTCGGCGCGGCTGCGGGGTCAGGGCGGGAGCGGCGTCCGGGGCGGACCGGCCGTCCGGGGCGGGCCGGCTGCCCGGGGCCGCGGGGGCGGGCTTGAGGACGTGGGCCGTGGAGTTCGTGAGGTTCACGAGTACGACGGTCGTCGAACCATCAGCCTGGTACCAGAGTCTCTTCATCCTGGTACCCGCACTACCTGGAAACAGGGTCGCCGGGCAGGCAAGCTGATCCCATGGACACCGCAGCGCCGGCGAAGACCGACCGTATCCGCCGCAGTGAGCTCGCCGACTTCCTGCGCAGCCGCCGCGAACGCATCACCCCCGAGCAGGCCGGCCTGCCGCGTGGCCCGCGCCGCCGCACGCCGGGCCTGCGCCGCGAGGAGGTCGCGCACCTCTCCACGGTCGGCGTCACCTGGTACACGTGGCTGGAGCAGGGCCGCGCCATCCACGTGTCGGCGCAGGTGCTCGACGCCCTGTCCCGCGCCCTGATGCTGGACGCCGGTGAGCGCGCCCACCTCTTCCAGCTCGCGGGCACCGCCGACCCCTCACCGGCCGCCGAGATCGCCTCGGTCCCGCAGGGCCTGCTGCGGATCGTCACGCAGCTGGAGCCGTACCCGGCGTGCGTGCAGAACTCCCGCTACGACGTCCTCGCCTACAACGCGACGTACGGAAAGCTCCTCACCGACCTCGACGTGCTGCCGCCCGAGGACCGCAACTGCATGTGGCTGACCTTCACGCACCCCGCCTGGCAGGCCGCCATGGAGGACCGCGAGGAGACGATGCGCCGGATGGTCGCGCGCTTCCGGGCGCGGATGGCCGGGCATCTGGCGGACCCGGCGTGGAAGACGCTGCTCAGGCGGATGCGCAAGGCCTCGCCGCAATTCTGCGAGCTGTGGGAGCGGCACGAGGTGATGCAGGCGGTGGACCAGTCGAAACGGTTCAACAATGCCGCCGTGGGCCCGCTGCACTTCACGTACCACGGGCTGTGGCTCGGCCCGGCCGAGGGCCCGCGCCTGGGTACGTACGTCCCGGCGGACGCCCGCTCGCAGGCGGCCACGGAGGAGCTGTACCGCCTGGTGAAGGCCGGACGCGCAAGCAGTCGCGCGGATGAGGGACAATAAGAGGTCTGCCCCCTGCCCAACCGCTCGCCCGGAGGAACCCCGCGCCATGGAGCCCCAGCTTCAGATCGGCCCGCACGCCGTGCGGCCGCCCGTCGTGCTCGCGCCCATGGCGGGCATCACGAACGCGCCGTTCAGGACGCTGTGCCGGGAGTTCAGCGGGGGCAAGGGCCTCTTCGTCAGCGAGATGATCACGACGCGCGCCCTGGTCGAGCGCAACGAGAAGACCATGCAGCTGGTCCACTTCGACGAGACCGAGAAGCCCCGGTCCATCCAGCTGTACGGCGTCGACCCCGCGACCGTCGGCAAGGCGGTCCGCATGATCGCCGAGGAGGACCTCGCCGACCACATCGACCTGAACTTCGGCTGCCCCGTCCCCAAGGTCACCCGCAAGGGCGGCGGCTCCGCGCTCCCGTACAAGAGGCCCCTGCTGCGCGCGATCCTGCGTGAGGCCGTCAGCGGCGCCGGGGACCTGCCCGTCACCATGAAGATGCGCAAGGGCATCAACGACGAGCACATCACCTTCCTGGACGCGGGCCGCATCGCCGTCGAGGAGGGCGTCACGGCGATCGCCCTGCACGGCCGCACCGCCGCCCAGCACTACGGCGGCACCGCCGACTGGGACGCCATCGCCCGCCTCAAGGAGCACGTCCCCGAGATCCCGGTGCTCGGCAACGGCGACATCTGGTCGGCGGCCGACGCGGTCCGCATGATGAAGGAGACCGGCTGCGACGGCGTCGTCGTGGGCCGCGGCTGCCTCGGCCGCCCCTGGCTCTTCGGCGACCTGGTGGCGGCCTTCGAGGGCACGGGCGCGCCCAAGGCCCCGGATCTGCGCGAGGTCTCGAAGGTCATGCTCCGCCACGCGACGCTGCTGGGCGAGTGGATCGGCGACGAGGCACGCGGCGTCATCGACTTCCGCAAGCACGTGGCCTGGTACCTGAAGGGCTTCTCGGTCGGCTCCGAGATGCGCAAGCGCCTCGCGATCACCTCGTCCCTGGCCGAACTGGAGGACGGGCTGGGCGAGTTGGACCTCGACCAGGGCTGGCCGACGGGTGCGGACGGCCCGCGCGGCCGCACGTCGGGCAACAACCGCGTCGTCCTGCCGGACGGCTGGCTGAAGGACCCCTACGACTGTGCGGGCATCAGCGAGGACGCGGAGCTGGACACGTCCGGCGGCTGACCCTCACCGCAGCCCCACCGTGACGGGCAGCTCCTTGATCCCGTTCACGAAGTTGGACCGCACCCGCCGTACCTCACCGGCCACCCGGATGTCCGCGAGCCGCGGCAACAGCTCCTCGAACATGATCCGCATCTCCAGGCGGGCGAGGGAGTTGCCCAGACAGAAGTGCGGGCTGCCCTTGCCGAAGGTGACGTGGTCGATGTTCTCGCGCGTCACGTCGAAGCGGTACGGGTCGGGGAAGACATCGGCGTCACGATTCCCCGAGGCGAACCACAGCACCACCTTGTCGCCCTCCCGGATCAGCTTGCCGCCCAACTCCACGTCACGCGTGGCCGTCCGCCGGAAGTGATAGACGGGCGAGGCCCAGCGCAGACACTCCTCGACGCCACCCGGAATGAGCGAGGGATCGGCGACCAGTTTCGCGCGCTCGTCCGGGTGCTCGATCAACGCGAGCATGGAGTGCGAAATGGCGTGCCGGGTGGTCTCGTTGCCCGCGACCACGAGCAGCAGGAAGTAGTTGTCGAAGTCGCTCTCGGAGAGCGGGACACCGTCCTTGGGCGAGTTGTTGACCAGCGTACTCACGAGATCACTGCCACCCCCGCCACGCCGCACGGCGGCCAACTTCCGTCCATACGCGAAGACTTCGAGCGCGGCAGGGGAGCGGAACGGCAGATCGCGGTACTGCTCGCTCTCCGCGCTCTCCAGGAGAACATCGGCGTAGTCGGGATCGGTGTTGCCGATGATGCGGTTGCCCCAGTCGATGAGCTGCTGGGTGTCCTCCTCCGGAACGTCGAGCATCCGGGCCAGCACATTGATGGGAAAGTCCGCGGAGACTTCCCTCACGAAGTCGAACGTCCCTCTGGGCAGGGCCGCGTCGAGCGTGCGGGCGGTAAGGCCGCGCAGGAACGTCTCGTACGTCGCGACGGCGCGCGGAGTGAACTGCTTCTGCAGGATCAGCCGCATCGCGCGATGGCGCATGCCGTCCGTCTCCAACAGGGAACGCCGCAGGGCGATTTGATCCTCGTCGACTTCCTCGAGATTGGTGAACCGCATCGAGGTGAAGGTCTCCGGGTCGCGGTCCACGCGCACGATGTCCGCGTGCCGGGTGACCGCCCAGAAGCCGGAGTTGGGCGCCGGCTCGGGCTGCCAGTGGACGGGGTCCTCCCGGCGCAGCACGTCGAACATCCGCCAGGGCAGCGTGCCGTCGGTGAACTTGTCGTTGTCGGCGAGGTCGACGTCGGACAGGGCCAGGGGCTCCGTGACCGTGCTCATGGGACGTACTCCTTCGGATCTCAGGTCGGGCGCGGGATCAGGCGCGGGGTCAGAGGAGGAAGGCGTACTCCGTGAACTCCCATTCGGTGACGTGGTGGTGGAAGCGATCGATCTCGTCGCGCTTGTACGTGAGGAAGGCGTCGGTGAACTCCGCTCCCAGGAGTCCGGTCAGCGCCTCGTCGGCCTCCAGGGCGTCGAGCGCGGCGCCGAGCGTGCCGGGGAGGAGGGGCGCGGAGTCCTCCTGGTAGCCGTAGCCCTCCAGCGGGGCCGGCGGCTCGGCCTTGTCGCGGATGCCGAGAAGCAGCGCGGCGACGGTCCCGGCGACGACGAGATAGGGATTGGCGGAGGCGTCACCGAGCCGCAGCTCGATCCTGGTCCCCTCCCCCCGCTCGGGCGGTATGCGGAGCATGGCGCTGCGGTTGTCGAGACCCCAGTCGATCAGCCAGGGGGCGAGGGTGTCGGGGCCGAAGCGTTTGTACGAGTTGATGGTCGGGTTGAGCAGGGCGCTGAGCGCGGGAGCGTGCCGCAGGAGCCCGGCGACGGCGTGCCGCGCGGTCGCGGAGAGCCCGTCGGGAGCTTCTTCGTCCTCGAACACATTGCGTCCGCAGCCGTCGGCCAACGAGAGATGCAGATGGAATCCGGAACCGCCGAGCCCGTTGAACGGCTTGGCCATGAAGGTCGCGAGCCGCCCCTCGCGGCGGGCCGTCTCCTTGACGGCGGCCTTGAAACGGAAGGCGCGGTCGGCGGCGTCCAGGGCGTCGGAGTGGCCGAGATTGATCTCGAACTGCCCGCCGTCGAACTCGTGATTGCCCGCGATGACGCCGATGCCGAGCCCGTCCAGGGAGCGCAGGGTGCGCAGCAGGTGACCGTCCGGGTCACCGCGCCGGCCCGCGCTGTACACGTTGCCGGTGGCGCCGCCGTAGACGGACCACCCGGAGGGGGTGGCGGGGTCGGCCTCGCACAGGAAGTACTCCAGCTCGGGCCCGACGACAGGGGTGACGGCGCTGTCGGCGTACTCCTCGGCGCGCTCAAGTACGCGCCGCAGCAGGGCGCGTGGCGATTCGGCGGCGGGTTCGCCGGTGGCGGGATCGAAGGTGTCCCCGAGGCACCAGGCGACGCCGGGCTCCCAGGGCAGGGCCTGGAGGGTGGCGAGATCGGGCCGTACGCAGATGTCGGGAAGCCCGGCGTCGAGCCCGCCCGCGACGGGGACGACGTCGCCCCGGGGGCTGGTGTGATAGACGGCGCGGCAGAAGGAGAGCCCGTGGGCGCAGGCGCTCGCCAGATGTCCGACGAGGATGTCCCGACCGCGGTCGACGCCGATGAGGTCGGGATAGATGACGCGGACGACGTCGGTTCCTTGTCCGCGCAGCGATTCGATGGTCTCTGCGACGTGGGGGGAATTCCGGGGGGCTTTCTGGGGGGCTTTGTTCCTCGGGGTTGCGCTCGCTTCGGTCACCCGTGGTCCAGCCTTTCTGCGGGGCGGAGCGGGGCTATCGTTTGAGACCAAACGATAGGAACGTCCTTGGGGGTGCGCAAGCCCCTCCGGGGGGGGTGCCCCTATCTGTTTGGTCAAGCCGGGTGAGGATGGTCGGCATGACGGATCGTGATCGGTTGGGGCGGGCGGCAGTGCACTATGCGGCTGCCGACGGGGACACGGATGGCCTGCGGGTGCTGTTGGCCGGGGGTGCCGATCCGGAGGCAGCCGACAGCGCGGGCTGGACGCCGCTGCATTTTGCAGCTCAGGCCCAGTCGCCATCGGCTATTGAGGTCCTCCTGGCCGCGGGTGCGACGGTCGACGCCGCGGACGGCCATGGCAATACGCCGCTGTGGAGGGCGGTGTTCTGTTCGCAGGGCGAGGGGGCGACGATCCGGTTGCTGCTGGAGGCTGGTGCCGACCCCAACCGGGGCAATGCTCACGGTGTGAGCCCGCGGGCACTGGCGGGACGGATCGCCAACTACGACGTGGCTGCCCACCTTCCGGGCGGGGACGGGGCTTCCTCCTAGGCTCGGCCGACTGGCGTGACCGGCCGGGCTTCGTAGAAGGTGCCGTCGCGGAGCATGGCGAAGAGGACATCCGCCCTGCGTCTGGCGAGGCAGAGCAGGGCCTGGGTGTGGTGCTTCCCTCCGGTGATCTTCTTGTCGTAGTAGGCCCGCGATGCCGGGTCGCCCAGGGCAGCGAACGCGGAGAGGAAGAAGGCCCGCTTGAGCTGCTTGTTTCCCCTCCGCGAAGGCTGTTCGCCACGGATCGAGGACCCGGAGCTGCGGGTTGCCGGGGCGAGACCGGCATAGGCGGCGAGGTGGCCGGCGGTGGGGAAGGTGCTGCCGTCGCCGACCTCGATCAGGATCCGGGCTCCGGTCCTGACGCCGACTCCTGGAATCGACCTCAGGACCTTGGAAAGAGGGTGGGCCTCCAGGAGTTCCTCGATCCGCCCCGCCAGCAGCTTGCGCTGGTCAAGGACGGCGGTAAGCGATCCGGCCAGGCTTGGGACGATCAGCGCGGCCGCCTCGGTGCCCGGAACGATGACGGTCTGCTCGTCCAACGCGGCGAAGATGTCCTCGGCCAGCCGCTCGGCCATCCTCGGAGCCTTCGGCCGTAACAACGTGATCAGCCGTCGCCTGCCGGCCTTGCGGATCTGGGCCGGCGACCCGAACCGCTCCAGCAGGGCAAGGACGGCTGGGTGCTGCAACCGCGGCCCCAGCACTCGCTCCAGCGAGGGATGGATCTGTGTCAGCAGGCCGTGGAGCCGGTTCGCGGCCCGGGTTGCCTCGCCTGCGAGGTCGTCGTCGAAGCCGACGATCATCTCCAGTTCGGCGATCGTCTCGTCCTCGCCGTCGATCGCCCGCAGCGTGTGGGGCATCGCGCGGGCCGCGTCCGCGATGATGAATGCGTCCTTCGCGTCGGTCTTGGACTCGCCGGGGTAAAGGTCGGCGATCCTCCGCATCGTCAGGCCGGGCAGGTAGGCGATGGGGCAGTCCATGTCCCTGGCGACCGCCAGCGGCAGGGCGCCGATCGAGGCCGGCTGGTCGACCACGACCAGCACTGTTCCGTGCTTGGCCTTCAGCTTGGCGAAGAGCTCGCGGAGCTTGGGTTCGGTGTTGGGCAGCCGCTTGTCGAAGGCCTTCTTGCCTGCCGGGGTGACGGCGGTGACGTGGTGTTCGCCCTTGCCGACGTCCAGGCCGAGGAAGACGTCGATGTCGCCGGTGTCGATCACGTGCAGGCCCCTCCGCTCACGCCTTTCGTCCGGCCTCGCCTCGGCACCGAGCTGCCACATCCACGTTACGGAGAGCTCTTCCGGCCTGGGTGAAGCCGGTGCTCAAGCCCCTCATCAGCGGTCCGTCGATGCCTCCGGACCCGGTGACACCACCCCCCGGATCATCAACAACAAGGGGGGAAGTCATGCCGGACCCGAAGGCCGGAGGCCCCATTGCGGAGCCACGAAAAAGGTAACGGGGGGGTGCCCCTATGACATTGGTCAAGGGGTAGTCGGGGTTGGTGGTTGATAGAAGGTGCCGTCGCGGAGCATGGCGAAGAGGACGTCTGCTCGGCGTCTGGCGAGGCAGAGG